>JAFVRD010000039.1 GCA_017504435.1 Lentisphaeria bacterium | reverse complement strand
TAAAACAAAAGGAAAGAGTATTGTGAAAATGACACTTGCTGATTGGCCGGTACTGATTGTATCCGGAGAATTTTCTGCAGACAGTAATGAGGGACACCGCTTGCGTGAGCTGCTGAATGAATTAAAGAAGACTTCCGGTTGCAGCGTTATTTCTGCTGCAAGCTATGAAGATGCCGGAGAAATATTCTCCAGCCGGGCAGACATCGGTTGCGTGGTGATCGACTGGGATCTTGAGTTTGAACAGCACAGCGAAAAAATGGCTCCGGAAACTCTGCTGAAACATATCCGGCACCGGAACTCGAAAATTCCGGTAATACTGTTGACCGATCACCTTGAAACCGAAAATCTTCCGCAATGCGTACTCAACAAAATCAACGATTGTCTGTGGAAAACTGCCGATACTGTTGAATTTATTGCCGGGCGTATTGCCAACTGGGTCAAGAGTTATTCAGAAAATGTTCTGCCGGAGTTTTTCGGAAAACTTGTGGAGTATTCTGAACGCTATAAATATGCGTGGCACACTCCCGGTCATCTGGGCGGACAGGGCTTTCTCCGCGCTCCTGCCGGAGTGGCAATGTTCAAGTTTTTCGGCGAAAATACTTTCCGCAGTGATCTTTCTATTTCGGTTCCGGAACTGGGTTCGCTGCTGGATCATGAAGGTGCCGCCGGTGATGCTGAACGCAACTCTGCCAGAGTCTTCGGCGCAGATCAAACTTATTATGTTTTGAATGGCACCAGCACGGTAAATCAAATCATCTGGCGCAGTCAGGTACTGCCCGGAGATATTGCCCTGGTAGACCGCAACTGCCATAAATCGCTCAATTACGCCATGGTCATAACCGGGGCAACTCCGGTTTATATGATTCCCCGCCGCAATGCCAGAGGAATCATCGGACCGGTCAGGTTATCGGAATTTTCAGCCGGTTCCATAAAAAAACGGATCGCGGCACATCCTTTGATCGCGGATAAAAATCAACATATAAAAATGAGCGCGCTTACCAATTCCACCTACGATGGCGTATGTTACAATACCGGAGCGATTTTTACAGAAAGCTGCCGGAATGAAATGATAAAAAATTTCCACTTTGACGAAGCATGGTATGCTTATGCTCATTTTCACCCGGTTTATACCGGGCATTACGGCATGGCGGCAAAAGATTGCAGACACCCGGTATTCTGTTCGCAGTCCACGCACAAACTGCTGACTGCATTTTCACAGGCTTCGATGCTGCACATCCGCAATGGTTCAGAACGGCAAATCGATCCGGTATTGTTCAATGAATCATATATGATGCATGGCTCCACATCGCCGCAGTACAGCATGATCGCTTCGCTGGATGTGGCAACCAAGATGATGGAGGACAATGGTATAACGATTCTCGGCGACATTATTCGGGAAGCTGTCCAGCTGCGCCGGAAAATGGCTGATCTGGAACGCAATCTGCACCGGAACGGGGATTGGTTTTTCAGCATGTGGCAGCCGCCGACTGTAAAATACAAAGGAAACAGTGTGGAGTTTGCCGATTGTCCGACCGCTTATCTGGCAGAAAATCAAGCCCCGTGGGTACTCAATAATCAGGATAACTGGCACGGATTTGAGGATATTGAAGAAAATTATGTGATGCTTGACCCTATCAAGCTCACGATCCTCACGCCGGGTATTGATAATTCCGGCAATATGCTTGACCATGGCGGTATTCCGGCATCGATCGTCAGCAATTTCCTGATCAAACACAATATTGTCTGCGAAAAAACTGATTATTACTCATTTTTACTGTTGAACTCGCTCGGAACCAACCGCGCCAAACAGGGTTCATTGCTGGCGGCACTGTTTGAATTCAAAAAACTTTACGATTCCGACACTCCGCTGGAATCAGTATTTCCGGAACTGGTCAGAAGTTATCCGGAACGCTATGGCAGCGAAACTCTCAAATCCCATTGCGAAGCCATGCACAATTATTTGCGCGAACATAAGTTGATAGAGTTAATGCACCGTGCTTTTGAGGTTATACCCACCCCCGCTATGCTGCCGGTTGAAGCGGCGGCACATGTGGTACGCGGCAATGTGGAAATGGTTGATGTATCAGCAATCAACAACCGGACTGTTGCAGTGATGCTGGTGCCGTATCCGCCGGGTATTCCGGTAATGATGGGTGGCGAAACCGTTTCCGGCGAAGCCAATGCCATTGCTGAATATCTGCTTGCCCGGGAAAAATTTGAAAATATGTTCCCCGGCTATGAAGGCGATATTCACGGTATCACCCGTGAACGGCGCGGTGAACAGACAATCTTCCGCACTTTATGTATCAAAAAGTAAGTTCAGGAGATAAAAGTATGAAAAAAAGTTATATGAGCGTTATGACCATGTCGCTGTTGACAGTTGCAGCGGTATTATCTTTACGCAATCTGCCGTCGGAAGCTGAATACGGTTACAGCGTGATTTTTTATATTACCATGGCGGCAATCTGCTTCTTTGTACCGTCAGCACTGGTTTCGGCAGAACTTGCTTCCAGTTGGCCGCAGGATGGCGGGGTCTATCTTTGGGTCAAAGAGGCTTTCGGGCCCAAATGGGGCTTTGTGGCGGTTTTTATGCAATGGGTGGAAAATCTGCCGTGGTTTCCGGCGGTTCTGACCTTTGTAGCGTCATCTATAGCTTATGTGGTCAATCCGGCGTGGGCGCATAACCGCTGGTTTGTGCTGATCACGATCTGGATCATGTTGTGGCTTGCTACATTCCTCAACTTCCGGGGCATGCGGCTTTCGGCATGGTTGAGCAGTTCGGGGGCATTGGCAGGAACTCTGATCCCCGGAGCAGCAATAATTCTGATGGCTGTCGGCTATATCGTTGCGGGTAAAACGCCTCAAATTGCGTTCAGTGCCGAAGCATTGATCCCTGAACTCGGCAACTGGAATCAGCTTATGCTGCTGTCAGGAATGATGGTGGCGCTGGCGGGGATGGAAATGTCGGCAATACATGTTACAGAAATGAAAAATCCGGTACGGGATTTCCCGAAAGCTATTTTTACGGCATGTTTTCTGGTGATTCTGTTGAGCGTACTTGGCTCACTGGCGATTGCATTGGTGATTCCCCCCAACGAAATAAGTCTTGCCGCCGGAGCGGATCAGGCATTTGCGGCGATGTTCAAGATATTCCACATTCCGTGGATGACTCCGATCATGTGTTTTCTGCTTTCTTATGGGGCTTTGACTATGGTGGTAACCTGGGTTTTAGGGCCGTCAAAAGGGGTTTTGGAAGTTGCAAAAGAGGGATATTTGCCCCAATTCTGGCAGCGCCGCAATGCAGCGGGAATGCCGACCACGATCCTGATAATTCAGGCTGTGATCTCTTCATTGCTGGCACTGGTGGTACTTTTTATGCCGACGATCAGCGGTGCGTTCTGGCTGATGTCTGCTCTTACGGCGCAACTGTATATGGTAATGTATCTGCTGATGTTCGCAGCGGCGATCAAACTGCGGTACAGCAAGCCGGATATTCCCCGTCCATATAAGGTGCCGGGCGGAAAAATCGGTATGTGGCTGGTTTCGGGGATCGCGTTCCTTACTTCGCTTTTTGCGATCATTACCGGATTTATTCCGACCCCGGGTGTCCGGGAAAAAGGCACTGCGTATGTATTGGGTTATATAGCATTTCTGCTGATCGGTACAGTAGTATTCATAATAATTCCGCTGTGGCTCTACAAGCACAGCCAAAAGCACCGGCAGGATTCTGCAAAACAGAATTGACCCGGCAATATAATCAAGATCCGTTTTACGGCAGAGGTTGAGCGAAAGCCTTTGCCGGAAAAACGGATGGTGTTTGGAAACATCTCCGAAAGCATAAAAGTCAAAACAGAGAACAGTTTCTACCTCAAAGTAATTGTCTGTAAATTCCGATGAAATAAAAGCCGCCCCGAAAAACAGTCGCACCGCAGACATTTACTATGTTAAGAACGGAATATTTTATGGCGTTGTATTTTCAATAAAATCAGTTTTCCACAGATAGCATATTCCTTTGGCATTAAAATAAAATTCTTTAATAGACTTGTGGTAGCGAATCGGTGTATGACTATAATAATTTTGATTACCATAACTATGTCCTCCTGTGGTGGTAATCTTTTCATAAATATACACTTCTCCGTTATTGCCATCAGGGAATGTCCTTTGGGGAGGTCCAAACTCTTTTATCACAACATGTTTTGACTTATTTAAGAAAGAATCGTAATATGCCTTTATGCGTTGGGCGTTTAAATCAGCAGAATATTTGGAAAAAGATGCATTTCTTTCATCCAATAACACACCTTCTGAAATACCAATTGTAATTGGCCATAAAATAATTCTTGTGAAAACTTTCGCGGTTACCATGCCAACACCATCATCTGGTTGCAAATTTAATCCGGTTCTCGGATATTTTTTTATAGCATCTGCTTGTTCTTGTTCAGATAAATTTAATGTATTGGCAACACAGCCGGAAAGTAAAATAATGACTACAAATAAACCTAAAGCGACAATAAAACTTTTCATGCCAAAACTCCTTATCAATGTAAAAAATAATAAACAAAAGTAATATAGCATACTTTTGTTATTTTTCAAGATGTATATTATCTATCTGCAATACTTTGAAAATCGTGTCGATTGTAAAAGTAAACGCGCGATTTTCTACCCTCAACGTGTATTTACTATTACAAATGTGCGTTTACTTTGTCAATTCACCCCTTTTTTGTTTTTATTGATTGTATTTCT
>JAFVRD010000009.1 GCA_017504435.1 Lentisphaeria bacterium | reverse complement strand
CCGCCGACAAAGAATTTGCTGAACTTACCGCCCTGAACTTCGGTATCCACATTTCCGGATGTAAGATCCGTACCGACGAAAACAGCTTTGATTTCACCGCCGGTGATGAGACTGGAATTGGTATTATTGATGAAGTTTTGCTCAATGACAGCACCATCGGAGATAGTGGCTTTTTCTTTCAGCACCAGATCAGTGCCGACCAGAACCGCTTCAAGTTTGTTATCGGCATTGTTGGTAACGGTAACTGTGCCGATATCCTTGATACCGGTGGCAATGGTAAGATTTTCATTCTGCCACAGGCTGCCGTCAACGGTGATCGCCGCACCATTCAAACTCTGAGCCTGATCACCGGTGACAGTGAAGTTGACCTGCGCACCGTTGAAAGTCAAACTGTTGGTACCGCTGAGGGTGATAGCGGCAAAGTCTATCGCATCGGCATTGCCGAATGTGAAGTTGACATTTTCACCGTGAACTGCTGCATTTGCATCACAAGTGATACTGGCGTTGAGCTTGATATCTCCGGTGATGGTCAAAGAACCTTGATCAGTGACATAAATCGTATCAGTTTTAGTGAGAAATTCACTGTCTTTAAGTGCAACCGTACCGCCGGATACTTTCAAACCGCCATTAAGGTTGCCATCAAGTACGGTGTCAGCAATATTTCCAATGCCCTCAATCTGCATCGCAACGGAATCTTTATTACCGGTAAAATAGTTTTTGTTGCCATTTTCGGCTTTTTGAAGAATAAGCGAGGAGGCTTCCGATTTGGAATATATCGTACCGCTGGAAGCACCGTAACCATTGCTGAAAGTTGCACCTTTGAGTGTCAAGGTGTGGGTGTTGTAGATGGCATTGGCATAATTACCGGCTTTGTTGTTGTCAAATACCGAATTCTCAATTGTGACAGTCGCACCGTTATTATAAATCGCGCCGCCGCCTTTGCCGTTGAGGAATTTACTGTTGCTGATCTTTAATGTATCACCGAATTGATTGATTGCTGCTCCGAGGCTTTGAGTTGCATAGTTGCTGTCAAAAACAACGTCATCCACAACCATATTGGCTTCAGAACTGATCGCTCCACCGCGGGTAGCTGTATTGTCGGAGAATGTTACTCCGGAGATTTTCAACAATCCGTTACCAGTCTGGTAGACAGCTCCTCCGATAGTTGCCCTTGTATTGTTTGAGAACATGGCATCGTTGGTGCCGATGATCTCCACATTTGCATCGTTTTCCCACACCCCGCTGCTGTGGGTGAAACCACTCATGACAACTTTGCCGAAACTGGCGGCATCTGCAAGATTGTCATATGCCGGACCAACATAAGTTGTACCATTCGCGGTGGCGGAAGTTGCCGTTCCATCGGTGGAGAGGATCGCTGCCACGGTATCCGCATTATCTGCGGCAATATACAAATCCTTACCGTATGTCAACAATTTATAACCATCGGTAACAGTAACGTTGCTGCCATTATTTGCCGCGCTTCCCACCAACGCATAAGCGGTATCACCGTCAATGAAACTGGCACCGTCGATTTTGATGTTTGCTGCTGAACCGGCAACTGCCGCATCCAGAGTATTGTATTTCGTACCGATGCTGTATTTATTGTCGCCGTTGTTAATGGTATAATTTTCACCGTTTACAGCGCCGTCCTGAACCAGTGCGTAGTTAATTGATGTAAATTCATTGCCGTTGGCAGTAACAAAGAGGTCATTTTCATGATAAAATGTTGTGTAATCTGTGGTCGCGCTGATTGTTCCGGCTCCGCTTAACCATGTGACATTTGCCAGCGCATCGACCACTTTGGCAAAAACGGCATTTTCACCGAGGAACGCGGAGGCATTGACCGTGATGGTTTTGTTATTATCAATAGTATCTTTTGCTCCTGCCAATGTAATCAAACCGGCAATTACCAAATTGCCCTGGTTGTTGATTGCCTTGCCGTTGTTTTCAAAACGGACATTTGCAATCGTACCACCACCTCCGTTGAAGTGCAGTGCCGTACCGATATTGTTGATAAATTGTGAATTTGAAATAATAGTGCCCGCACTTTGAGCATAAATCGCTCCACCATGATTTTGAGCACAACTGTTACCATAGAAAAGCACGTTGTTGGCAACAACAGTGGCATCGTTCCGGATCGCACCGCCGCGGTAACTGGAATAGTTGCCGCTGAAAGTCACTCCGGAAAGTGTTAAGGTTCCACCTTGGTGTAAAATTGCGCCGCCGCCTTTGGCTTCGGAGTCTTTGTTGCCGGCAAATAACGCATCGTTGACGCCGATGATTTCAACAGATTGAGTACTTTGCAAAGGACCGTTGCTGTGGGTGAATCCATCCATGACCACTTTGCCGAAGTTTACGGCATCGGCAAGGTTGTCATACGCCGGACCGACATATTTTACGTCGTTGACGGTGGCAGTGACCGCGGTTCCCTCTTTGGTGAGGATCGCGGCAATATTGTCATCACCGATACCGGTCATATCCATGCTGGTGACACAAAGGTCGCCATTTTTCTCAAAAAGCGAATAACCTTCCTGAGTAGTCATATCAGGATGATCCATTCCTTTTACACCGTCAATGACCAGAGCCAGCGTGGTGGAATCATTCAAAAATGCGGCAGCGTCGACCACATAGGCGCAGTTTGAACCGCTGACGATTTTGTCACTGGCAGTGGCAAGGGTGATCAGACCATTGAATGTTACTGTCGCGATTTTATCTGAACTGTAAGAGTGGTTGCCGATAGCCCCAATTTTATTGCCGGAGAAATAAAGGTTGCCGAGATAGGCTTTGGCATTGTCTCCGTTGTTGTAAAATCCATATCCGGAGTTGTTGATGAATTTGGTGAGATTCCCGGATTCGGATGCATTTACAGTCATAGTTGATCCCATGTTGGCAACAGCACCGGTATTGCCGATATTGTTTTCAAACGTGCTGCCATAAATGGACACTGCCGCAGCACCGCAAACTGCGGCACCGTAATTTGCATTTGCGACGTTACCTGAAAAATATGAATCGTAAATATTGACAGATGCCTGTGCATAAATCGCGCCGCCGCGTCCTTGGGCAATGTTATTGGTGAAAGTACTGTTTTTAATGGTGAGCTTTGCGCCATTAACGGAGAATACCGCTCCACCGGACTGGGTTGTGCCGGAGGAGTAGTTCTTGGTGAAAGTCACCTTGTCAAGGGTCATATTGCCGCCATATTGAGCAAATGCACCGCCCGTAACAGATGTGTTTCCGGAGAAAACAGTATCATAAATCATTCCGGAAGCAGTCGTGGAATATACGGCTCCGCCGCCATACAGGTAAGAAAGCGGATTGGATGAGTTACCGGAAAACACCAGTTTTTCGCCGGTAAATGTTCCGGAAAGCTTCAAGGCACCGGCACTGCCACCGGTAACCTGATTTTCTGAAAAAGTCATGCCGTAGAGAGAATTGGTCCCGGACATGTTCCAGGCTCCGTTGTCAACGTTAGTGTTGCCGGAAACGGAACTGTCTGCCACGGCGACGATTGTTTTCCCCGAGACCGCCAGCGAATCTCCCGTGTAGTTTGAGCCGACCAGCAATATTCCACTATGGGAAGCCAATGCTTCACTCAAAGAAACCTGCGGCAAAGTTTCACCGTTGACAACTACTGATGTTTCTTCCGGTGCTACTACACAGGAGAAATCAGCATTGGTG
Organism: Lentisphaeria bacterium; assembly: GCA_017504435.1. Taxonomy (GTDB): domain Bacteria; phylum Verrucomicrobiota; class Lentisphaeria; order Victivallales; family Victivallaceae; genus UBA1784. Next base: position 39,771 of record JAFVRD010000009.1, on the reverse strand, counting down.
ATATAAAGATCATTACCGATTGTAAAAAGCGTGCCGGTGCCTTCGACGGTGTAATCGGAATAATCCATTGCTGTTTCAGAATGAACGACCAGTTTTGCACCCGGAACTTTGCCGCTCAAATATTCTGATGACTTGATGACCGTACTCATACTGTGAAAATCCTTTCATACTTATGCTTTTGTATATAGTACATCGCTGTATATTTTACTCAATTTTCTGCCATTTGTCAAGAGCTGTTTTGTTTTTTTATGAAAATTTTTGCGGACGGTTGACGGTGAACTGCTTTTTTATAAAATTTACTCCAAATTGAGCTTTGATTTCTTTTTTTGAATAACCTTTGAAGAAACCGCTTGAAAAAAATCCGGCGGCAAGGTACATTAAAACGGTGTCAAAAATCAATCAACAATTAATCAGGGTGAGATCATGAAGATAGCAGTGACTTGTGAAAACCATCAGGTGTTTCAACACTTCGGACATACTCCGGAATTTGCAGTTTTTGAAGTGGAAAATCAGAAGATAATCAGTGAAAAAATCCTCTCCAGCGGTGATTCCGGTCACGGTGCACTTGCCAATATTCTGGCGTTGGAACAGGTCGATTTGCTCATTTGCGGCGGGATCGGCGGCGGTGCGATAAATGCCCTTGCCAATGCCGGAATTCAGGTCATCGGCGGAGCAGAAGGAGATGTGAAAGCTGTTGTTGAAGCATTTGCTGCCGGAAATCTCTCCGTCCGGGAAAACTTCCATTGCAATCATCACCACCACGACGCAGATCACACCTGCGGCGATCATGGATGCGGCAGCGGTAATTGTCATCACTGATCCCGGCAGAAAAACTGTGAAAAAGTCGGGATTGCTTGCAACTGCACTGCTGCTGTTGACGGCAGTGATATGGGGACTTTCTTACTCGGCACAGGCTGAGGCTATGAAAAGTATGTCGCCATTGACTTTTGTTTTTCTGCGTTATCTGCTCGGCGGAGCCGTCCTTTTGCCGATCGTTTTTTATGCCCGAAAAACTCCGGACAAGAATTTATTTGCCGGAGGCGTTGCATGCGGAATATGTCTGGCCGGCGGTGAAATTTTACAGCAGTTCGGTCTGTTGTATACTTCTGCCGGGAAAGCCGGTTTTCTGACCGCATTATATGTGATAATGATTCCGGTCATCGGTGTTTTTATCCGGAAAAAATCCAATTGGAAAATCTGGAGCGCATCGCTGCTTTCGGTGGCGGGAGCCTATTTGCTCTGTGCAGATGATTCAATGCGCAGTTTCGGTAATGCCGGAGATATTCTGATGGTGATTTGCGCGCTTTTTTTCGCCTTTCAATTTATTGCCATTGCCGAATTTGCTCCGCAGACCGATGCTTTGCAGCTTGCCGCAGTACAATTCTTTACTGTGGCGGTGATTTCCGGAATTGCCGCGCTGATTGCCGGAGAGAGCTGTTCATGGGCAGGTATTACGGCAACCGCCAAACCATTGCTTTATTGCGGTTTGGTCGCCATCGGTTTTGCCTGTACGGTACAGGTCGCCGTTCAGAAATATGTGCATCCGGCAACCACATCTATTATTTTGAGTACGGCTTCCGTATTTGCCGTGATATGGGGCTGGTGGCTGTTGGATGAGAGCTATTCCCTGCAGAATATTATCGGCTGCATATTGATTTTTGCTGCGGTTCTGTGGGTTCAGCTGCCCGGTCCTGCAAAGAAACATTGAGCGTGGATGATTTGCGGGATTTGCGGAACCGGGGGAATTTTCTCCAGTGGAAACGCGGTGTTTACCATAATCTTGCCGGACTGAAAAATTTAATGGCATTGCCTTAGCCGTTCAACCAAAGCAATGCCATTTTTTATCAGGGACAAAACGTGTTTATTTGAATGTCAACACCACTTTGCCGATATTTTCCGCCCGGCGGAGAACTCCGTGAGCAGCTTCCACTTCCTGAATGGGGAATACCGCATGGATATTGGTGATCAGTTTTCCGGCAGTGAAAAGCGGGAAAATATCATTGTAAAGAGCCTGCATTATGCGGCATTTTTCTTCGGATGTCCGGCTGCGCAAAGTGCTGCCGATCAAACGGATGCGTTTGCGCCATACGGTTTCCAGATTGATGGTGGTCTCAGCTCCCGCCATGGTGGCGATCATGATCCAGCGGCCGCCGAATACCATATTTTTGAAGCAATCTCCCATCAGTTTGCCGCCGATGCAGTCCAACGCCACAGTCGGATTGTGTTCCTCAATGACTTTGCGGACATCTTCTGTACGGTAATCCAGAACATAATCAGCACCGAGTTTTTTGACGAATTCCGCTTTTTCCGGAGAATCGATCGTGGTAATGACCTCTGCTCCCATGGATTTGGCAAACTGGATGGCGGCAAGACCGACCCCGCTGGCACCAGCTTGCATGTAGAACACATCACCCGGTTTCATACCGCCGGCTTCCAACATCAAATTAAGATAAACCGTACACCATACTTCCGGAATGGAGGCGGCTTCAATGAGCGACAGACCTTCCGGGATCGGCACGACCATACCGGCAGGGACAGCGATTTTCTCTGAATAACCGCCGCCACCGACCAGCGCACAAACTTTATCGCCCGGTTTTACCGAAGCATCTGCCGGAGCTTCCAGCACGATGCCGGAAACTTCCAGTCCGCACCACTGCGGCCAATCCGGCGGAGAGGCGTAGCAGCCGTCTTTCTGCATCAGATCGGCACGGTTGACCGCGGCGGCATGGACTTCGATCAAAACTTCATTGTCTTTGCGAACCGGATCGGGAACATCACTCCAGAGAAAATTTAATTTCTCATCAAGAATCATTGCTTTCATGGTTGTGTTATCCTAATTTAGCGGCGCAGAGGCGGGCGGTTTCAGCAATGGCTTCTTCCGGGGTGTATTCCGGAACGTAACCGATTTCGCATTGAGCTTTGGCGATAGAGAAGCACATGTGGGTGGCGACAAAGCGCAAACCGACAGGGTCTTCCGGGTGACGGCGGAGCAATTCATCCAGCGGGACGTATTCCAGATTGACTTTTTTGCCGAGGACTTCCGCATTGAGAGCGAGGTAATCTTTCAACGGCAGAGCATGGTCAAGACAGATGTTGTATCTTTCACCGATACTGCGGCGGTTTTCGATCGCCAGACGGAAACTGCGAGCCAGATCTTTGACATGGATGGGCTGGAGCAGAGACAGACCGTTGTCCGGAACTTCCAGGGTTTTTCCGGCGAGAATATCCGGCAGGAACGTTTCGCGTCTGCCGCCGAGGTTGTCCAGAGGCAGACGGTCACCACCGCCGGTGATGTAGCAGGGACGGATCACCGTGGCAGGAAAGCCGTAAATATTAAAAAGATTCTGCACTTTTGAATCGCAGAAAGCTTTGCCTTTCCAGCCGACTCCGATGGTTTCTTCCAGCGTGTCACCTTCGGCTGCACCGTGATAACGGGCGGTTTCATTGCAGGGAATGAACGGCAGCGGGGCATAACCGCCGGTACTGGAACAGTGCAGATAATGACGCAGACCGGCAGCATATTTGAAAACATTGTCAATTGATTCCAGAGACGGCACAGAGTCAATAATGATTTCAAATCTTTCTGCCAGCAGTTCTTTCATGGCAGCCGGATCTTTTTTATCCACCACCACTCTGCGTACGGATGAGGGAATGGGATCCTCATAATGATTTTCATCTTTGGTGCCGCGGGAAGCGACGGTGACGTCGTAACCGTATTTAAGCAAATCCAGTACGATATAGTGACCGACCCAGCCGGTACCGCCGAAAACGATTGCTTTCATTTCAATAAATCCTTTCTCTGTTTATTGTGATAAGTAATGCTGTCAGACAATATGATACATTTTTTTCAAAAGTCAAATCCAAAAAACTTTTTTTACTGTAAAAATGGAGGATTTATCTGAATTGATCTACATTGACGCGTTTGTAAATTTTCTCATCCTACATTATATTAACAGACAAATCGCATTAATTCAGGAGCAAAAGATGATGTATAAGCCGGAAGATTTTGATATTATTGATATGCACACCCATCCTTTTTCAACTCCGGATACGTTGATCGGACGTTATTGGAAGAGCACAGATATGGATGATTTTGTCCGGGAGTTGAATAAAGTCGGAGTTTATAAATTTGCCGGTTCGGTAATTCACACTCCTGCCGGAACGGTAGATTTTGAGATGATCAGGAAACTCAACCGGGATGCATTGATGCTGCGTGACCGTTATCCGCAATACACTCCGGGCATTCATATTCACGGAGCGTATGTGGAGGAATCCTGTGAGGAACTGCATAAAATGCATGCTCAGGGGGTACGTTTGATCGGAGAATTGGTACCTTATATTCTCGGCACCTGGGAAATTGGTGCTCCGGGCACGCTGGAAATTTTCAAAGAAGCGGAAAAACTTGGTATGACCGTCAATTTGCACTGGGGAACGGAGGAAGAACTGCAGAATATTCTGACATCCTGTCCGAAATTGAATATTATTCTCGCGCACCCCGGAGATGGAGACAATGCTGTGATGCGCTGGGATTTTGTCTCCCGTTATCCGAATTTGTACATGGATATATCCGGTACCGGACTTTTCCGTTGGGGAATGTTGCGTTATGCGGTGGATAAATGCGGGGCGGAAAAGGTGTTGTTCGGTTCAGATTTTTCCACCTGCAGTGCCGGAATGTTTGTGTATGGTGCGCTGTCGGAAAATCTTTCGTATGATGAATTCAAATTGGTCATGGGAGATAACTTCCGGCGGCTGCTCGGAATGTGACCTGATAAAAAAGCGGAACTGCTCAATGCGGTTCCGCTTTTTTCATAGCACCGTTCAAAATGTATTATTCACCGGCAGATGTAACTCTGCCGGGTGTTCGGCATCGTGATAAATACGGCAGACCGCAGTTCGCGGATTGGTATCGGTGAGAACCGGCGCACCGGTTTGCAGATTCCGGTTGCGGTTGGGGAATTCCTGACCGTGGATCTCCAGACGCATGGCATGACCGGGCATGAATTTAACAGCGATATCACCGAGATCGATCTCAAACTGATAAATTTCTCCGGGAACAAGCAGTTCCTCTTTGTCCAGTGAATTGCGGTACCGTGCCCGGATCATACCGGAGGTCAGGAGCATACTTTTTCCGTCCGGAGTCAAATCGGTCAACGTGGCAAAGAAATCGGTATCCGGAGTGGTCGCTGATGCGTAAAAGCGCAATTTTACCATGCCGGTAACGGTCATCGGTTCGGTGAATTTTTCTCCGGTATAGACCAGCATATCATTCTTTTCTTCCATGAAACTCCGGTCATAACACGCCAAAACGCTGTGTTTCCCTCCGGTGGAAGAGACCGGGTGGAGCGGGTCGCTGATATAGGAATCCGGCAGTTCATCCTGTGGTGCGGTTCCGGAAATACGGCCGTCTCCATGCAGTGAATTGGCATTGCCTCCGGAGTGAAGGAACATGATTTTTTGAGTGTTTCCCGGCGGCGGCCAGTCGCAGGTATCATACCAGCGGTTTTCACACAGCATAAAAAATCTGACTGCCGGATCATTTGAGGGCAGGGGATCTGATGCCGGATCATCCAGCAAACCGTAAAGGAATTGTTCTTCCCTTTTGAGCAATTCCCGGTAATCGTTTTCCGCTCCGAAAAGTTCCGGGTTGAGCAGACCGCCATGTCCCCACGGGCCGACGGTCAACCGGGTGAAATTCCGGGCACTTGCCGTTGCTGCAGTACGTTTCATAAGCTGAAAACTCTCGATGGTTTCTGATTTGAAACCGTCAAACCATCCTCCGGAAATGAATGCAGGAGCGATCATTCGGGAACAGTATTGCTGATAATCAGCCAGAAATTCCCCCGGGTTGTTGACCACATTCATAAAATTGCGGAATATCGGCAGCTCTTGGTCATACACAAATTTGTCAGCATCGATGACCGGGAGCTGTTCCGGGGTTTTCATATCATCAAAAGATGGCACACCTTCGTATCCGTAGGTGCGGCGATGATACATCGACAGCGGCCAATTTATGGCAAATGAAAGTGACATGCTGCCATCGGGTTTGGCAGCTCCGCAGCAGCTGTAAAGCGGTGCGACCCGGGGGGATGTGCCGACCAGAGCAGGGTGGGCGGCACGCATGGCGCTCCACTGGGTCCAACCCGGATAACTGGCACCGAACATGGCACATTTGCCATTGAACCAGCTTTGGGATTCCAGAAAATCGAAAAGATCTTCGGCATCATTTTTTTCGGCTTCTTTGTCGGCAGGATTGAAAACTCCGCCTTCGCTCCAGCCGGTTCCCCGGCATGCTTGAATGACATATACACATTTATGTTTCAATGCCAGAGGATTGGGCAGATCCAGCCACGTTGTCCGGGAATAAGGCGTACGGAAGATCATTGCCGGTAATTTTTCCGGCATGTCCGTCGGGAAATAGAGTGTAGTGTGAAGCTTGACGCCATCCCGCATGGGCAGCATGATAACTTTCATATCGCATGAAATATCAAACGGCGCGGGAATATCTGTTACGTTGTAGCGGTCTTTTGCCATAATCAGGGATCCTTATTCTTGAGCATTTTTTTGAATGCGTAATTTGTTCCAGTATTCCAACCGGCGGCGGATCTCTCTTTCAAATCCGCGTTCCACCGGATGGTAAAATGATTTTCTGCCCATGCTTTCCGGGAAATAATCCTGTCCGGAGAATCCTTCCGGTGTATCATGGTCGTAGACATAACCTTTGCCGTAACCCATTTCTTTCATCATTGCCGTCGGGGCATTGAGAATATGAGCCGGCGGTGTCAGTGATGAAAATTCTCTGGCACATTTTTTGGCGGCATACCATGCGGTTTCTGTGGCGTTGGATTTTGGGGCTGTGCCGAGATAAATGATCAATTCGGCAATGGCAAGTTCTCCTTCCGGAGAGCCGAGCCGGTCATAACTGTCCCATGCGGCCAATGCCAGTTGCAGAGCCATCGGATCGGCCAGACCGACATCTTCAGATGCAAATCTGGTCAAACGGCGCAGCAGATATTTCGGATCTTCGCCGCCATCTATCATCCGGGCGGCCCAGTAGAGAGCTGCATCGGTATCTGAACCGCGCAAAGATTTGTGCAGTGCGCTGATCAGGTTGTAATGCCCCTCCCGGTCTTTGTCATACATCGGGGCGCGTTTTTGAACGACTTTCAACAGTGTGTCGGTGTCCAGAATTTCGTTCATGGCGGTCAGATCATAGACTGTTTCCAGCAGATTTATAAAATATCTGCCATCGCCATCGGCGAGTTCAATGAGCATCTGCCGTGCTTCTGCGGTTACCGGCAATGGACGGTGCTGCAGAGTTTCAGCTCTGGCAGTGAGGGTGTTCAGGGCATCTGCATCCAAAGGTTTCAATGTAAAAACTTTGCAGCGGCTGAGCAGCGCACTGTTCAACTCAAATGAAGGATTTTCCGTGGTCGCTCCTACCAATACTACGGTTCCGTTTTCCACATAAGGCAGGAATCCATCCTGCTGGGCGCGGTTGAAACGGTGGATCTCATCAATAAAAAGCAGAGTCCCTTCGCCGTAATTGCGATATTTTTCGGCTTCTTCAAATGCTTTGCGTAAATCTGCCACGCCGGAAAAAACTGCCGAAAGAGCCACAAAACGCATATTGGTTTTGCTTGCCAGTATTCTGGCAAGAGTAGTTTTTCCGCATCCGGGGGGACCCCACAGGATGAAACTGGAAAGTTTTCCGGAATCGATCATCCGCCGCAACGGTGCGCCATCTCCGAGCAATTCACTTTGACCGGCGATATCTTCGATTTTGGTCGGCCGCATCCGGTCTGCCAACGGACGGCTGACAGAATCGGCGAATAGCGACTGCTGCATTTTACGTTACTCCTCTTCCTGCCACAGAGAATAAGGGAAGCGGCTCAAAGCCCGGTTGGTATATCTGCCGTCACCGGTGATCTCTGTTCCGATCCATTCCGGTATATCAAATTCTGTATCCGGTTCCGGTAATTCTATTTCCGCAGTAAATAACGGTGCATTTTCACCGAGATATTCATCTACTTCCCAGCACAGCCCGTCCTCTGCCGGAATGATATGGCGGATTTTTTCCACGGGGGGATACACTGACAACGCCGAGAGTATTTCTCTGGCATCAGCTTCCGGTATAGGGTATTCATATTCGTTGCGAACCAGTCCGGCAGGCTTGCCTTTTATGGTCAAAAAGGCTTGATTCTCCTGCAGTCTGACCCGGATCGTTGCTCCGGTCGCTGCCAGATATCCTTGTTTCATATATGTGCTTGAAACTGTCAATTCACGCCACAAGTTGGAGGCAAGCAAAAATTTCCGTTCGATTTCCTTAGCCATTGTTTACATCCTCAGAATCCAGTAATACTGCTATTTCATCACAACAATGCCGTTTGGCACATTTCGTACAGTCGCTCCAGATTTTTTCCGGAAACAGGGCTTTGGGAACTTCCCGGAAACCGAGTTTGCAGAAAAATTCCGGACGCATCGTCAATGCAAACAGCCGCCAGATTTTTCTACTTTTCTGCATATCTGCGATAATATGCGAAACAATTGTTCTGCCGACCCCGCAACCTTGAAAATCCGGATGGATGACTAAAGAGCGTACTTCCACAAGATCATTGCCGAAATCTCTGGCAGCGGCACATCCGATGATCCGGTCATTTAAAATAGCGACCCGGAAATTGCCAAGATAATGAGCAATATCTTCTTTTGATCTTTGTAAAACTATTCCGGCAGAGACATACAGTTCCAGCAGTTGAAATATACCGTCAATATCTTCCGGAACCGCTTTGCGGACTGAAAGTTCGTTTTTCACTTCTGTTCCGCTGCCTCTGTTTCAGGTAATTCCTGTTGCATCGGAACGGTATCAAAGCATCCGAATGCCCGGAATTTTTCATATCGGTTATTCTTCAACGTTTCGCCGTCCATCCGGCAAAGTTCGTTTAATTGCTGTTCCACAGCATCGCCGACATTTTTTGCGGCATCGTCGCTGTTGCGGTGGGCTCCGCCTTCGGGTTCCGGGATGATTGCATCGGCGATACCAAGTTCTTTGAGCTTTGCGGCGGTCAATTGCAGGGCATCTGCCGCCTGAGGAGCATATTTACGGTCTTTCCAGAGAATAGCTGCGCATCCTTCCGGAGTGATGACTGAATAATAAGCATTTTCCATGATCAGGATGCGGTTTGCCACTCCCAATCCGATAGCTCCGCCGGAACCTCCTTCACCGATGATTATTGAGATCACCGGGACGGTCAGATTGAACATTTCCCGCAGGTTGACCGCGATTGCTTCGGCTATATGCCGTTCTTCACTGCCGACACCGGGGTATGCTCCCGGAGTGTCAATAAATGTGACAATCGGGATTTGTGCCTGATTGGCAAGGCGCATCAACCGCAGGGCTTTACGGTATCCTTCCGGTTGCGGCCAGCCGAAATTACGGTAGAGATTATCTTTCATATCCCGCCCCTTCTGGGTGCCGATGATCATGATTTTCCGGCCGCGGAATGTGGCAGGTCCGCCGATGATCGCTTTGTCGTCGCTGAATCTGCGGTCTCCTGACAATTCCATGAAATCCGGGCAGAGTTTGGCGATATAATCCAACGTATACGGACGTGCCGGATGGCGTGACAATTGGACTTTCTGCCACGGGGTCAATGAGGAATAGATCTCATGCATCGTGGTTTTGAGTTTCTGCTCCAAAGCACTTATTTCATTGGACACGTCAATACCGCTTGAAGCGGAAAATGTTTGCAATTCAACGATTTTGTTCTGCAATTCCGCCAGAGGGGCTTCAAATTCGAGATGGTTTTCAAACATGATCAGACCTTTATTGAAAAATTTATTTATTTTACTTATTCAGTTATCTCCACCGGAGTTCCAGTCGGGAGCAGATGATACAGTATGATCACATCATCGTTGTGCATTCTGACACATCCGTTGCTTAACGATCTGCCGACAGTTTTATTGTCCGAGGTTCCGTGAATACCGTATCCCCGGAAAGGTTTATCCGGTTTATCCGGGAGTGCCAGAGCCAGAAAGACTGTTCCCAGCGGATTTTTCTCGTCGCCGTATTTGAATACCCGGCCTTGAGCATCCCGGTAATCCGGATGCAGTCGCCGGTGACAGATCACAAATTTACCAGTGGGAGTGGAATTTTTCCGTCCGATACCGATGGGGAATACGGCATAAATCTCATCTTTGCGAGATAATGTCATCAAACGTGATGTTTTGGAAATTGTCAACTGCCACGGACCGGGAATGATCCGGAGAGGCTGTCCGATCATAATATTGGAATTTTTGAGACGGTTGACTTTTTTCAGCATGCTTACCGTGGTGTGATTGCGGTGAGCGATTGCCGAAAGATTATCTCCGGAGACGACCTTATGCACAATAGTGAATTCTTTCCAGTTGCCGCTGTTCCAGATATTTTTGCGTCCGGAGGTCAGGATTTTTCCATATCCGGAGCGGGCGGCAGAATTGTTTGCTGCGGCATTTATCAGAGAATTTGCCCTGGCAAACAGATTTTGATAATCTTTCCGGTCAAGCAATCCGGCGAGTTCTTTTAACGCATTTGCATCCACACTGCCGGAGTATTGAGGCTGATCATCTGCCGGTGCCGGATCATACGGGGTGACAACGCCTTTATCCGGAATGTCAGCGGTATTGATATGTTGCGGAGAATTTTTTTCACTTTCAGTATTTCGGGGTGCTGTTTCCGGCACCGAAATATTATCTGGCACAGCAGGGGCAGCATCTTCGGGCGCAGTAATTTTTTCCGGGATTTCTTTATTGTCATCTGTTCCCGCGGTTTGGGCTTGGGGTTGGGGAGAGACTTCCGGGGTGACCGGCGGATGAACGACCGGGACTTTTTTTTCAGGCATGATGACATAGATGATCGCCGCTGTGACGGCAGCCACTGCACAGAAAAGAATGATCAGCCGCATCCGGCGCGTCCATTGATCTGCCGGACGTTTCGGGCGATGCCGGGGTTCAAAATCGTAATTTAATTTAGCCATAAGAAGTTAATTGCTCCCTGTTAAACAGATAATATATTGCCAGACCGCATTTTTTTCAAGTTTTTCAGTGGAATTAACTGTGAATCTGTAGTATATTATCCGCATGATGAAAAAAACAACCTCCCTTACAGGAAATTTTGTATTATGGCTTTGATACTCAGTTTGGAAAGCAGCTGTGATGAGAGTGCCGCTGCAATTGTAGAAAACGGTTGTACCGTGCTTGCCAGTGAAGTAGCTTCTCAGATCGCCCGTCATGCTCCTCATGGCGGGGTGGTTCCGGAACTCGCTGCCCGGGAACATTTGAAAGCAATGACTCCGGTTACGGAAAATGCTTTGCGCACTGCCGGAGTAACATTGCAGGATATAGATGCCGTGGCAGTCACCCAGGGACCGGGATTGATACCGGCACTGCTGGTCGGTATCAATTTTGCCAAAGGGGTTGCCCAGGCGAATAAACTGCCTCTGATCGGAGTGAATCATTTTCTGGCGCACATTTACGGAGCATTTTTGGACAGTGACTTGGAGATACTCCGGAATCCGGATACTTATCCCATGCTGGCACTGGTGGTTTCAGGAGGACACACCTCGCTGTTGCTTATCGGTAAAGACGGTGCCGCGCATCAATTGGGCTGTACACTGGATGATGCCGCCGGAGAAGCACTGGACAAAGGGGCAAAATTGCTTGATCTTGGTTATCCGGGCGGGCCGGTCATGCAGAGAACTGCTGAAAACGGTGATAGTGCCAGATTTGAATTTCCCCGTCCCCTGACCGGCGGGGCAGGGCGGGCGTTGACGCCTGAAAATCTCTATAATTTCAGTTTCAGCGGCATAAAGACCGCATTGCTTTATCATGTCCGCAGATCTCAGGATGCCGGAATATGCGATGAAACGTGGCTGCGTGATACTGCTGCCGGATTTCAGGAAGCGGTAGTGGATGTGCTGGTTCGCAAAACTCTTACGGCGGTAAAAAATCATGGTGTCAGAACGGTCGTGGTTGCCGGCGGAGTGGCGTGCAATGCCAGATTGCGTCAGGTTATTTCTGAAAAACTGCCTGCCAAAGTCGCGCTTAAACTTGCTCCGCCGAAGTATTGCACTGACAATGCCGCAATGGTGGGGGGCATTGCTTATCACGCTTGGAAAAAGCAGGAATTTTCGGAATTGTCCATGGATGCTTTTGCCCGTTTGCCGCAAATCGTTTCGGTGCCGTTTGTGTGAGGCACGGTAATGGTCAAACTGGTGATTTTTGATCTGGACGGGACATTGATAGATTCCCGGCGGGATTTGGCTGCATCAATAAACTGCATGCGCCGTTCATTCGGATTGCCGGAGTGGGAACTTGCGGAGGTAACGGTCTGTATCGGCGACGGCATGAAAAATCTGGTGTGCAGAACTCTTACGGATGCAGATGTCGATGAGAATGAAGCGTTACAGCGCATGAAAGCTTTTTATGCTGAACATCTGGTGGATACGACTTGTCTTTACGACGGTGTCGCTGATACGCTCAGGAAACTCAGGGAAAATGGAGTAAAACTTGCTGTTGTTACCAACAAGCCGGTTGCGGCAACAGAAGTGATCCTGCAAAAACTGGGAGTATTTGACCTTTTTGATGATATTATCGGTGGAGATTCCGGATTCCCGTTGAAACCGGAACCGGAATCCTTGCTCAGTTTGATCAGTAAATATGGGTTTGTCCCAGAGCAATGCCGGATGGTCGGAGATCATTATACGGATTTGGAGTCCGGACGGAAAGCCGGGATCAAACGTATTCTTTGCAAATACGGCTTCGGCGACCCGAAAAGTGAGATGCCGGATCATTGCGTGGATTCATTTCCGGAAATAGCTGATAAATTGGAGTTTTAAGGTTTTACTGTGCGCGACTGGTGAAATTGGCAGACACAGCAGGTTTAGGTCCTGCCGCTTCGGCGTGAGGGTTCGAGTCCCTCGTCGCGTACCACATTTTAAGCGATATGAAACAAAGGAGTATTGATTATGTCGATTGAATTGAAAAGTGATTCTGATCGTTTGGCTTATGCGCTTGCGCTCAATTTTGCCACCAGCATCCGTCAGCTGCCGGTCAAAGTCGATCTGCCGCTGCTCGGCAATGCGGTTGCTGAATTGCTCAATGGCGGTGAGGTTTTGCTGAGCAATGCAGAATACGGCGAACAGATGCGTAAATTGCAGACTATGCTTCAGGAAGTTGAAGCCAAAAAGAACGAAGCCAGTGAGGAAATTCTCGCTGCTGAAAAGAAATTCTTTGAGGAAAATGCCAAGATCGCCGGAGTTGTCACCACCAAGTCCGGTCTGCAGTATCAAATATTGCGCGATGGCAGCGGAGAGAAGCCCGGACCTCACGACACGGTCAAAGTTCATTATGAGGGCAAGCTGCCCAACGGCAAAGTTTTTGACAGTTCGATCGCCCGTGGCGAACCGATTGAATTTCCGGTAGATCAGGTAATCGCCGGCTGGACGGAAGCTTTGCAGTTGATGAAAGTTGGTGCGAAATACCGTCTTTTCATTCCTTCCCGTCTCGGCTATGGAGCTCACGGGGCAGGCAATGCGATCCCGCCGCACTCCAGTTTGATTTTTGAGGTTGAATTGCTGGGCGTTCGCAAATAAGAATGCAGTAATTTGAAAAGGCTGTGTACTGAATATCGACTGATTTTTCTGCGGCGGAACGACACTGCCTTCAACTTCAATCTGTCGCGCAAATAATTGCGTGACTTCGTTTCCGGCAGGAGGTGTCGGCTTTCACCGGCATGACTGCCTGCGGCAGATATTTCGCCGCTTTGGCGGCGCCCCGCCGTCATCGCGGACCAATAAAAAGCCGCCTTGTCCCGGCGCAGCCTTGGCGGAGCCGGATGGACCGCGTCCGGGTAGCACCCGGTGGCATATTTTATCTCTTTATCAGTACTCTTTTGGTACAGAGCTATTTGAAAAGAGGCTGCTGCAAAACATCAGGTTTTGCAACAGCCTCATTTTTGTTGATTGACGCTGAGAATTATTTTGCAGCGAGCAATTTGTCCGCCTGGGATTTTTTATTGGCGGCGCGGTTGGCGTGGATGGTACCGGCTTTGGCGGCTTTATCCAAACGGCTGCAGAATTTCTTCGCCAGTTCGGCGGCGGCAGCGGTTTCGCCAGCTTCAACAGCGGCACGCAATTTTTTCTCAATGGTTTTCAGTTCACTGATCCGGGCACGGTTGCGGAGATTCGCTTTTTTGCTGGTTCCCAGACGTTTGACGGCAGACTTTGTGTGCGCCATGTTTTCAATTCCTTATAGTTATAATGTATAAAAAAATAAATAAAATCCGTTACAACATTTCCATAATGTATCACGTTTTTCCGGAAAAGCAAGTTTTTCTCCGCAAAAAGATTGAAAAATCTTGCTTGGGAAAATCTTCCGCCGACTCAAATTGCTGATGCACCGCTGTTTCCGGAAAAACAGTATCAAAAAAGTGTCCTGATCTGCTGCACAGCCAACTTTATCAGATGTCTTTTGATGACATGTAGTTTCTCTGCATCAGGAGTCGGATATCCAAAGAACCCAATGCTTTTCCGGCTGCTCCATAGCTCAGGTCTTTTTCCGTGACAAATTTACGGGTCGACACATGACCGTCAACATGAGTGATATTGGCACTTTTTAAATGCTGCTGCCTGATGTAAGCATTTCCGTAATCCATATATGAACACGGATAAACTACACTGCTGTTTATCGCCTGTTTTGATTCTACCAGCATTATTTTCAGTGCCGGAAGTTTGATCGTGCCAGTTTTGGCTGCCAGCGGCGTGGTTTTGTTGCCGTTGGGGGCGATGAACCAATCCTCGCCGACACCATAACAGTTGTATCCATAGCCATGCCAGTTGACTTTATAAGCAGTATTGTCATCAATATTATCAATAAAGTTCACTTCATTACCGCTGCCGTCTTTTTTCCAGTATTCGATCGACGGACAAAGCAATGAGGTTAAATTAAGGTATTTCCTTTTATAAAAAACATAACCCCAAATCCGGTTTGCCGCATCCGTGCCGGGCCAGTTGATATTGTAGGGAATAAATGAATCATCCCAATCTCCGGTGTATTGCAAATGGGCGGAACCGATTTGTTTCATATTATTGATACACTTCGTAGATTTTCCCCGTTCTTTTGCCTGATTCAATGCCGGAAGCAACATCGCCGCCAGAATGGCGATTATCGCAATAACCACCAGCAGTTCGATCAAAGTAAATTGTGTGGTAACATTTTTTTTGATTTTCCGGTCAAACATGATATAATCCCTCGCACTTGTCAATTATCAACGTTCAACTATATTATACTGCATGGCGTTATGAAATTCTTGTATAAAAAGTAAAAAAAATAGCATAAAACGCCAAAATGATCGCTTGTTCATATCTTGAAGCTGCCGCAGATTTATTGCCGTATTTGCGGCTGCATCCGGTAATATGTTCCATTCAGAGCCGTCATTACCGCTTCTGCGATGAGCCGCGGTTCAAAGAATCTGTTGGCAAAAATATCCAGATACAGAGTTTTTTCCACATTGGCAAACCCGGAGATCCTGCCCTGATTGAAACTGACGCTGAATTCAACTCCATTGTCCCGTTTCTGCCATGACCACCGGTCAAGTTCAGTTTTGCTGTCCAGCAACCGGAGCAGACCGGAAATCAATTCTTTGAATCCATCTTCCGACTCCAAATCAAAATTCCGGCAGTGGTATATATCAATTCCTGCTGACATCGCTCCGGCATTGGAGTGATTGAACCTCTCCTGCCATGAGAGCTGCAAACCGCAACTGTTCTGATTTTCTACTACCGGTACGAGCCGTTCCAGTTCTCCGGAATCACGCAATATACCGCGATTGACCATACTGGAAACTATCCAGCGGCCGGATTTCATCCCCGCCCCCAGAGACTTTACCGCCAAATCAAAATCCACTCCCGCTCCGCAGGTGAACAGATCCACTGCCGCATAATCATGTTCCGGCCAGGCATGGACTGCAAAATGGGATTCAGAAATGACCAATACCCCGCTGACCCCTTGCGGTTCAAACGAATGGAAATTGGAATTTACCACATGGGCACCGGATACCCTGGCGGCCTCAAGAAATATTTTTTCCATGAGGTCAACATCGGCAAGGACGGCAGTCGAACAATCGTAAAATTCGACTGTCATCTGCCGTCCGAGGGCGATAGCACCGTCTCTGCTGTCGTTTTTATCCATTATTTACCCTGATTGATCAGACCGCACTGGGAGTTGATATCTTCAAAGAACCGGCTGACTGCGAGTTCCTGTTTGACTCTGGCAAGCTGGAGCTTGATCATCTCTTTCTGAGCGGCAAATTTGCTCATGTCCGCCGGAGCGCGTTTGACTGCTTTGACAATGATCGCGCCGTCTTCGGTATCGACCGCTTTGGAAATATCTCCGGTGGCAAGTTCCGGCAGGATCGGTGCGATTGCATAAACGAATTTGATCATATTGGGATCGGACATCATTTTATCATTGGGGAACACCATATCGGAGAATGTCGCCATCGGCAGTTTGTCAAATGCGGCAGCTTTGGCTTTGGCATCTTTTTTGTCCAATGCCATTGCCTGGTTGACGGCGAATTGACGGGCGGCTTCAAGCTGTTTCTGAGCGTCGCGGTCTTTGGCAACAGCGGCTTTGGCAGCTGCAAAAGTCAACTGTACCGGTTCGGTGCGGTTTTGCAGCATCGCGATAGAGCATCCGGAATTGCTGTTTTCCTGATTGGTCAGCAAATTGCCGTTCAGCGGCATCTGCTGCAGCGCAGCACAAATACCGGGCAGATATTTTCCGGCGATAAGCCGGCTGTTGAAATCAGCTTTGCCGCTGGAAACGGTCAGCTTGTTTTTTGCTGCCCAGTCGCGGAAATATTTGGTTTGAGCATCTTTGCCCTGAAGATTTTTCACTGCGTTCTGCAGTTCGCCGAAAATTTTTCCGGCATGTGCATTTGCCAACGCGGAACGTTTTTGGGTGAGCAGCTGTTCTTTGACTGCTTCTGCGCTCAGCGGTTTGCCGTCATAACCCAACGGTTTTTTGTCAAGTACAGCTTTGACATCAGCGGCGGAGACAGCTTTTGCCGCCGCATCTTTGAACATGGTAAAGGGCACTTCCACGATCAGAGCTTCAAACTTTCCGGGGGTGATATAGCGATCTTTGTTTTTGCCGTAGAACTCTTTGAGCTGTGCTTCATCAGCTTTGGCAACGGAGAATTTTTTGTTATCAAAGTGAGCAATTTTGAGGGTGAATACGCCGTTGTTGAGGCGGTATGCGTTCTCGGCTTCCGCATCGGTGACGATGACACTGTTGGCGATCATGGTGGAAAGTTTCTGCATCATCAACTGGATTTTGAAAGTTTCTGCCAAATCTTTGCCGGTGATCTGGTTGTTTTTCAAAAATTGCTCGTACATTGCCCGGTCAAATTTACCGTCTTTGGCAAACTGTGCAGAAATGGCATTGGCGATTTCCTGATCGGAAACAGCGATTCCCAGCTGTTCCGCCCGTTTGACAATGCAGTACGCATTGAAAAGTTCAGCGATTTCAGGCAGTTGATTATTTCTGCCGACCAGTTTATGACCGAATTCCGCTAATTCTTTGGCAGAGACATTCTCCCCGAATGCGGTTCCAACCACGCCGCCGGAGCTGTTGCATCCGCTGATATTTCCGGGGGTCAGAAAATCGGTGAATGCGATGATGATAAGTACGGTGAATGCGCCGAAAAGGATCCGGCTGTGTTTGTGAAAGAGGGCGTTGAGTTTTTTGATCATGATTTTTTCCTTTATTTTTTTATTTCAGACTCTTGTTGAGTTTTTTTTGACGGGATGGTCACTTTGACCTCTGCCGGTTCCAGGGAAATAACTTTGACGGTCTCCTGAGTGCCGGAGAAATTCACCTGCAGATTTTCAGTATATTCTCCCGGTTCAGTTACCGCACTGAGATCGGCAAATACCATGATGTTTTCTCTGCTTATATCATCAATGGCACCTTGAGTCCCGGTGACAGTCATGGTCACTTTAACCTCCGGCAGATCAATTTTCTCTGCTGCAACATTTTGTGAGCCAAGTAAATAGCGCACCTGCAGATCAGGGATTTTTTTGCTGGCGGCATCTTTGATCTCCACTGAAACCGAGGTTGTGTTGTTGCTGAAAGTAAGTTTATCATTGTCAGGCGTTGCCAAATCGATTTCTTTTTTGAAATCAACACTTTCCCCGTCAATTGAGATTTTTCCGGTTCTGATCTCATGAATGGCGTTGACTATCTCTGCCGGACCGCTTACAATTACTGAATCCGGATTGCACCGGACTGCCGCCAGCGTTTTTCCCGGGGCGGTCTTGCCGGTGATTTCCGGAATGACCGGAATATTTTTGCTGATGTGGCGTTCTTCCGGTTCATGCAAGTTCAGATAAAGTGCGACTGCAAATACGAGTGCGAAAAGTTTTATCCAGATATCTTTGCGCAAAAATGTGATTATAAAATTCATTTTTCCGGCTCACTTTCTGAGGTTTCTGCACTCAGCTGTGCTTCATCGTTGGCACTGATCTGCAAAACAGTTTCATCGAATTCACCAATATTACGCTGGATCACCAGCGTATCCAGCATCCGGTGCAGTTCGCTTGCTGATATATCCCGGTAAAGTTTTTCATCGTGAGCAATACTTATCGAACCGCTCTCTTCTGAAACCAGGATGGTTACTGAATCACTCTCTTCGGCAATTCCCAATGCTGCCCGGTGACGGGTTCCCATCTGCCGGGACAACTGCTCTGAACTGGACAACGGCAGAATGGCTCTGGCGGCTACGATCCGGTCATTACGGATAATGACCGCGCCGTCATGAAGCGGGGATTTCGGGTAGAAAATTGATTCCAGGATCAGCGAATTGACTTTGGCATCCAATTCAATAGCATCATCAATCAGCGGCTGGAGACGGACTTTACATTCAATGACTATCAATGCGCCGCATTTTTGTTTTGCCATATTCTGAACGGCGTTGACGATTTCGGCGATCAATTCTTTGCGCCGGTTGTTTTTGAAAAATGTCATACTGCCGATCTGGGCAAACAGCCGCCGCAATTCCGGCTGAAATATGATCATCAGCATCAGCGGCAGGGAATTGAGGACGATTTCCAGACATTTGGACAGCACATTCAAACTCCAGATTTTTGACAATCCCCATAATATGAAAAGAAATATCAGCAATCCTGCCAACACCAGAGAACCTCTGGAGTTCCGCAAATGGTAAAGCACCTGATAGATGAACAAAAACAGTACGGCGATTTGTACCAATGCCCGCCAGTCGCTGAGGATTTCCCATAACTGCATAAACATCTGTTTTACGCTCCTTGTATTTTTCGGACTACTTGAAGTGCCCGGGATAAACTTCTGACATCATGAGTGCGGATCACCGCAACTTTTTTTGATGCCAGAAACAGTTCAGCTGCCAGTGTTTCACTGCTGCGTGCCGCAGGTATGTTCTCTCCGGTAAGTTTACCGAGAAAACTTTTGCGGGACACTCCCGCTAAAATCTCTCCTGCCGGGGCAATATGCTCAATATCCCGCAACAATTCCCAGCACTGTTCCGGTGTTTTTGCAAAACCGAATCCGGGATCGAGCAGAATGTTTTCCGGAGCAAGTCCGGAGGATACGGCAAATCGTTTTGCAGAAGTCAATTCCTCTGCCACGATTTCTGATACCGGTGCCATATAAGTGCAATTCTCTGCCGACTGCATGTCATTAGGAGTGCCGCGGGAATGGGATATTACCAATGCCGCACCATGTTCAGCTGTCAATTTTGCAATTTCCGGTGCATTTCTTAACATGGAAACGTCATTGATGATATCTGCACCATTTTCCAGCGCAGCTTTGGCAACTGCTCCATGGCGGGTATCAATACTGCAAACCGTATCCGGACGGAGTTTTTTGATCTGCACTAAAACCGGGATCACCCGGTCGATTTCCTCCTGTTCTGACACTGCGGCTGCCCCCGGACGGGTGGATTCCCCGCCGATATCCAGCAGATCAGCACCATTATCAAGGAGCGTCAATGCCCGTTCCAGTGCGCTTTCTGGAGCAGAATTTCTGCCTTCACTGAAAGAGTCTCCGGAGGCATTGACGATCCCCATGATCGCGCTGTGCCGGAATTTTTTGAGAAAATCGGTCAAAGAAAACATTTGCAATTATGCTTCCGGAGTTTCAGTTCCCTGCTCAGGGTTGATATCAAGTCCGGTCGTTACGATCGGAGTTTCTTCCATTGCGCCGGAATCGTTCTGAGTTTCTCCGGTTTCATTTGCCGGAGCTGCTTCCTCGTCGATTTGTACGATTTTGGCAACGCCGGTGATTTTGTCATTCTGATTGAGGTTCATGATCCTGACTCCGAGTGAAGCACGACCGACCCGCCGGATCTCTGATGCCGGGATACGGGTCATCTGACCGCGTTCAGTTGTCAGCAGCAATTCATCTGATTCTGTGATCTGTACCACCGCCAGAACGTTTTCACCCTCGCGCAGCCGGATATTGACCACGCCGCGTGCGCCGCGGTTGGTTTTGCGGTACGCGGATACAAATGAGCGTTTACCCATACCTCCGTCGGTGACAACCAGCACCTCCGGACCGATACCGGCGGCATCGGCACCATCGGCATCTTCTTCCGCAGCCTCGGTTTCCGGAATATCATCATTGTCAACTCCGGGAGTTTCAAATTCGGCCTCATCGTAGGTCGGTTCGGAAATAACTTCCAGACTGACCACTTCGTCGCCTTCAAGTTTGAATCTCATACCGGTTACGCCGCGGGCAGTACGGCCCATCGGACGGATCTGTTCATTGTTCTGATCGAAACGGCATGCCATACCGAGTTTGGTGGAGAGCAGCAGTTCATCTCCGTTGGAAGCGATGGCGGCACCGATAAGATCGTCGTCTTCTTCGATGACCAGAGCGCGCAGACCGACCCGGCGCAGATTTTTGAAAAGAGCCAATTCTGACTTTTTGATAAATCCGCGGCGGGATGCCATGACGATATATTTGTCAGGATCTTCAAAATCCTCTCTGGAAACTGTCAGCATTGCGCAGATCTTCTCACCTTCTTCAACCTTGATGAGGTTGATGATCGCTTTGCCTTTGCCGGTACGGACACCTTCCGGGATCTCATAAACATTGAGCCAATACATGAATCCGCGGTCGGTGAAAAAGAATATGATATCATGACTGTGGGCATTGAAAAGGTGTGCCACATGGTCTTCTTCTTTTGTTCCCATGCCGATAATGCCTTTGCCGCCCCTGTGCTGGGTGCGGTAGGTGTCTGCCGGAACCCGTTTGATATATCCGGTATCGGAAACTGTGATCACGCAGCTGTGACGCGGAATGAGATCGGCGATATTGAGATCGCTGTCATCCATGGTGATTTCTGTACGGCGTGCGGTGGCATATTTGGTTTTGATTTCCAGAAGTTCCTCTTTGACGACTTCGACCCGTTTTTCGTGACTTTCGATCAGGCCTTTGAGATATTCGATACGGGCGGTAAGTTCGTTGAATTCATTCTGGAGATTTTCGATAGCCAGGCCGGTGAGCTGATGCAGACGCATTTCCAGGATCGCATCGGCCTGAATTTCGGAGAATCCGAAACGGGTACGCAAATTCTCGTGAGCGACAGCTCTGGTTGCGGATTCCCGGATGATATTGACCACTTCATCCAGATTTTCGACGGCTTTGATCAAACCGGAGACGATGTGCATGCGCGCTTCAGCGGCTTTGTGCCGGAAAATACTGCGGCGCAGGATCACTTCCAGACGGTGGTCGATGTAAGCTTGCAATACCTGCGAGAGGTTCATGATGCGGGGCCGGTTGTGATCGACCACCAGCATGGTGCATCCGATAGTAGTTTCAAATGCGGTCATGGAGTAAAGTTGGTTCAGCACGACCTGTGCCATGGATCCGCGTTTGATATCCACCACGATCCGGGTTCCGGTACGGTCACTGGTTTCGTCCCGGATATCGGTGATCCCGGTGATTTTTTTATCAGCGATGAGCTGATCGATGCGGGAAATTTGTTCACTGCGGTAAACACCGTAGGGAATTTCGGTAAAAATGATCTGCTCTTTGTCGCCGTTGGAAACGATGTCGGCGCGGGCGCGGAGCCGGACACTGCCGCGTCCGGTCTGATAAAATTGCCGCAGAGTGTAACGGCCTCTGATTATTGCCCCGCCGGGGAAGTCCGGACCGGGCAGATATTCCATGAGTTCATCAATGGACGCATCCGGATTATCCAAAAGTGCGATCGTTGCATCAATGACTTCGCCGAGGTTGTGGGTCGGGATATTGGTAGCCATACCGACGCCGATACCGGTAGTTCCGTTGACCAGCAATTGCGGGAATTTGGCAGGCAGGACGGACGGTTCCACATCGGATTCGTCAAAGGTGGGGACCATGTCCACAGTATCTTCTTTGATATCCTGCAGCATCTCTTCTGCGAGACGTTCCATGCGGCACTCGGTGTAACGGCTGGCGGCAGCAGGGTCTCCGTCATCGGTACCGAAGTTGCCCTGACCTTCGATCAGCGGTGCACGCAAACTGAAAGGCTGTCCGAGCCGGACCAGGGCATCGTAAATGGCAGAGTCGCCGTGGGGGTGGTAGTTACCCATAACTTCGCCGACGACTTTAGCGCATTTGACAGTCTGGTGGCTTTTGGTGATCCCCATTCTGCTCATGGCATAAAGTATGCGCCGGTTTACAGGTTTAAGTCCGTCGCGCACATCCGGGATGGCACGTCCGACGTTTACGCTCAGGGAGTATTGAAGATAAGCGGTATGCATGATCTCTTCAATATTGACTGGAATGTCGCGCAATGGTGTATCGCTCATGGTCACTTTCTCTATGTTTTTGTTAAAAGTATACACTTAACCTTACTATACAATATATTAATATTGTTAATATAGCACACCACCGGCATCTAAACAAGTTTTCTGCCTTTAAAAGGATGGATTTTTTTATAAAAAAACACTGTTTCTGTCCACCCGAAAATTGATATTTTTTCAAATTGCTATGTTCCCATTGAGGGTAGATAAGTAAAATGTTTATTTACGCACTTGGAAATGGTTGCTTTTTTAAAGAAGCTTCGCTTTTCTTCCGTCTTCGCTGCACTACACCGTGACAAGTGAAAAGGGATGTGGGTTCGGGAGAAGTGGAAAACCTCTTTTCTCGTGAAAAGAAGTTTCCCCTTCTTCTGAATATCTCCCCTTATCGGGAACAGAACGTTACAAAAAAAGCGGCAGGATGTTTCCTGCCGCCGGTGAGAACATTTTTGTCAGAAGTTTTCCGCGATGTAGTCGATCGCATTGCGGAAAAACGCTACGCCGTCGCCTTCTTCAGGAAGTTTACCGGTGGTCGCTTTGACATGTGTCCAATCCGGAGCATTGAACGGCGAAAGAAATGCTTCCGGATGCGGCATCAAACCGAAAACCCGTCCGGTCGGATCACAGATGCCGGCAATTGAATTCAGCGAACCGTTGGGGTTTGCCGGGAATTCCGTGGCATTGGAGCCGTCCTCGTTGACATAACGAACTGCAACCAGATTGCGCGCTTCGATCTCCGCCAGCACCGCCGGATCGGCAACGAATTTGCCTTCACCGTGACGCAGGGGCAGACGGACAGTATCCATGTTGCGGGTAAATACGCAAGGTGATGCCGGATTGGCTTTGAGCCGGCACCAGTCGTCGCGGAAAACTCCGGAGTCATTGTGGGCCAGAGCTGCAGTCTGAGTGAAGTAATCTCCGTTGAGAGCCGGAACCATTCCGAGCCGGGTCAGCGTCTGGAAGCCGTTGCAGATGCCGATAACCAGTTTGCCGTCATCAACAAATTTTTGCAACTGGTCGCGCAGATTGAATTTGACCCGGTTGGCGAAAACCGTTCCGCTGCCAAGATGGTCACCGAAAGAAAATCCGCCGATAAAGGTCAGAAAATGGTACTTGTCCAAAGTTTCTTTGCCGGCAAGCAAATCATTGAGATGAACTTGCTCAGGTGTACTTCCGGCAAGTTTGCACGCGGCGGCAGTCTCTTTTTCACAATTCAGACCGAAGCCGGTGATAACCAGTGTTTTGATATCCGATTTTTTCATCTTTCCCTCATAAATTAGGTGTGATAATCTGCATTGATCTTAACATATTCATAGGAGAAATCGCTTGTCCAGACCCAGTATTCACAATCCCCGTCATTGAAGTCGCAGGTGATGGTGAATTCATCCGCTTTGACAGTGGCAAGCAGATCTTTTTCCAGGGTTCCGGCATCTCCGCCGTTTTTTACCACCGGGATGTCCCCGAAATAAATATCACATTTTTCCGGATCAAGTTTTGCTCCGGAATATCCCAGTGCAGCGACGACCCGTCCCCAGTTGGGATCATTGCCGAACCATGCGGTTTTGCACAACGCGGAATTACCGATCGCTTCAGCGGCAAGTTTGGCATCTTCCACGCTGCGGGCATTGACGATTTTTATTTCTACAAATTTAGTTGCTCCTTCGCCATCTTTGACCATCCGGCGGGCGAGATTCTGCATCACTGCCAACAGGGTATCGGCGAAAAGCTTTTCTGCGTCACTGCCGGGGGGGATTTCCACTCCGGATCTGCCGTTGGCAAGAACCAGCACCGTATCGTTGGTACTCATATCGCCGTCTACCGTAATACGGTTAAATGAATCCTGAGCATTACGATCAAGGAGTTTCAAGAGATCCGCATTGGCAATTTTGGCATCGGTGGTGATGATACAGATCATGGTGGCATGCGGAGTCGTCAATTTGGGGTCAATCATGCCTGCCCCTTTGGTCATGGCTCCGATGGTGACGGTTTTGCCGTTGATATTGACTTTGGCAGCAGCGGCTTTGGGAACAGTATCTGTGGTGATGATTGCTTCTGACGCCAGTGTTCCGCCGTTGTTGGAAAGGGCTGGTACGGCAAGAGCGACACCGCGTTCGATCAATTCCATATTCATCTGTACGCCGATCCTGCCGGTGGAAGCCACGCAGACTTCTTCTGGAGCAATACCGAGAGCTGCGGCGGTGATTGCACAACTTTGGCGTGCGGCATTCAAACCGGGTTCACCGGTACAGGCGTTGGCATTACCGCTGTTGATGATGACTGCACGCATGAATTTGCTTTCCCGGACCCGCTGTTGGCAGAGTCTGACCGGAGCGGCGGCAAAGGTGCAGCTGGTGAATACTCCGGCAAAGTTGGTTTCTTTTTCTTCACTGAAAACCATTGCAAAATCCGGTGCACCGCTGCGCTTGAATCCGGCGGTAACTCCGGTCGCAAGAAACCCCGGTACACTTGTTACAGTGCCGTTTTCGATAAATTCAAAACTCATCGATAGTTCCTCCGTAGGTTGCTTTTACATTTATGGCGATCCCGCCGCGGGGACGGAATTTACCGATCACTTCGGCTTTTCGCGGAGAGCATGTCTTTACCACCGCATCGAGCAGGGAATTGACGGCTTCTTCGTGAAAGATGTTGGCATTGCGGAAACTGTAGAGATACAACTTCAGCGATTTGCTCTCGATGCAGAGTTTGTCCGGGACATAACGCAAGGTCAGATGACCGAAATCCGGTTGCCCTGTGACCGGACAGAGGGAGGTGTATTCCGGACAATCGAATTCGATAACGTAATCCCGGTCGCTGTAGAGGTTGTCAAAGCACTCCAGTTTGGCTTCGCCGGGGTGTTTCGGATAACGTTTCTCCGAGGCGGCAAGGAGAGTAAGTTTATCAAACCGCTGTGAAGATGTTTTGTCCATAAAAGCATTTCTCCGTTGTTAATATAAAAGCATACATAATAATATAGCATCATTATGATTTAATTACCAGTAACAGAAAGGTAAAATTATACTCATCTGCAAATAAAAAACCTCTGTTTTGAAGTATTAAGTGCTTTTTACTGCAAGGCAGGAGATATTTGCTTTCACTGACGTGACAGTCATCGTCAGATATTTCGCTGTTTGTGTGGGAATTTAAAGTCAAAAAAAGCGGGGCGGCGGTTCCGGGGAGAAACCTTTTGTTGCCGTCCCGCGGGTGTGGGGGCTTATAAAAAGCGGGGCGGCGGTTCCGGGGAGAAACCTTTTGTTGCCGCCCCGCGGGTGTGGGGGCTTATAAAAAACGGGGCGGCGGTTCCGGGGAAGAACCTTTTATTGCCGCCCCGCGGGTGTGGGGGCAGTTTTTACCGGACAGTTGACCGGATATCAACTTTCTTTTATGCAATTGACATGATAGACTCCATTGATCACGGTACTTCCTTCGGTAACGTGTTCAAATCCGGGGAATTCGGCATCCCATGCCGCCAATGATTCCAGATAAGCGATATGCGGATTATCTTTGCCGCCGAATCTTTCTCCGGAAATCACCATCGGAATTCCGGGCGGGTACGGTATCAGCGCATTGGCAGCGATCCGGCCGGCAAGTTTAGAAGCGGGAACCAATTCAATATTACCGCGAACCATTTCCATATAGGCGTGCCGGGGCGTCATCGCCGGAACCGGCAGAGATTCAAACGCGGCATTGAGTTTTGCTCCCGGATTGTATTTTTTGAGATGCTCAAACATTTTTTCGCCCAGGTCCCTGATGCCGATATCTCCATAATGTTCTTTATGACAACGGGCTGTTTCCGGCAGCACATCCTCCAGCGGAGCATTGGCATCGTAGAGCCGCTTGAAGCGGAGCAGCGCGTTGAGCAGTGTGGTCCATTTGCCTCTGGTGATCCCGATTGAAAAGAGGAACATCAACTGGAAATCTGTACTTCGGGTCGGTACGATCCCGGCGTCGTAAATAAAATTTGCCACCAATGCTGCCGGGACACCGTTGCCCTGTAATGTACCATCGTCACTCATGCCCGGAGTCAGAATACTGACTTTGATCGGGTCAAGCATCACCCAGTCGTCGCTCTGCAATGCATCAAAGCCGTGCCATTTTTCACCGGCCCGGAGCCGCCAGCAATCCTGACAATTGGCGAGCAGTTCTTTGGGAGCATCTGCAAAATCATACACTTTTCCGGTATCCGGATCAGTGATCTGCGGCGGGTTCCAGACTTTGAAAAACCATGAACCGCCTTTGGCAAGCTCCCGTTCCAATCTTGCCAATGCCTGCCGGAAGTCGATAGCTTCATCGATGACTTCTGAGGTTAATGCAGTACCGTTTTCCGCCATCATTTTGGCAGCGATATCATTGGATGCGCAAATTGCGTAAAGCGGTGATGTGGAGGTGTTGAGTAAATATCCCTGATTGAGCTGATCCGGAGACGGAGCTTTTTTACCGCACCGCATATGGATATAACTTGCCTGCGAGAGGGCTGCCAGCAGTTTGTGAGTGGAGTGGGTGGCAAAAACGGTTGCTCCGCTGTGGGTGCAGTGATTTTTCCGCATCGCATAGTGGCCGCAATAAAGCGGGTTGAATTTTGCATAAGCGTACCATGCTTCATCAAAATGGATACGGTCAACTGATTCGGCAAGCGTTTTCTCTGCGGCACAGGCATTGTAACACAATCCGTCATAGGTGCAATTGGTCAATACTGCATAAGCCCGGGTGTCTCCGGATACTTTCAACGGGGAGGCCGCGATTTTTCCGGCGATCGAATCGGCGGTAAGTTCTGACGGCAGAACCGGGCCGATAATGCCGTAACGGTTGCGGGTCGGCACCAGATAGACCGGAGTCGCGCCGGTGTTGATAAGTCCCTGTTCGATGGATTTGTGACAATTACGGTCACAGACCGCCAGATCATTTTCACTCAAGACCGCCTGCATGATCGAGCGGTTTGAACCGGAAGTGCCGACTATTCCGGAATAAGAGAGATCGGCACCGAAAACTTTGGCGGCAAATTTTTCACTTTCCTGAAATGCTCCGGCGTGATCCAGAAGCGAGCCGATACTGGAGCGTTCAATACCGGTATCGGTACGGAAAAGATTTTCTCCGTAAAAATCATAGAACTTTTTTCCGCTTTGCGTTTTGGTAAATCCTTTACCGCCCTGATGTCCGGGGGCAGCCCAAGAGTATTCGTGATGAGATTCATTGTATTCCCAAATCGCCTGCATCAATGGCGGCAGCAGGGTACTGCGGAATCTTTCTGCGGCGGCGGCGATCCTGCCGGCGATAAAAACCGGACTGTCTTCCAGAATCCAGATCAATTCGGTGGAATGATCCAGTAATTCGGTGGGGATCGCTCCCCGGGAACTCTCCCGGTCGGCAAGCAGAAACAGCGGTACTCCGTTCTGATAATGGCGGATGGCGGCAAGGAGTTTGCCGGCATCTTTGCCGGAGAGTTGATATGAATCAAGTTCAGCAGCGAGCAATATCGTATCAATGTCCATATCAGTTGCAGCCAGCGGAACTGCTTCGGCGCATGACGGTACCCGGAGGATGTGAAAGCCGTGGTCGCGCATATTTTCACACAGTGATGACACTGCACTGCGCATAACGCTGCTGATATTGAGGGTATGATCTTCTACGATCAACAGTTTGCGGGAAATGATTTCATTCATGATGATGCCTCACAGATTCAAAGTTGGATTTTTCCGGTGCAGGCGGCGATGGCGGCGATGACGGCAATAATCACGATCAGGATGGCGGCGAAAGCCTCTCTGCCGGTGAAATACTGTTGCGGAGCAGAATTTTCCTGATTGACATTATGTCTTGCCCAGATGAAAACCGGAATTCCGATCAGCAGGAAAATGAATGCCATTGCCAGATATTTCAGTCCGGCGGCATATATCATCCACAACGCGTAGATCGAACCTGCCACACCGCACAGAGTCGCGAAAAATGTTCCGGCAGTTGCTCCGGCGGGATATTGTTTATCCGCACAGATCTTCCACAAATAAAGCGTGCATGCCAGGTACGGCGGCAGTATCATCACGCTGGTGATGCTGAGCATGGTATTCCAGGCATTATTGGAAAAATATACCAGGATCATAGTCAATTGCATGACACTGCTGGTCACCCAGAGCGAGACATCCGGGGCTCCGTTGTGATTTTCATGCCGGAAAATCCGGGGGAACGTTCCATCCTGAGCTGCGGCATAAGGTATTTGAGCGATCATAATGGTGAATGCCAGCCAGCTGGTGAGCAATGCAATGATAACACCGAGATTCATTACCACACCACCCCAGCGTGCATGTACCGTGTCCTGCAGCAATTCCGCAGTCGAGGGGTTGGTGAGCTGTGCGATTTCCCCTTGAGGCATATTTCCGAAAGGCAGTATGCTGAGCAGAACATAGATTGCCAGACAGCCGAGAAAACCAACCATGGTGGCTCTGCCGACAGCTTTCTGACTGCTGGCGCCGGCGGAGACAACAACGGCACCCTCAATTCCGATAAAAGCCCACAGCGTAACCATCATGGTTGATTTGATCTGAGTCAGAAATCCGCCGAGCGGACGGGTATGAAATGCCGGCAGATTTTCAGTACCGAACATATCCGTGGTAAAGGTGCTCCAGCGGAATGCGAACAGCATGATAAGGATGAATAAAAACAGCGGCAGAAGTTTACACACAGTTCCGAATGTATTGATCCCGGCTGCTTGTCTGGTGCCGCGCAATACTGCGTAATTCATGATCCAGATCACCAGCGAACCACCGATTATCGACCACAGGTTGTTGCCGCCGGTGAACCAGCCCGGGAAAAAGTAATTAAGGGCATCCATGAGTAATACCGCGTAAGCAACATTGCCGAAAATATTACATAACCAGTACGCCCAGGCGATTTGAAAGCCGGCGAATTTACCGAATCCGTTGCGGGCATAAGCATAAATACCGGTGGTGGCATCCGGACGGATATCGGCAAGAATACGGAATGTATTGGCAAGGAAAAACATTCCCACACCGGTAATGATCCATGCTGTAATGACAGCCATTACCGATGCGCTTTGAGCGATATTTTGCGGCATGCTGAAAATTCCTCCGCCGATCATGGCACTGACCACGAGTGCAGCAAGAGAGGCACTGCCAAGTTTTCCTGATTTACTCATAATGTTGCTCCTTTTCTTCTATGATTTGACAACACCTGTCAATATTTCCACACATTTGTGATTGCGGAATTCGGCAGCAAAATCAAGTGCGCTTTTGTTGCGGTAATCTCTCACTGACGGATCTGCTCCGGCTTCAATAAAGCGTTTGAGCAGCGAATCATTGCCGGTAATGGCAGCGATCATCAGCGGGGAACGTCCGGCAAAATCAGTTGCAGAGATATCGGCACCTTTTTCAAGCAGCATTTCCATGGCTTCCGGATTGTGATAATAAATACTGTATATCAGAGGAGTCCAGCCGTCCGGTTCATCCCGGTGGTTGATCGGAGCTCCATTGTCAAGCATCAGCCTGACTTCCCGGTTGTCGCCCCGGAGAATAGACATACACAGTTGAGAACCGAGTTTTGCGCCGTGAGGTGCAAAAATATTATCATAACCATATTTCCTGGCGGATAAAATCGTGGCAAAGGGCCATCTGCGAAGATTTCTGAAAGATGTATTCATGATTTACCCTTTTTTTATGTTTTTGCTGAAACTTAATTTTGTTCTCAAAATACATTGTAAGTTTTCCGGAAAATAAATCAAGGGTATTGAGTAATAAAAAATTTATTTTTTTTAGCTCTGTACAAAAAGAGTACTGATAAAAAGATAAAATACGCCACCGGGTGCTGTCCGAACGCGGTCCATCCGGCTCCGCCAAGGCTGCGCCGGGACAAGGCGGCTTTTTATTTGTCCGCGATGACGGCGGGGCGATGCCGTAAGCGGCGAAATATCTGCCGCAGGCAGTCATGTCGGTGAAATCCGACACCTCCAGTCGGAAGCGAAGTCACGCAATTATTTGCGTGACAGATTGAAGTTTAAGGCAGTATCATACCGCCGCAGAAAAATCAGTCTATGTTTAGTACACAGCCTTTTTTTTATGATTTGTTCTGAAAAAAGCATAAAAAACTGCTGAAGAAATTATTTTCAACAGCAGTTTAGGAAATTAAGAAATGTTTATTGACGCGGTGGGCGTTTTTTATTTTTTCTTACCGGCGAACGGCGTTTTTTCAATACATGGATCTGGGCGCGCCGTTCGGCAAGTCCCCGGTTGACTTCGATCGGATTGCCGGATGCGTCCTTGCCGGTATAATACATGGCGGCTCCCATGGTCATGGGCAGCGGGATGTAATCTTGTACCTGCTGCAAACTCCAGTGATGTTTATTGAGAAAATCATCAACGGTTTTCATTTCTTTGTCGGTACAGCCGGGGAAATTTGAAATAAACAGCGGTATAATGTACTGTTCCAAACCGCACTCTTTACTGATACGTTCAAATTCGCGCATAAATTCATAGAACTCTTCCGGAGTACCTTTACGCATAAGTTTCATTACTCTGGGATGGAGATGTTCCGGAGCGACTTTCATATGACCGGAAACATGATGGGCGATCAATTCATAGAGCAGCTCTTTCTGGCGCAGAGCAAGATCCAGCCGGATTCCGGAATTGATATACAAATGCCGTATTTTCGGCATCTTCCGCAGTGTTCTCAACAAATGCACCACCGCCTGACCGTCGCATCGGTAAGATTTGCACGGGGCAGGGAACAGGCAGCTCACCCGGCGGCATTTTTTGCAGTTTTCTATATCATAGGCACTGCCGAAAAGATTTCCGGCGGCACCGCCGACATCTGAGATCGTTCCTTTGAATTCCGGACGGGAGGAGATGATCTCAGCTTCTTTTACGATAGATTCTTCACTGCGGCTCATTACCGTGCGTCCCTGGTGCGCGACCAGACCACAAAAAGCACAACCTCCCGGACAGCCGCGTACAGCCTGAATGGAATCTGCAATCGCATCATACGCCGGAATCCGTCCTTTATAAGATGGGTGCGGTTTGCGCGCATACGGCAGTTCATGTACCCGGTCAAGTTCATGAGGGGTCAGCGGTTCGGCGGGAGGTTCGATCACCAGCAGCCGGTCTCCATATTGCTGGATCAAACCGCTGGCACTGTAATAATTCATATTTGCTTCGACCAATTTGGTCTCTTGCATAAGCGCATCCCGGTCGGCGAGGATCTCCTCGTAGGATGGCAGTTCCACATAACCGGAACGGTCAAATTCCAAAGCAGCTTTTTTGCCAAGCAATCTGGCAGTGCCGCGGATACCGGCGAGAGATTCACCGTTTTGCATACGTTTGAATGCCTCCGGCGTGGGGCGTTCTCCCATGCCGTAGATCAAGATGTCGCTTTTGGAATCCACCAGCATGGAGGGGCGGATCTTATCCTGCCAGTAATCATAGTGAGCGACCCGGCGCAAACTTGCTTCCAAGCCTCCGATCAGAACCGGTTTACCGGGGAATGCCCGTCTGGCGAGCTGAGCATAGACCGGCAGGGCATGCGGCGGGCGTTTGCCGGTAACGCCGTTTTCAGAAAACATATCTTCCCGGCGCAATCTGCGTCCGGCAGTATATATGTTGATCATTGAATCCATGTTGCCGCTGCTTACACCAATCCCGATTTTCGGAGTGCCCATGACTTTCAGGGCTTCCGGATCGTTCCAGTTCGGCTGTGCGACAATACCGACTTTGTAGCCTAAACTCTCCAGATATCTGCCGATAATGGTCGTTCCGAAAGACGGGTGATCAACATAGCAATCCCCGGTTATCAGCAGAATATCCAATTCATCCCAGTTCAGTTGATCCATTTCCTTTCTGGACATCGGCAGAAACGGGGCGGCACTCATTGGTTGATCTCCAAAAGTCCATCAGCCGGAATATTTTCCGGAAGAGTGGGAGTTTGACTGCCGATATTGGTAAACGGCACTTGTATATCGTAAGTGCCGTCAGCCGGTGCAAGATTGCATTTCAATGTGAAAGAGTTTATTCTTCTCAGATAATCACATCCGACAATAAAAAGCAACTGTCGGACTTTGCTGCCATCCTGCGCGGCATCAGAACAGATAAAATTATTGTTGCTGCCGGTTGCGACACAAGGATAAGAGATTCCGTCAACGACCAGTGAATAGTCCAGTATACTGATTTTTCTGCCCGGAACAGCATTGATGGTCAGAATCGCAAAAAGCGGTCGTTCCGGTAATGAATTGAACGCATTTTTGTCAAAATTACGGATGTTGATCTTATTAGATGTAACTTGCGCAGCGATAATTTCACCGGAACGGAAATATAAGGTTTTGGCTCCGAGAATGGCAGCGGCCGTTGTAAACAGTAAAATCAGAATTTTTTTCATAATGCTTTTTCCAAATTACCGCCGAACAGGGCAAAAAGTTCTTTTTTGGCAGCGGATATTTTTTCCAATATTTCATTTTTGTCAACAGCGGTCACGCCGTCAAGTTTCATGACATCGGCAAAACCGGCAATTTTAACATTGGCAGCTTTCAACTCAACAACTCCCCGGGAAGAAATATTGAATTTTGCCTTGGGATTGCGGCTGATGATATAAATGTTTTCCAGATTTCCGATTTGATGTTCCGTTTTTTTACGGGATTCCCAGCAGGAACCGGAATATGAGTCGGCAAACATATAAACATTCTTAAGGACGTTCCGGGAATCGTGCAGGAGGAACAATTCTCTGCCGATGATTTTTTCGGCATAGACATTTTCGTGTGTGCATACGGTTTTATTGATATGGCATATCGCGGTGGAACAGCCGATTGCGACCAGATTTTTTACATTGATGGAGCAGGCTGAATGGGCACTGATGGCATCATCTCCGCAGTCAACTGCGGCAACATTTTCAAAACCGATGTTTTGCGAATCTCCGTGAATGTTATAACCGTCATTGTAAAAATTTTTGACGATCATATTGCGGAAAATAACATATTTATTTTTGCCGTAGATCTGCACTCCGGACGGTTTTCTTACATCGGGTACTTCCACTCCGGAATCCTTCAGCGAAGTTGCTCCCTGCGGCAATCTGACGACATATTCTGTTTCAAACTGTTTGTGATGAATATTGTTTGACGGAACTTCGGCACCAAACAGCACGGTCCATTCTCCGGGGGCAAGTTCATCGACTTTTTTATAACGGGCCGCGCCGGGAGATTTCTGTATCCTGCCCATGCGGTTGATTTTGCCGTTAAAAATCATATAAAAACGGTGCGACCAGTTTTTGCCGGTGACAATTTTTTTACTGAAATAACCGGGTTTGATTTCTTTCCATTCAGAATCTTTCAAAGGCTCTGCTCCGGTAAAAATATTGTTCATACCGTCAAAAATAATCGGTTTATCCGGCGTGCCATTGATATTGGTGATTTTGAAATTATCTTTGATCGGGGCAGGCGAGGGCAGAATATAGACCGTATCCCCCGGCTGAGCTTTTTTTGCTGCCTGATAAATATATCTGAGCGGTGCATCTTTGGTTCCGGGGTTTTTGCCGCTGCCGTTGTTGTAATCGACATAAATATCTGCGGCATGCAGTGCCGCAGCGGCAAAAATGCTTATTGAAAAAATGTGTTTAAGCATGACAGAAATTCCTTATTTTTTTATTGTACTGTAGAAAATCACAATGAACTGGATTACTATATCTCCGGAAGTGATGAATTTCAATCCCGCAATTTCATTAATTGTGATTTTAAGAGTTCTGCATCGGTAAATTGTACTGCATTCCAACCGAAATCTTTTGCTCCGGCGATAAGTTCCTCCCGGTCATCAGTATAAAGGTCGGGTTTGCCGAAAAGCTGTTCAAATCGTTCAAACATGATCCGGGAAGGCTTCAATGCGCCGCTTTCAAAGCTGTATATGCCATCCGGTACAAATTTTGCCGCCGGAAAAATTTCCCGTGTCCGGCGCAAATGAGTGGGGGAAATATCCGAAAAAAATACGGCTTTAATGCCCGATCCGGCAAAAGAACTGACCAGTTCATCCATGCCCGGCACCGGTTTTATGAGTATGGAATCAAAGGCATTTTTTATTTCTGAAACGGAAAATCTGCCGTTAAACATGGAGTGCAGTTCTGCAAAAAAATCATTTTCACTGCAGCGGCCGCATTCGTAAGCCAATGCGACGTTCCGGAGCTCATCGGGAATTTCAGTGTATCCGAGCTTTTCAACACAATTCAAGTGATTGATATGTACGCATACATTACCGATATCAAGAGCCAGTAAAAGCGGTTTTTTCATTATTTTTTCTCCGGTAAAAATGTGTCAACGAGCAAAATTCCAATATACACCACCAATGATGCCGGGATCAGCATAAACGCTCCCTGCAAACCGTATTTGTCTCCCAGTACCCCGATTATCCAGGTGAAAAATCCGCATCCGGGTACTCCCATTGCAGAAAAGAGTATATAGAGCAATGTTGAGTCATGGTGCGGCATCCGGTTGACTCCGTGAACCTGTAATGTCGGCCAGTAAGGTGCAATTCCAATGCCGCAGCAAAACAGAATGCTCATGATCACTGCAAAAAATATTGCCGGGGAGGTGAAGTATTCAGCTTTTAGCAATGCCAGAAGAATTGTCAGCGGAATCGTTCCCAAAGCTGCCGAAAACAGTATTTTTTTCAAATTGCGTTCATTGGCGATGCTGCCGAAAACATTTCTTCCGCAAAACATTCCCAAGGCGATGGCGGCAGTTCCGGTTCCGGCCAGAAACGCCGATGCTCCGAAACTCAGCTGCAAATATGCCGCCGCCCAGAATGTCAGGCAGAATTCTGCCCCGGCTCCGGTGAACATTCCGGCACAATAGAGCCAGAAACGACCCTGTTTGAATATATCAATCGTTTTTTGCCATATAACTGCGGCATCCGGTTTTTCCGGAGATTCCGGATAGCGGTTGCAGGGGGATTCTTTGCAGATAAACAACAGTGAAACCGCCATTGCGGCACTGCCGGCGATGATCAGAATTGTCCGCCACGATATTCCGGCGGAAAGCATAGCTCCTGCGCCGAGAACGCATATCCCGATGCCGACAGACCAGAATGAGTGGGATATATTGACATATTTTTCCGGGTTATCCGGATGCAGATCCTGAACAAACGGGGTTGCCAGACCTTCGCAGATGCCTTCTCCGAATCCGGCGGCAAGCAGCAGCGGGATCAGTATCCAGTATGCCGGAGCAAACGCCGCACCGAAAATGCTTGCTCCCATAAGCATCAAACTTACGCCCATCGGCATTCTTTTGCCGAATTTTCCGGCAATAAAACCGCAGGAGAGCAATGAAAAAACCATGGCGATGCAGCGGGCAAGATGCAATATGCCTCCGGAAGACATGCCGCCGTCATCCAGAGGGAAATTCAGATCCTCTCCCATTTTGACCAACACTATCGGAATGACCAGAGAACAGGAGGCGTATGCTGTAAATGCGAAATATGCCGCAAAATCGTAACGTTTGTTTATCATGATGAATATATACCGGGGTTATGAAAAATATCTCTTGATTAATATAACACCTGAACCGGGATTTAACAAACTGTTTTAAGGTGAAAATACCGTTCATGAACTTGTAATTACAGTCAGGTAACAGTATTTTATAAAACAGCATAATATTTGCACACATAATGATGAGGTGAAATCATGGCAAAAATTGCCCGAAATATTCTTGATACTCTCGGCGGTACTCCACTGGTAAATATCAGCAATATCCCGCATGGTGCGGCAAACGTACTGGCAAAAGTGGAGTTTTTCAATCCCGGCGGTTCAGTGAAAGACCGGGTCGGTGCAGCCATGGTTGAAGCTGCCGAAAAAGCCGGTGTACTTGCTCCGGGCGGAGTTATTATTGAACCGACCAGTGGTAATACCGGTATCGGTCTGGCGATAGTGGCAGCTGTAAAAGGTTATAAATTGATATTGACCATGCCGGATACCATGAGTGTGGAACGTCGTAAACTGGCCCAGGCATATGGTGCAGAAATAGTGCTGACCCCCGGAGCTGCCGGAATGACCGGAGCAGTAGACAAGGCAGTCGAGCTGCATAAAAATATTCCGAATTCTTTTATTCCGCAGCAATTTGAAAATCCCGCCAATGCCGATGCCCACTACCGCAGTACTGCTCCGGAAATTTGGGCTGATTGCGATGGAAAAATCGATTATTTTGTTTGCGGAGTCGGCACCGGCGGAACTTTGACTGGAATTGGTACATATTTGAAAGAAAAAAATCCTGATATCAAAATCATTGCGGTTGAACCGGATGAGAGTGCGGTTTTATCCGGAGGCAAACCCGGATTGCACAAACTTCAAGGTATTGGAGCCGGTTTTATTCCTCAAGTACTGGATACGGCATTGATCGATGAGATTATTGCCGTTTCGGCAGAGAATGCCGGAAAAACTGCCCGCAGTGCGGCAGTCAAAGAAGGTATCCTGGTCGGGATTTCATCAGGTGCGGCACTTTTTGCCGCGCTGGAAATATCCCGCCGTCCGGAAGCAGAGGGAAAAAATATCGTTGTATTGCTGCCGGATACCGGAGAGAGATATTTGTCAACGTGGCTGTTTGAGTAATTATACGGAGAAAGATCATCATGGACAGTATATTGCAGGAAATTGCAGAATTGAAAGCCCGACACCATGCGGTCATCATGGCACATAATTATACGTTAGGTGAAATTCAGGATATTGCCGATTATACCGGAGATTCGTTGGAGTTATCCCGCAAGGCAGCCGAGAGCAAAGCTCCGGTGATCGTGTTTTGCGGAGTGCGTTTTATGGCGGAAACCGCAAAAATCCTTTCTCCTGATTCGATCGTTCTGCACCCGGAACCGGAAGCGGGCTGTCCGATGGCGGATATGGCTGATCCATCCGAGGTGGCGGCTTATAAATTGGCCAATCCGGATACATTGCTGATCGCCTATGTGAACACGACTGCAGCTACTAAAAAAGAGGTCGATCTCTGCTGCACCAGCGGTAATGCCGAAAAAATCATCAGTAAACTGCCGGAAAATCAGAAAATAATGTTTTTGCCGGACAGCAATTTGGGACGCAATGTCAGCGAAATATTGAATCGCCCGATGAATTTCTGGGGCGGATGCTGCCCGATCCATGACCGGATCACAGTAGCAGATATCGAACGGGCGCGGAAAGCGCATCCCGGAGCTGTAGTGCTGGTACATCCGGAGTGCCGTCCGGAAGTGGTTGCTGCGGCCGATCAGGCATTGAGTACCGGTGGAATGTTGAAATTTGTTCAGGAATCCGCCGCGGCAGAATTTATTGTTGGTACTGAATGTGGCATTATGCACCGGATGAGTAAAGAAAATCCCGGCAAAAATTTTTATGCTCTTGAACCGGTTCCGGTTTGCGTGGATATGAAAAAAATCACTCTGGAAAAAGTCCGCAACGCATTGCGGGATCTCTCTCCGCAAGTGGAACTTGATGCTGAAACTATTGCCAAAGCTGCCGCACCGATTGCCAAAATGCTGGAAATTTCCTGATGTTCTGGATTTTTTGTTTCCTATTGGCTGGAATCGGTATCTGGCGGGGAATTCTGCCGCTGCACATACCGCGTCCGGTCAAAATAACGCTGTCATTTTTTACGGTATTATTGGCATTTAATTTTATTCTGAGACGGCTTGCCGGTGCTGAAAATATGCCGGTTGGGGTTCAATTGTTTATCGCGTGCGGGTTTTCTCTGCTGGCGTTGTATGACGGATTGCTGCTGATATATGATTTGGGGTATTATTCTGCAAAATACGGATATTTGCTGTGTAAAAAATCATTGCCGGGATTTTTGAAAAACGATGTTTTGCGTAAATGGCTTCTGTTGCCGGCTGTGTTGATCGTCGGGATTGGAATGCAAAATGCGCTGAGTATGCCGGAAGTACATGAATATAAAATTGCTTTGAAAAATTTTCCGGCAGAACTTGATGGCATGCGGGTCGTGGTTCTGGCAGATGTTCATGCTGACAATATTACCGATGGCAGACGGGTGGCAGAAATTGTTAAAACCGCTAATGATCTTCAGCCGGATTTGACGGTGGTGATCGGTGATGTTGTGGATCGCCGGGTAAATGTTTTGAACAGAGATTTGCTGATTTTAGGGGATTTGCGGGCGCGGTATGGGGTATTTGGAGTTCCGGGCAATCATGAGTATTATTCCGGATACGGACAATGGATGTCGTTTTTTAAGAATATTGGCATAAATATGCTGGAAAACCGTTCTGTGCTGATTGCAGATGAACGTATTGCTTTGGGGGGAGTGACAGATCCGGCTGCCGAAAAATTTGATCTGGAAATGCCGGATGTTTCAAAAACATTTTCCGGAGTACCGGATGGAAAATTCAAATTACTTCTGGCGCATCAGCCTAAAATTGCTGAAAATGCAGTTTTGGAAAATGTCGATCTCCAGTTGTCAGGGCACACTCACGGCGGAATGATACGTGGTATGGATATTCTTATCGCCGGATTCAATTTGGGAATGGTCTCCGGTAAATACGATTATCAGGGAATGAATGTCTTTATCTCCAATGGATGTGGAATTTGGAGTGGTTTCCCGGTGCGTTTGGGGAGGGACTCTGAAATCGTTTTGCTCCGTTTATACCGCGAAATCAGGTAAAAAATGAGATTTTTTTCGTAAACAGTTTGCAAAAACTGTTTGGAGACAGTATAGTAATAAAAATGCAAGTGGATCCGTAGCTCAGTTGGTTAGAGCAGGTGACTCATAATCTCCGGGTCCTCGGTTCAAGTCCGGGCGGATCCACCATTTTTTTTCTTTTTTTGCCCGTGTTATGGGCAGGGGGCGCGCCTTGCCGGCGTCGCTCATTCGGTCGAGTACAGTCGTACACTCCCTCATTCGCTCCTTGCAAAACCCGCCCCTGCCGCATACTCCGGGCAAAAAAAGGGTGTGGCAGGT
>JAFVRD010000038.1 GCA_017504435.1 Lentisphaeria bacterium | reverse complement strand
TTGTCAATGAGAGCATCATTCAATGTCAATGTTCCGCCTTTAACATAAAACGCTCCACCGCGGTAGGCAGTGTTTTCAGAAATGACAGTTTCTGTTAATGTTGAAGTGCCGCCCTCCATATAAAGCGCAGCCCCGTTGTAATTGCCGGTTATTTTGCAAGCGGTCAACGTCGCTCCGGCAATATTAACCGTACCTCCGTTATTGTTGACAGCCCGATTTGCCGGGTTGCTCAATGTCGCTCCGGCAAAAACTTCCAATGATTTGACACTGCTGCCGTTGACAGAAATAGTCTCTGCAATCACCGGTTCAAGATACTCAGTTGTGACAGAACCTGTGGTAATTGCATAGATTTTTGAATTTTCCGACATTTTCAGTCCCCTTTTGTTTGAGTTGTTTAACGATTATTTAACCAAATTTAACAAATCATTCACATCGGCAGTCGCCAGACATTCTACCGTGTCCGCCGCACCATAATAAATTTTTACTTCTCCGGAATCTTCCAAAATCATACCGCCGGGGAAAATCACATCCCCGCGGAAGCCGATTTTTTCATAAGGAGTTTCCGGCGCGAGCAACGGTTTGTCATAAATCCCGATAACTTTTGACGGATCATCCAGATCCAGCAGCATCAATCCGGCATAATAGATTTTACGCCAGTTCAAGTGCCATGACTCAAGGTCGTAATCGGCATATTTTACGGCATGAAATGTGGTCAGCCACCCTTTCGCAGTTTTGACCGGAGGCGCAGCGGGACCGATTTTAGCGTCCGCATAAGGAACTTTCTCCGCTCCCAGCACCAGACGGCTATCTCCCCAGTAAATCAAATCCGGTGAAGCAGAACACCACAAGTCGAACTGCTCTGCCGCACCGTTGCGGCTGTAAACCGGCATCGGACGTTCCAAGCGGAAATATTTACCATTGATTTTTTCCGGGAATAATACCATATTGCGGTTATCCGGAACCGACAGGGATTTTATTTCAAATTTATCGAAATCCTCCGTCACAGCGATTCCGCCGCGCAAGCCATGTTTGGTGTCCATGGCAAAACAAACCACCGCTTTGCCGTCAATAATGGTCAACCGGGGATCGTAGACCCGCAGGATTTCTTCATCATTAACTTCCCATACCGGCTGCGGGCGGATTTCCCAGTTGATGCCGTCGGTACTTTCGGCAAGACCGATATTGGTACCTTTGAAAGGTACTCCGCGTTTGCCGCTTGCCAGAAAATCTGCTTCGGTTGCGCCGTAATCATTGCGGAACAGCATCACATATCTGCCTTGATATTTGGCAACTCCGGCATTGAAAATCAAGGATGCCTCAAATGGCATTTTATCAGCACTCAACAATGGATTTTGCACGTGACGGTGCAGACACGTTGCCGTGGTGAAAATATTTTCCATACATTTATTCTCCTTTACTTTCAATAATTACCGGGCATTGCGCCGGAATGATCAGATCCAAGGCATCTTTTCTGCTGCTGATTTTCAACTCTGCCGGATAAACAACGGTGAATTTTTTATTGGTCGTTTGACATTCCCCAATGTTGGGTTTTACAGAAATGCGGTGGGCTTTTTCATCCAAATTATACAATATGATCCCTAATGTCCCGTCTGGAGCCGCAAATGCACTGGCGAGCACTGCCGGAGATTTGACTTCATACACGTTTTTGCTCCAGCCGATGCCCCATGGAATCATTAATTCCGGAATGTCAGATATTATTTCCGGCTGACGCAGCATTTTGCCGTAAACAAAAAATTTCCGTCCGGCATCAAAAGCTTCCATACGTTGCTTACTGGTACGTCTCACCCGTTCCGGATCACTGAAACGATACATTACGTGCGGCAGTTCCCAACCGGGCATAATGCCCCAGAGCAACGCCTGGGCGGTTTTGGCAATCAACCCCTGCGCTTGACCGGTCAAGTCCCCTATGCCGTAATGAGTGGCAAACAATAAGGCGTAATCATTGTAGACAACCGGTGCAAGCGGGATTGCAGTGACCCGGTCTTCTTCCAGATAGGCACTGGGACTGTTGACACACAAAACCGCATCCAGACAATGCAAATTGCCCTCCCAGAAACTTTCGGTGGTAGTGCAGAAGTCAGAATTGATTTTTCTGCCTTCCTGCCGGATGCGGGTCAGTAATTTGCGGTTATTGTCAACGTAATCGGAGCCACCTCCGGAATTTTTCGTACAATACGGAGTAAAATTCAAATGAGTCCCGCCATGATTTCCGGAATCAAGATATGCTACTTTGAAACCGGTGCGGACCATGCGGTTGGTGAATCCGGTCAAAACCTGCTGCCATAATTCACCCGGATAGGCAAGCATGGAATCTTTACGAAAACCACTGCCGCCCCAGGAGAGGATCTGCCCGTAAAAGTTGCGCAGCAGATTTTTTTCTGCATCCGGATATGCCTGATAACTTGGCATGGAACGTGTCCAGGCGGTCAACTGGATATATGCTGAAATCGGGAATCCGGAATCCTG
Organism: Lentisphaeria bacterium; assembly: GCA_017504435.1. Lineage (GTDB taxonomy): Bacteria > Verrucomicrobiota > Lentisphaeria > Victivallales > Victivallaceae > UBA1784. The sequence continues at coordinate 1,534 of JAFVRD010000038.1, read as the reverse complement.
AAGTTTCTTTATTACCTTTTGGTCATTATCTGTCAACGGGAAACGATCCGGATTGGGGAAATCGTATTTGGAATTATCCAACCCCCAATGGGTGAGCCAGATGCCGATCCGGTGATCTTTGAAATCCTTGAAAAAGCGTTCGCAGTCGCTCTTTTTTGCTCCCAGAATATCATTGACAGAAACGTGCAGCCACAATGTGGTATCCAGAAACCACGCCGGAATATCTGTTCCGCGTCTCCGGGTCAAAGTACCTTGGCTGCACCACTCCTGCTGAATTGCCCATTGACGGTAAATTTGTGCAGCATCGTACCAATCTCCGGAAAAAGAGCGCAGCTCCACCGGATAAGGGACTTTATATTTTTGCGGCGGCTTACATTTCATATTATCCGGAATATTGACACAGCTCCATGAGAATCCGTGTTTTTCAGAAGATCCCAGATCCCAGCGTTTACTGTTTTGCCGGGGATCCCACACCCCGAAAAATATGCCTTCATTCCGGCTGTAAAGTGCATCGAAGTGCATGGAGTGTCCGGAGTTATTACTGCGGAAATGCCGTTCTCCTTTGAAAAGTTTGCCGCTTGCCGGATTTTTGATCAAACGTCCCAGATAGTGCGGCGTGGCAAGGAAATCTTCACTGCCGTCACCGTGAATTTTGCCCATTCCGTCAATTTGCGGAGCATTGAAGTAGAAGACCGTATATTTTTCCGAACGGTTGGTTATTTCTCCGTCAAACCGGATTCCGTGTTGAACAGTTCGGGAAACTGTGATTGTAACATCCAGTACACCACGCTCATTTTTGATATCAATATTGCGCCATTTGAAAATGATATTGTTGTTGTTTCTGGTAACTGAATATTTACCGCTGTTTAAATTCATACTGTCCAGCACAATATCATCGGTAGCTTCTCCATCTTTTCCGATATTTGCGGCGGAATCATCCATTTCCGGATCGCAGGATATGCCCGTTACTTTCGGTAAATTTGCGGTCGGCGGCAGAATTTTTTTCAACCTGACTGACCACAGCCCGCGCCCTACCGGAAAATTTATAAACTGCCGTTTGTTTTTATTGATAATACCGGAGACTGCCGCACCTGATTCCATTCCGGAAAAAGTTACCGTCAACTCTTTTGCGGCGAATGAATAAACTGTTTTTACCGGATTCTTTTTGATTGCGGCTGGTCGTTCTGCCAGATGTTCCGGAACTCCAAGGAATTCGAGCTTAACATCATCTATATCTGCCGATTTGCTGATCCGGAAACCGAGAGATGCTTGAGCCACTCCGCGGGGAACTTCAAATTCCGCCGCAAACATTTGCCACTTATCACTCAAAACCTGCCGGAATAATTGCTGAGTCCGCACAGGGTGATAAAGTGAAAGAGTTGCCGCTGCAGCTCCGGAGCCGCGCAACTGCATGGATATTTTGTACTTGCCCGGACGGATGCGGAAAAGATCACTGCGGACAAAAGCATCTCGTTTGGAGTTCCGGGTAATGCGGATGAAATTTTTACCGCTGGCGGCATTGTTGCTGAGCACT
>JAFVRD010000008.1 GCA_017504435.1 Lentisphaeria bacterium | reverse complement strand
TCAATGTCTTTTCTGACAATGAATATCCGGTGTTCCATCTGCGGATGATCGGTGAAAACGGCAAATTGTACCGTTCCAAACCGATCCAGATGAAAAAAGCTTCCGGCAAACCGGTCGCATTGCCGGTATGGTCGGAAACTTTCGGCAAAATCGTTACTGTAAACGTGGCAAAAGACCGGATCCCGGATGCTGTTTACAAATTTGACCCGGTTCCCGGAGCGATACTTCACAACACCTATTCACCCCGTTTCAATGGCGAGATCGGCGGCGGATACCGTTACAGTCAGCCTTTCAGCGGCACTAATACTCTGATCAAAGATGCGTTGACGGCATCTGCAAAATGGGCAAAAGATGAACAGGGCAATAATATATTGCGTTTTGACGGGATCATGAGCAATATCACCTTTGAACCGGAGGTGTTCCCGCGGGGAGCATTTACTCTGGAATGTGAATTCAAACCTGCCGGCAACGGCAACATGGCATTGTTCCGTCACAGTGCCGGACATCCCGGTTCCATCGGCGCGTTTATCGTCAATGGCAAATTGTTCATCAATTATCTGACTCCGGGACTTTCATTCCGCAATATGCAGACCCGGTTGTGGACAAATCCCGATGCATGGAACACCTTGAAAATCACTTCCGATATCAAAACTTTGAGCGTGACGCTTAACGGCGCAACTCAGAAATTTGATAATATCGGTATCGGTGGTCTGTTCCGATCGTTCTGCTTCGGCGGGCCGGTGCAGAATTACGGTACTCCGGCGGGCTGTACGATGTTCAAAGGCGACTTGCGTAAATTGCGCATATACCATAATGTGGAGAAATAGTATAATGGGCAGAACAAAATTTGGTTTGATCGGCGCCAATATGACCAGGCGCGCCAAAGTTGTGGAAATGTATTATCCGCGCGAAGAAGCGGAATTGGTGGCGATTTGTGACATTGATCCCGATGCGATCAAAGGTTTTTACGAAGACTCTCCTGAACATAAAGATGCCAGAGCATATTCAGATTACAATGACATCATTGCCGATCCGGAGGTCGAGGCGGTTTTTGTGATGATCTCTGACCATTATCATGAAGAAGTCGCCGTGGCGGCTCTCAATGCCGGGAAAGCGGTTTTTCTGGAAAAACCCATGGCGATCACTGTCGAGGGTTGTGATCGGATCCTGGAAGCGGCTTACCGGACTAAAACTCCGCTGATGATTGGACACAATATGCGTTATATGCCCAGCATCCTGAAAATGAAAGAGGTCATTGACTCAGGCATCATCGGTGATATTGAATGTGTATGGGTGCGCCATTTTATCAATTACGGCAGCTGCTATTTCCGGCATTTCTGCGCCCGTCAGGAAACCTGCACCGGTCTGCTTTTGCAGAAAGGCGCGCATGATATTGATGTGATCCACTGGCTTGCCGGCGGTTACACGTCCCGGATCAGCGGTATGGGTAAACTTTCTGTTTACGATCGTACCAAAAATCGTTTGGCTCCCGGTGAGAAACCGGACCGCAAGGCCTCGTGGCGTCCGGATTGCTGGCCGCCGCTGGAGGTCAAAGGTCTTGCCGCTGAGATAGATGTTGAAGATCACAGCATGGTGATGATGCAGCTGGATAACGGCGTGCAGGCGACATATCAGCAGTGCATGTATACCCCGGATTCCGAACGCAACTACACTTTTATCGGAACCAAAGGCCGGGTTGAAAATATCGGCGATCAGGGCGAATGTCAGATCCATGTGTGGACAAATCGCGGAACCCGCCGCCGTCCGGATATAATTTACGATTTGAAAGCTGTGGAAGGCGGTCACGGCGGAGCCGACCCGCGCATCATCAAAGCATTTTTCAAATTTGTCCGTGGTGAAGCTCCGGCACTGATCACCCCGCTGGCGGCGCGCAATGCGGTGGCAGCCGGATGTATGGGACATTATTCCATGCGCAATGGTAACGTGCCGATGGATATTCCTCCGGTCTGCAAAGAATGGGAAGAGTATTTCAACAACGGACAGATCGATCGGTAAAAACGCGTTTATAGGACGGAATGCTGTAGAAGGTGTCTCCGTTTTTTGTTTTTTTACGAAAAAAATATTACAAAAATTTTTTATTAAAAGGCCGTTTTTGGTTTGAAATTTTTTGTATTCGGGAATATATTAAGAGCATTTTGTGTGAGTATAAACCTAACCTAAAAAAGGGAGATGCATTATGCACGAGTATGCTCAAAGAGTTTTTTCTGAACTGCAGAAAAAAAATGCCGGAGAAAGTGAATTTCTTCAAAGTGTAGAGGAAGTTTTTGATTCCATTACCTCTGTTTTGGATGCCGATCCGAAATTGGAAAGTTTCCGGATCCTGGAACGGATGACCATTCCGGAACGGATCATCAGTTTTCAGGTTCCGTGGATCGACCGCAACGGTGATATTCAGGTGAATACCGGTTACCGCGTGCAGTTCAACAGTGCTTTGGGACCCTACAAAGGCGGTCTGCGTTTTGCTTCAAGCGTGAATTTGTCCGTTCTGAAATTTCTCGGATTTGAACAGACTTTCAAAAACTCCCTGACCACATTGCCCATGGGCGGCGGTAAAGGCGGCAGTGATTTTGATCCCCGCGGCCGTACCGATGTGGAAGTTATGAATTTCTGTAACGCATTCATGCGGGAATTGTACCGTCACATCGGTCCGGATGTCGACGTTCCGGCAGGTGACCTCGGAGTGGGAGCCCGTGAGATCGGTTATCTTTTCGGTCAGTATAAACGTTTGAGCCACTCTTTCCACGGCGTGCTTACCGGTAAAGGTCTGGGCTGGGGCGGTTCTCTGGGCCGTGCGGAAGCCACCGGTGCCGGTGCGGTATATTTTGTTGAACACATGCTCAGCCGCAAAAACGAGAATATCGCCGGAAAACGTATTGTTATTTCCGGCTTCGGCAACGTTGCCTGGGGTGTGGCGTTGAAAGCAACTTCATTGGGTGCCAAAGTTGTTGCGTTCTCCGGTCCGGATGGTTACATCCTGGATGAAGCGGGAATGACTCCGGAGAAAGTTGCTTACATGGCTGAGTTGCGTTCTTCCGGTAAAGACATTGCTGCTCCGTATGCTGAGAAATTCGCCGGCAGCAAATTTTTCGCCAGCCGTAAAGTCTGGGAAGTTCCCTGCGATATCGCGATGCCCTGTGCCATTCAGAATGAACTCAATGGTGACGATGCCGCCACTCTCGCTGCCAACGGGGTAAAAATGGTCGCTGAAGTCTCCAATATGGGTTGCACTCCGGAAGCGGCACATTTGTTCCGTGATAAAGGCATTGCGTTTGCTCCGGGCAAAGCTGTTAACGCCGGCGGTGTGGCGGTCTCCGGTTTGGAAATGAGCCAGAATGCTGCCCATGGTTACTGGAGTGCCGCAGAGGTAGATGCCAAACTGCGTACGATCATGTCTGATATTCACTCTGCCTGTGTCGCCGCCGGAGACTGGGATTATGTTGCCGGTGCCAATATTGCCGGATTCCGCAAAGTTGCGGCGGCAATGATCGCTCAGGGTGTTTGAAAATCACAAAATTTGATTGAATTTAACAAATTCATTTGAATTTCATTTGATGCGGCTCTATATTATATACTGTAAGTATATATTTATGGAGCCGCATTATGTTTGAACGCCGTGAAGCGATCAGAAAATTCATAGAAGCCAAGGGCGAAGTTTCCATCGGGGAACTTTCGGCACACTTTACTTCCTGGTCTGAAATGACTCTGCGGCGTGATCTTGCTGCGCTTGCTCAGGAAAAACGTATTATTTTGACGCGCGGCGGCGCGCGTACAGTCCCCTCCCGTTACGGTTTGCACGAAGATATCTACAGTGAACGTGAGCAGCGCAATGACGATGCCAAACAGCTGATCGCCGGTAAAGCTGTGGAATTGGTTGAACCTGACACCGGCATATTCATTGATTCCGGGACTACCGCGATGGCATTGGCAAGGATTCTTCCGGATGTCCATCTGGCTGTTATTACCGCCGCTCCGAATATCGCATTGGAAATCGCCATGCGAAAAGCCAAACCCTCTGTGATCATGCTCGGCGGCACTTTGTCCCGGGATGAAATAGCTGTTTCTGATCCGGAAGTGGTCAAAAATCTGGAAAACCTCAATATTGATACTGCGTTTATGGCGGCATCCGGTTATGATGACCGGGGGGGATTTACTGTGGGCAGTCAATTGGGAGCGTTGCTGAAGCGGGCAGTGGTGAAACGGGCCCGCAAGGTGGTGATGATGCTGGACAGTTCCAAAGTTGGTACGTTACTGCCGTTTACATTTGCCCGGGTCGAAGATGTTGATGTACTTATCGGAGACGGCGGGTTGCCGGAAAATTTGCAAAAAAGTTGTCCTGAAATATTATAAAATACCAAACATAAGGAGAAAGGTATTATGGCAGATTTTATTTTGATGCCCCAAATGGGTGTTTCTGAGGAGAGTGCATTGCTCTCTGAATGGAAAGTCAAAGAAGGCGATGTTATTAAACTTGAACAGCCGATTTTCGCACTTGAAACCGGAAAATCTTCTTTTGAAGAACTGGCGAAGTACGAAGGTACGGTTCTGAAAATTCTCGTTCCTGCCGGCGAAGAAGTCGCGGTCGGTGCTCCGGTCGCGGTCATCGGTAAACCCGGTGAACAATTTGCCGCTCCCGGTGCTGCTCCCGCCGCTGTCGAAGCTGCTCCTGCTGCTGCTCCGGCACCTGCCGCTGTCCCGGCACCTGCCGCTGCCCCGGTTGCCGGCAATGAGGATGTGAATTTCATTTTGATGCCTCAGATGGGGGTTTCCGAGGAGAGTGCATTGCTCTCTGAGTGGAAAGTCAAAGAAGGCGATGTTATTAAACTTGAACAGCCGATTTTTGCACTTGAAACCGGAAAATCTTCTTTTGAAGAACTGGCAAAGTACGAAGGTACTCTGCTGAAAATTTTGGTGCAGCCCGGTGAAGAAGTCGCGGTCGGTGCCCCGGTTGCGGTCGTCGGCAAACCCGGCGCATCTTTCACTGTTCCCGGTGCAGCTCCCGCGGCGGTGTCCGCTCCGGCTGCAGCTCCGGCAGCCGCTGTTGCTGCCCCGGTTGCTACTGTTGCTGCCGCTTCTGCCGTTGCCGGTGATGTTTGTGCCTCACCCCGTGCCAAAAAGCTGGCGGCAGAATTGGGATTGGATATTTCCCAGGCAATTCCGACCGGTCCGGAAGGACGCATCATTGAACGCGACGTGAAAACTTTGAAAGCTGCCGCTCCTGCCGCAGTTGTCGCCGCCCCGGTTGCCGCAACTGCTCCTGCCGTTGCTCCGGCAGCGGCTGTCGCTGCCCCGGCTGCCGCTGCGGAATATACCGAAGAAAAAATCTCCCGTATCCGCAAAGTTATTGCTGATAACATGCACAAGTCTCTGGCGGAAATGGCTCAGCTTACACTCAACCGTACCTTTGATGCCACCGCGATCCTGGAAATGCGTAAGCAGATGAAAAATGCTCCGGAACTCGGCTTGGATAAAGTCACCATCAACGATCTGGTGTTGTATGCGGTTGCCAAAACGCTGGTGGAATTTCCCGACATCAACGCGAATTTCATCGGTGATACCATGCGCCGCTTCACCCATGCCCAGCTCGGTGTCGCCATTGACACTCCCAAAGGTTTGCTGGTTCCGGTGCTGCGTGACGCGGACACGATGTCTTTGAAAGCGATTTCCGCTGCGGTCAAAGATTATGCAGCTGCTGCGAAAGACGGTTCTCTTGGAGCCGATAAGATGCAGGGCGGCAGTTTTACCGTGACCAATCTGGGCAATCTCGGCATTGAAAGTTTCACTCCGATCATCAATCCGCCCCAGACTGCGATCCTCGGTGTATGCGGTACGATGCTCCGTCCCCGTCAGAAGGCCGACGGGTCGGTTGAATTCTATCAGGCAATGGGACTGTCTCTGACCTTTGACCACCGGGTGGTCGATGGCGCACCGGCGGCGAAATTCCTGAAAGCTGTTGCCGATAAACTGGAAAAATTCAATCTTATTCTTGCGCTTTAATCAATAAATATATACAGGTGGATCATTATGATTTATGATGTTCTGGTTATTGGCGGAGGTCCTGCCGGTTACAAAGCCGCAGAACGTGCCGGTCACAAAGGAATGAGCGTTTGTCTGTTTGAGGGCCGTTCTCTCGGTGGTGTCTGCCTCAATGAAGGTTGTGTGCCGACAAAAACACTGCTCTATTCGGCAAAGATTTTTGATTATGCCAACGGCGGCGGTGACCATTACGGAGTTACCGTCACCGGAGCCAAAATCGACCACGCCGCCGTTGTGGCACGCAAAGATAAAGTTGTCAAAATGCTGGTTTCCGGCGTGGCAATGCAAATGAAAGGCGCGAAAGTCAACGTTGTCAAAGCTCAGGCAAAAGTTCTCGGCAAAGATGCTTCCGGCATCACTGTCGAAGCCAACGGCGAAAAATTTGTCGGCAAAAAATTGATCATTGCTTCCGGTTCTGTGGCGGCAGTTCCGCCGATCCCGGGATTGAAAGAAGCGGTTGCTTCCGGAGATGCGTTGACCAACCGGGAAATCCTGGCGTTGACTGAAGCCCCGAAAAAATTGATCGTGCTCGGCGGCGGTGTTATCGGTCTGGAAATGGCGTCCTATTTCAACAGCATCGGCACCGAAGTCGTCGTTGTGGAAATGATGGATCGTATCGGAGGTCCCACGGATATTGAAATGTCTGAAATGCTGCGTGATATTTACGCGAAACGCGGTGTTAAATTCATGCTGAAAACCAAAGCCGTCGCGGTAAAAGGCAGTGCCTTGACCGTTGAAAATGCCGAAGGTACTTCGGAATTGAAAGCCGACAAAATCCTCGTTGCCATCGGCCGCCGTGCCAATACCGCAGATATGGGTTATGAAAATATCGGTTTGTTCATGGAACGCGGTGCGGTGAAAACTGACGATCAGATGAAAACCAATGTTTCTGATGTCTACGCTGTCGGTGATGTCAACGGTAAATCCATGCTGGCGCACACTGCTTACCGTGAAGCAGAAGTGGCGGTCAACGTTATCAACGGTGAAAATGACACCATGGATTACAGTGCGATCCCTGCGGTCATCTACACCAATCCGGAAGTTTCCAGCGTTGGCGAGACCGAAGAAACTGCGAAAAACAAAGGTCTCAAATACCGTACGGTCAAAATGCCGCTGTTGTTCAGCGGTCGCTATATCGCGGAAAACGAGGGCGGCAACGGCTTTATCAAATTGATTCTTGATCAGGATGATATTGTTATCGGAGCCTGCATTATCGGCAATCCGGGATCAGAAATGATTTTCGGTCTGGCGATGGCGATCACCCGTAAACTGAATTGCGCCGAGATCAGCAAAGTGGTATTCCCGCACCCGACCGTTGGTGAGGTGTTCCGCGATGCAGCTCTTGCTCAAGTCAAATAATAACTTCTAACCTAACAATATAAAGGAAACAGAAAAATGCCGAAAAGTCAATTCATCGACCCGGCGGAAATCCGCAAACCCGGTGTCGTCGATCTGGGTAAGATCGAACTCAATCAGTACAAAAAATCTTTCGCTGAAGAGAAAAAACTGTATGGCAAAGACGCTCTTCTGGGTATCTATCAGGATATGCAGTTCATCCGTGAGTTTGAGACCATGCTCTTCCAGGTGCGTACTCAGAAACATTATAACGGAATCGATTACCTCTATACCGGTCCGGCTCACCTTTATACCGGTGAAGAAGCTCAGGCTGTCGGTATGGCTTACAATCTGACCAAAGATGATATGATCTTCGGTTCTCATCGCAGCCACGGTGAAGTGCTTGCCAAAGGTTTCAACGCTATCCGCAATCTGCCGGAAAAAGAGTTGATGAACATTATGGAAAGCTTCTTCGGCGGCGATTTGCTCCGGGTCGTTGAAAAATACAACAAAAGCGGCAATGTCCGTGATTTGGCACTGGATTACCTGCTGTATGGCTTTATGGCGGAACTTTTCGGACGTGCCAATGGTTTTACCCGCGGTCTGGGCAACTCCATGCACGTGTTCTTCCTGCCTTTCGGTATTTATCCGAACAACGCCATCGTTGGTGGTTCCGCCGGTATTTCCGTTGGTGCTGCACTCTACAAAAAAGTCAACAAAAAACCTGGTATGGTCGTCTGCAACTGCGGTGATGGTGCCATGGCTCGCGGTCCGGTCTGGGAAGCGTTGAACTTTGCCTCCATGGATCAGTATTTCAAACTGTGGGACAAAGAATTCAAAGGCGGTCTGCCGGTGATTTTCCACTGTATCAACAACGGTTACGGTATGGGCGGTCAGACCCGTGGTGAAACCATGGCTTATGACATTGCAGCGCGTATCGGTTCCGGTGTCCGTCCGGATGCACTTCATGCTGAACGCATTGACGGCTATGATCCGTTGGCTGTTATTGATGCGTTCAAACGCAAACGTGAGATTCTTGCCAAAAACGAAGGTCCGGTTTTCCTGGAAACTGTCACCTACCGTTATGTCGGTCACAGTGCCACTGACAGCAGCAGCTATCGTACTCAGGAAGAGATCGAAGCATGGCGCGAACAGGATTCCATTGCGGCGTTCCGTGCCAAACTGGTCAAAGGCAAAATCGCCGGTGATGATGCGTTTGAAGGCTTCAATGCCGATATCAAAGAGCGCATTACCCGCATTATGAAACTGGCTATTGACGAGCAGATCTCTCCGCGTATTGATCCTGCCAATGAGCCGGATGCTATGCGTAAATACATGCTTTCCAACGAACATGTGGAAAAATTTGATGATCGTAAACCCGATGTCACCATGCCGTTGGAAGAAAACTCCAACCTCAAAAAGATTCAGGGCAAAAAACGTTTCGGCTATGATGAAAACGGCAAAGAAGTTTCCAAACTTATGGCTTATAACGTCCGTGATGCTCTCTTTGAAGCGATCATCAACAAATTCTATACCGATCCGACTCTGATTGCATTCGGCGAAGACAACCGTGATTGGGGCGGTGCCTATGGTGTGTATCGCGGTCTGACTGAAGCGATCCCGTATCACCGTTTCTTCAATGCTCCGATCTCTGAATCTGCGATCGTGGCAGCTGCTTGCGGTTACGCACTTTGCGGTGGACGCGCCATTCCGGAATTGATGTACTGCGACTTCCTCGGCTGTGCCGGTGATGAAGTGTTCAACCAGTTGTCCAAATGGCAGGCAATGTCTGCCGGTGTGTTGAAAATGCCGGTGGTGCTCCGTGTTTCCGTCGGTGCCAAATACGGTGCCCAGCATGCTCAGGACTGGACAAGTCTCTGCGCTCACATCCCCGGTCTGAAAGTCTGTTTCCCGGCTACTCCGTATGATGCCAAAGGTCTGATGAATGCCGCGTTGAGCGGAACTGACCCGGTGGTGTTCTTTGAGAGTCAGAAACTTTACGATACCGCTGAATTGTTCCATGAAGGCGGCGTACCGGAAGGTTACTATGAAGTCGCTATCGGTGAACCCGATGTCAAACGTGTCGGCAGTGATTTGACGATTCTTTCCATCGGAGCCACCCTCTATCCGGCGATGAAAGCTGCTAAAGAGATGAGCGAGAAATATGGTATTGAAACCGAAGTCATCGACGCCCGTTCTCTGGTGCCGTTCAACTACGACAAGCTGATCGAATCCGTGAAAAAGACTGGTCGTCTGCTGTTGATTTCCGATGCTTGCGAACGTGGTTCCTTCCTGAACGACGTGGCAGCCAATGTCACCCGCATGGCGTTTGATTATCTCGATGCGCCGCCGGTGGTAGTCGGAGCTCCGAACAGCATTTCTCCGTGTCCGGAACTGGAAAGCTTCTACTATCCGCAGGCCTCCTGGGTGCTGGATGCGGTCAACGAAGCGATCCTGCCGCTGCCGGGTTACACTTCACAGATGAATTTCACCCGCGTGGAAAAACTCCGTCGCGCCAAATTGGGAATCTAAGCAATGAAAACAACTGCAGTAAGACTTTACGGCAAAGAAGATCTCCGGCTCGAAACTTTCGATCTGCCGGAGATCACCGAATCAGAAATTCTCGCCAAAGTTATCAGTGACAGTGTCTGCATGTCCAGTTTCAAAGCGGCAGAGCAGGGCGCAAGTCATAAACGTGTACCGAATGATATTGCGGAAAATCCGGTTATTATCGGTCATGAATTCTGTGGAGAGATCATTCAGGTCGGAGCTAAATGGCAGGATCAGTTCAAAGCCGGTCAACGGTTTGCTATTCAGCCTGCGCTCAACTACAAAGGTTCTCTGGCTGCTCCCGGATACTCTTATAAGTATATCGGCGGTGATGCCACTTACATCATCATTCCGGAAGAAGTGATGCTCACCGGCAGTTTACTGCCCTACAATGGTGAAGCGTTTTTCTACGGTTCTGTTGCCGAACCGGTCTCCTGTGTTATCGGAGCGTTTCATGCCCAGTATCATACAACCAACGGCAGCTATGAGCATAAAATGGGTATTGTTGAAGGCGGCAAAATGGCGATTCTCGCCGGAGTCGGTCCGATGGGATTGGGTGCGGTCGATTACGCTATTCACGGGCCCCGCCGTCCGAAACTGCTGGTGGTGACAGATATTGATGATGATCGTCTGGCGCGAGCTGCATCTCTCTACTCGGTGGAAGATGCTGCTGCCAATGGTGTCGAATTGGTTTATCTCAACACCGGTTGTCCTGATCCGGTAGCGAAATTGCTGGAAATTTCCGGCGGCACCGGTTATGATGATGTCATGTGCTTTGCGCCGGTGCGTCCGGTGGTCGAGCAGGGCGATCAGATCCTCGGCAAAGATGGCTGTCTGAACTTCTTTGCCGGACCGTTGGATCCGAAATTCAAAGCAGAATTCAACTTCTATAATGTCCATTATGCTTCAACCCACATTGTCGGCACCAGCGGCGGCAATACCGATGACTTGAAAGAAGCCATTGCGTTGATGGAGCAGGGCAAAATCAATCCGGCTGGCATGATCACCCATGTCGGCGGCTTGGATTCTGCGATTGAGACCACTTTGAATCTGCCCAAGATCAAAGGCGGCAAAAAGCTGATCTATACCGGTATCAATATGCCGTTGACAGCGATTGCCGATTTTGCTGAGAAAGGCAAAACAGATCCGTTCTTTGCAGAACTTGCGGCATGTGTTGCCAAACACAATATGCTGTGGAATGCTGACGCAGAAAAACTTCTGCTCACCCATTTCGGCGCATAATAACCGGATATATCTGTAAAATCAAAACCGTCGGTCATACCGGCGGTTTTGATTTTTTTTTTTTTTGGAGATTTAAGATACCGGGCATTGGCGGGAGAATGTCCCTAAAACACCGGAATTCCATGCGGAGCAGTCTCCTGAACGTTATATTTGCATGCGGATGTGCCGTTAAAAACGTCTGTGTTCATGCCATGCGGAGCAGTCTCCCGGTTGGAGAGCGAAACGCGGAGCGTTTAGCTGAGG
>JAFVRD010000007.1 GCA_017504435.1 Lentisphaeria bacterium | reverse complement strand
CTTTCACGGAATTTGGAACCACCGGTATTATCATGGCTGTAGACCACCAGATTATCACCGCTGATGATCTCAATGCTCCGGATCGCGGTCGGAGAATCGACTTTTACATCAATATTGGTCAAACCGTACTTATCAGGAGCAGAAAATTTCATTTCCGCACTTATTCCTTTGGGCATATCCCGCAGCACATGTTTGGCATAAAGATAATCCCAGTGCCACCATGCCCGGATCTCCACCGGATAGAAACCGTCTTTCCATTCTTTGCCGTTGACAATAATGAACGGATTGAGAAAGCGGTGTTTCAGCAAAGTTTCGCTCTGCACGGTGAAAACGTCCGCACAAACACTCTGATGATCGACTTTGCGGGTATCTGATTTCCAGACCACTTTGCCGTCATTATCACGGAATCCCACGGTAACTTCCAAAGGAGCTTTGCCGCTGCCGTCAGGAATATTGGCTACTTCAACCTCGATCAACTGACCGGCTGCAAGCACCCGCGGATAACTCAATACCAGATTCGGAATGCTCAAATCATCTCCGGGCAACGGAGAAAATTTGCCGCCATTGGCAAGCTGCTCAAATGCACGGCAGATGCGCAGTGTGGAAAATCCGGTCATCATCATCGGACGGAAACTGGTGTTTTCATTCTCCTCATCCCATTCCACACAGTTGACGATATCGGCTTTGGCCAGCACTGCCGCACCGACCGTGCCGCGCAATGTATCGGTATTGAAAGCATCGATCCCGTAGGTCTGCACATGGCAATTCATGTGACCGACCTTAGTGCCCCATGCCAGATATTTGTCTTTGAATTCAGGTTCGCTCATTACTGCATGAATGATCGGGATCGCCACTTCACGGTCAAATTCCCACTGATAGCGGCGGTCCAGAAACGGCGGCGCATTATAATAAAAACCGTCCAGCACCCGCAAATACTGCCGCAAACGTTCCTCCATTTTTATAATATCGTTCTTGCTCCAAGTCTTGTTTTTTCCGCTCGGACGCATATTTCCATCCAAACTCATCCACGGCATGAACAAAAATTTATCTCCGAACTGAGCTTGAAAATCGGCTTTGACATCCTGCCAATATTTCAACCCGCGCTCATCGGCACCGGGATAACTGGTAATTACGACTTTATCCTTGAGCCGGAATACGTAAGGATTTGCCAATGCCCGGGCAGCGCACTCCATCCGCCGTGTTGTTTCCGGTTTAAATACCGCCCGGGATGCACTGAAACGGAATTCGGTAAGCAAACGGATATTTCCGGTTCCGGGCCGACCGACATGATCAAATATATTCATGCGGCCGAAAGTTTCCGGAAAAAACGCAAATCCGGTAAAATTGAATTTTTCCAGCAACTTTGATTCCAGCTCATAAGTACACGGATTGATAAAACCTTTTTCATCATACTTTCCGGAATGAGTCACCGCAAATGTACCACCTTTTGCCAAACCGGTCTCCTGCATCAAAGGACGGTCACACCAGCGGCGCAAATAATCATTGCGATGCAAACCGTATTTCAGCTGAGCCCGACTGAAAAAATAGGTTTTATCGGTACGGCGCTGATAATTTTTACCTTTTTCTGCCAGCGTTTTCAAATATGCCGCGGCTTCGGCATCCGGCATGAAATTCGCCTGCACAGATACGGCAACAGATGTTGCCGCAAGTAAAAACAGAACTTTTTTCATAACTCATGAGCCTTATCAGAAATTGATTTTTTCGACCTGACCGGACAAAATTGATTCATTGGCGGAAATACCGATCAATGCGCTCAATGCACCGGCCCGCGAGCCGGCCCTCTGTCCTAACGGATCGGCACCACCAGCTCCAAAAATTTGATCAAAAAGTGCGTAATCACCGCCGCCGTGCGGAGTTAAAACTGCTTTGAAAGGAATTACCTCCATTGAAACATTCTCTCTGGTCGTGCCCCGGATTATACGGATCTCATCATCTTTTTCTTTTGTCTCCGGAGGACGGGTCGCCGGACTGACAGTACCAACTTCAATACGACCATTGTCGCCATTGAAAACAATATTATAACCCTGCCACGGAGAATAAGCGTTTTCAGAATAGTTAACCACGGTTCCTTTTTTATAATTGATTATTACACTCATGGTGTCATAAATGTCAATATCTTTGCGGAAACAGCAGTTGTCACGGATATATCCATCCTCATGTTCCGCTTTGAAAAACAACTGATCGAATATCTCTCCGTCACTTCCCGGATTCAAATCCGCATCATCCAAACGGGACCTCATCACTGCCCAGCAAGAGTTGCGGTGCGGGCAGATGGAACAACGTTCCCCCCGGAAATCATTGGCATCACCGAACACCTTGCGGCTTCCATTGGCATAGACCGAAACCGGTTCATCTTCCAAAAACCAGTTGAGAAGATCAAAATGGTGAGTGGCTTTATGCACCAGCAAGCCGCCGCCGTTTTTCATATTGGCATGCCAGCGATGAAAATACTCCTGCCCGTGAGTACGGTCAATAAACCACTCGGCGACCACATTATTGATGTTGCCGACCGGTTTTTCCATCAGCAATTTTTTGATCGCGGCGGCATAGGGTTGGAAACGGACATTGAATGTAACGATTACTTCTTTATTGTACTTGCGTTCCGCATTGCGGATGCGCTCAATTCCGGCTCTGTCCATAGCCATCGGTTTTTCGGTAACGACATCCAATCCGGCAGCAAATCCTTTTTCCACAAATTCCGGATGCAAATAATCCGGTACGCAGACCAGCAGTGTATCCGGTTTCACCGTGCGGAGCATCTCCTCAAAATCTATAAATCCGGGAATTTCTGCCTTTATAAGGTATTGAAAACCTTTGATTCTGGACATATTGATATCAAACAACCCCACCAATTCAGAATATTCATTGACCCGATGCAGCAATCCTTCAGCAAAATTCAACGCCCGAGTACCGGTTCCGGCAATAACTACCCGCTTTTTCATAAAATTAAAATCCCCATGTTTTAATTGGTTGTTTTTGTATTAGACTTCAATGTTTTTTTCCGTTGAAAGTCCGGAACAAGTCCCATCGTCTCCCCTTCCTGAAAAGCACCGTACATAATGTGCTTACCGGGACGGTATGAGGCATTGCGCAAATTCATGACGATCTCATCCAGCACCATATCGGCA
This sequence comes from Lentisphaeria bacterium, assembly GCA_017504435.1. Classification (GTDB taxonomy): domain Bacteria; phylum Verrucomicrobiota; class Lentisphaeria; order Victivallales; family Victivallaceae; genus UBA1784. The sequence goes on along the minus strand of JAFVRD010000007.1, from coordinate 19,806 downwards.
TATTCATCAAGATCGTAATAAAATCCACTGACCTGATGTGAATTTTCATGACAATTCAAAATAGCAGGAGTTACCACGGAAACATCCTCCGGCACTCTAAATCCCATGGATTTCAGGGTGTTTATACATACATTAACCGCCTGAGCATTGATCGCAACCACAGCTGTCGGCACATCATTTCCGGAAAACATTTCCTTGACCATACCGCCTAAAGATACAGTACGGTTGCTCCACTCATCAGCACCGGTACACTGAATCCAATGATCTTTGACGTTTATTCCGAAACAATTTACCTGTTTCATAAATTCTGTTAACGCACGACGGCAGTGACTGTTCAAATCGACATGTTTGAGCAAACCACCAAGAAAACCGATTTTACGGTGACCGAGTTCATAAAGTTTACGCATCAGAAATGCAATGCTTTTTTCATCATCCAGAACAACTGAATTCACCCCCGGGCGGTTAATATGAGTCTCCAAAGCCACATGCGGAATATGATTTTCCCGCAATTTATCGATCACATCTCCCAAATAAGCCGGACTTGCAAGCACAAAGGCATCAACACCTTTATGCATCAAAATCTCATTGAGATCATAGGGGGTCTCGCCGGATATCGGATTAAACCACGGAAACAAACGCACGAAATAACGCCGCTTGACCGCCCGGCGCAAAGTATAGCCCAAATGCAGCTGAGCTTGAAATATCTCTACATATTCCTGATAGTCGGTCAATGAACACCGGACAAAAAAACCGATGTCAATTTTACGGTATTTCCGGCGCAGCGCATCAGGAGCCACGATCGTCCCCAAACGCTTTTTACGGATGATCCAACCATCCTTTTCCAAAATCGCCATCGCATTGCGCAATGTCGCACGGGAAATATCAAACTGCTTGGCAAGCTCAATTTCTCGGGGCAGAAATGCTCCGGGAGCATACCCTTTCTGAGAAATTTGCTGCCTCAATTGCTCAGCAATTTTAACAAAAATCGGAAGATCTTTACTGTCAATCATTTAGATAAAATTATGTTTATTTTGACTACCTGTATGACACATTAAGATAATCCACCAATCCGGCAATGTCAAACTTTTCGGAGAAAATTTTCAGTTTTTTTCAGAATTCCCGTTTCAAAACCAACGCGCTCCGGGGCGGCAGATATAAAGAAATAACCTCACCGAATTCTCTGGGCATGGAGAAATAACGTTGCCCGTTCTCTCGGCGGGAAAAACCGTCAAATTCAGCTCTATCACTGTCAAGAACGGTAGCATAACTGCCGCGCAAAACTTCCAATTCATAATCAAAGTAAGCTTGAACCGGATGAAAATTAAAGAAAAACCAATAGCCGCAGCGTTCAAACGCTATCACTTTTTTGTCATTATCTATGCGCACAGTATGAACCGGATGCTCATAAAAATCCGGTATCCCCGCAAGTGCAGTAACTTCCCGGTCAAAAGCAGAGAGTTTTGAAAAACGCAATCCCGGATCTTTTTCCAGACTCCATTGTCTGCGGGCGTGCGCCATACTCCAGTTGTTCCCCTCCCGGGGCATGTCGATCCACTCCGGATGACCGAATTCATTGCCCATGAAATTCAAATACCCATGCCCCGCGGCTGCCGCAGTAGCAAGGCGCATCAACTTATGCAGTGCCACTGCCCTATCTACGCTCATGTCACCGGAACCACAATGCATTTGAGTGTAAATAGCAGCATCTGTCATCCGGAAAAACGCACTTTGACCTCCAACTATCGCTTGATCGTGACACTCCACGTAACTGAGAGACTTTTCATCACGCCGGCGGTTGGTCAATTCGCAGTAAAGATAAAACATATCCCACTGCTCATCCGGAATATCCAGCAATTTAAACCACATATCCGTCACTCCCATTGCCAGACGGTAATCAAAACCGATCCCTTCCGGAGATGCCAATCCGGGCATGCCGCTGACATCTTCGGCGACAGTCACCGCGTCCGGACGGATATCATGGATCAACTTGTTGGCCAGTGTTAAATATGTCAATGCTGATTCATTCACATCAGTACCGAAATAATCTGCATAAGAAGTAAAACAGCGGTTCAACCCGTGATGATGATAAAGCATGCTGGTAATACCGTCAAAACGGAATCCGTCAATGTGATATTCCTCAAGAAAATAACGGCAATTGGAGAGCAGAAAATGCCGGACTTCATCTTTGCTGTAATCAAAAATCAGCGAATCCCACGCCGGATGTTCTCCGGAAAAATAGGTATCTCGGCTGCCATCTATTGCCGCCATTCCTTCCGCTTCATTTTTCACCGCATGCGAATGAACTATATCCATAATGACCCGCAGCCCCAGACGGTGTGCTTCATCCACCAGCTCTTTGAAATCATCCGGGGTTCCGAAACGGCTGGAAACAGCAAAAAAATTGGCAACATGATAACCGAAACTGCCGTAATAAGGATGCTCCATGACCGCCATCAGCTGTACCGTATTGTAACCTTTGGCAGCAATGTCAGGCAGATTTATACTTTTGAATTCGGCAAACGAACCTACTTTAGCATCCTCCTGTGCCATACCGGGATGTGCTTCATATACCAACGGATAAACTGCCGGTGGCGACGGATAACGGAATTCAAATGCTTTTTCAGGTTCCCATATCACTGCAGAAAACAATTTGCTTTGCTCATCCTGAACCACATAACGGGCATACGCCGGGATACGCATCCCTGCCCCGTCATTCCAGCGCACAAACATCTTATAATGCATACCGTGCCGCATTGAATCCAACGGGAACCGGCCTTCCCAGACTCCGCATTCCTTACGCTTCAAGTTGAACTCATCCAAACATTGCCAACCGGAAAACTCTCCGGTCAGAAATATTTCCACTGCATGAGGAGCATATTCACGGAATACCCACGCTTGCGCCTCCCGGTGCAAGCCGAAATATTCATGTGCCGATGCAAAACCTGCAAGCGAACCGTTCCTTTTTTCCAACCGCGCGATTTCCTGTTCCGCCGTTCTGCGGCGGCGGTCAAGAACCTGACGGTACGGATCAAGGAAGCGGTCTTCCGACAAAGCACAGGGAATATTTTTCCGCCGTTGAAAGCTCATTGTTTCACTCAGAACCGTTATTATTTTACCACCAGCGGACGAGCCAGCATGGATTCATAAATGCGAATATATTCCTGAGCAGTAACATCGTGATTGAAACGTGTCTTCGCCTCATCCATCACTCTGGAGATAACGGCATTTTTCCACTGGGGATCTTTACCGAAAAAGCGCATCGCTTCATCCACTCCCCACAACAGACCGCCGTGATCATAATCACGAAACACAAATCCATTGCCGGAACATCCATCCCCGGAAAGGTGATTTACGGTATCGTGCAAACCGCCGGTATCATGCACTACCGGCAGACTTCCATAATATTGACAGGTCATCTGCGGCAATCCGCACGGTTCAAAACGCGACGGCATCAGCATGAAATCAGATGCCGCGAATCCGAGATGAGACAACTCCTCATCAAAATCACACACCATGACTCTTTCATAGAAATTATGGTACGCGATAATATCCCGGAAAACTTTCTGATATTCCCCATCGGCAACGATTGCGATCTGCAATCCGCTATCCCAGTAGCGATGCACGATCTCATAGGTCAGATCAGCCAGCAACTGGCAGCCTTTCTGAATCGGATCAAGACGGTGGGGCCAGAAAAACAGCGGTGCATTCTGATTGATCTTCAAACCGGTTCTGGCTTGAAATGCGATCTTGTTGACCGCTTTGGCACTGGCACAGCTCTGACTGCTGTATTTGGTTTCCAGCAATTCATCTGTTTCCGGATTATTACTTACATCCGGAGCATTGAGGATACCGCGGGCACAACCGGCATAAAATTTTCCGGCGATCTCCCGGCGGATATTATCCGGCACAAACGCATGATGTCCATCCACGATTTCCTGCAAAAATGTGGGACTGACCGTGTTGATAAAGTGGGCGGCAAAAATACCGCTGGTCAGAAAATCCACCGGATTGTTCCCCCTGCTCTCCTCATAATTATATGGAGGACGGTCATAATAAAGACTCTGCCAGAACGGAGCAGCATCAATGCCACGGTCTTCAATATCTGCCAGCACCCACTTCTGAGTGTGGATATTGTGAACCGTAAACAGACACGGTATCCCCATTCTGCGGGCGGCAGCCGGTATCAAGCCGGTCATCCAGTCATTGCAATGGATCAAATCAGGCTTCACCTGCGGAATGATATTGTTTATAACTTCACGCTGAAATGCCAGCGATTGCATAAATGAATCGTTGGAATAACTGCTGTAAACAGAATCCCGATAATAAAATATGCGGTCTTCAGCCAAATGGATCCGGCTGTTATGCAAATTGCTCATATATACCCGCAACTCATCGTTGATAAGATTGCCGACATCAATATGAAACATTTTGCGGTAATGCGGCAAGGCGACATGCACATCTGCCCCCTGCCGGTACAAGGCTCCGACCAATGCAGCAGAAACATCTGCCAATCCACCTGCTTTGGCACGCAAATAAGTCCCCATTGCACTCATTCCGGCAGGCAGAGAGGTTATCTCCGGAGTTACAACCAGAATTCTGGGATTGTTTTTTTTAGTTCTCCGCATATTTTACCCCCTTGATTCATTCAGCGCGGCCAGCACATAAAACCAGGCACACTGTTGTCCCAATCATCACCGGCAGCTTTAATCCGGGCGGTAAGTCCGAAACGTCCGGCGATGCCGCACTCGACTTCACCGCCATAAAGATACTTGCCGTTGCCGCGATCTTCCAGCATATTCAGCACGGTAACCGTACTGTCCACCAATTCGTTGTGGGCGTCGGCAGAACCGCTGTAAGCATCAACTTCGACCTCTTCCGGCATCAATCCGCCGAGATCGACCTCAACTGTCACCGCGATCCGGTCACCGACATGCAAATCAGCAAGCGAACCCTGTATAACCGGATTACTGATCGACAAACGTCCGCCGTCAAAACTTTCAACCAAACGTCGTTTGGCTTCGACCAGTTTTCTGGCCGCCGCCGCATCATCAGCAGTCAAATGTTCAAATGCCGCTGCTGCCGGTTCATAATATTTCCGGTTGTAATCTCCAACCATGCGGGCACTGGAGAAAAATCCCAAACCGGTAGCGATAGATGCTTTCATTTTGGCGATCCAACGAGTCGGCAAATAACTTCCGGAACGCTCGTAGAAACAGGGTATTATTTCATTTTCCAACAAGTTGAACAACTGCTGGCTTTCAAAATTATCCCGATCTTCATCCTCGATATAGAAGTCATTTCCTTCGATCGCCCAACCGTTCTCGCCGTCATAGGCTTCCGCCCACCAGCCATCCAGAATACTGCAGTTGATAACACCGTTGACAGCGGCTTTCATCCCGCTGGTACCGCTGGCCTCTTGGGGACGGCGCGGAGTATTGAGCCACACATCGACGCCCTGCACCAGATGACGCGCCATACCGATATCATAATTCTCCAGGAAAATGAGTTTATGCTGAACATTTTCCTGCTGAGCAAATTCAATAAGCTGACGGATCAATTGTTTGCCGCCATTATCTGCCGGGTGAGCTTTACCGGCAAAAATAAACTGTACCGGACGGTTTTTGTCCCGGAGCAGATTCAACAAACGTTCTTTATCACGCAACAAAAGCGTACCGCGTTTGTAAGTGGCAAAACGACGGGCAAAACCAATGGTAAGCACATCCGACTGCAGCAGCGGACGATTTTTATCCTGCAGCGAATTGCTGCCAATCATATAGCGGAAATTACGTTTCACCAAACGGCGGACATAACGAACCAGAGACTGCCGGCACAATTCATGAGCTGCCCACAATTCATCATCCGGCAATGATGCCAATTCACCACTCAACTGCACCATATCCGGATTGTTGAGCCATGATGCATTCAAATAACGCTCATACAACCGGCAGTGACGCGCCGAGACCCATGAACTTATATGCACTCCATTGGTGATATGTCCGATAGGAATTTCTGCAGCAGAGCGTTCCGGCCAGAGATGTTTCCACATTTCGCGGGCAACTTCGCCGTGAAGCTTACTGACCCCGTTGCTGTAATTCGCCGCCATACGCAAGCCGAAAACCGTCATGGACATTTCAGAACTGCGCCCCCGGTCTGTAATCGGAACTCCCCAACGAATGATCCGTTCCAAATCAAAACGCGATGAAGCGGCATACGGCATCAAATACGGACGAACCAAATTGATATCAAAAACCTCATTTCCTGCCGGAACCGGAGTGTGAGTGGTGAAAATATTGGAACGCCACACCACTTCCAATGCAACATCAGGATCATAGTTGAGATCTTTGACCAGATGTTCCAGACGGGCGAGAGAAAGAAATCCGGCATGACCTTCATTCATGTGGCAAACTTCCGGATTGTATCCCATTGCTAAAAGGGCTTTTACGCCGCCGATACCCAGCAGCAGTTCCTGATGCAGACGCATTCTTTTGTCACCGCCGTAGAGACGCCAGGTCACTTCACGCAGATCCGGCGGATTCTGAGGCAATTCGGTATCCAGAAGTACCAGCGGCACATTTCCGACCCACAATACCCATACCGCCGCATGAAGCGTCCGGTCTCCCAACGGCATGGAAATCGTGACCGGATTGCCCTGCGGATCACAACCACGTTCAACCGGCAAATCGTGAATTTCAGCCACCGGGTAATGCTCTGTCTGCATACCGGTACGATCCAGCACCTGACGGAAATATCCCTGCCGGTAAAGCAAACCGACAGCCACCAGCGGCAGATTCATATCGCTGGCAGCTTTCAAATGGTCACCGGCAAGCACGCCGAGACCGCCGGAAAAAATCGGAATACTCTCGTGAATACCATATTCCAATGAAAAATAGGCTATATTGCGTTTTTCCACCGGAATAACATCGGTCATCTGACGTTCAAAATCAGCCTGCACACTTTTGAGATGGCGCAAGAATCCGGCATCGGAAGCAAGTTCAAGCAAACGTTTGCCGGACACTTTCCGCAAAAACATTTTGGCATTGCCGGAAACCTCCCGCCACAGAGCGGGATCCATGCGCACAAACAATTCGATTGCCGCCGGATGCCAGCACCACCAGATATTGCCTGCCAATTTCTCCAAAAAACTCAACTCTTCCGGTATCCGGGGAGCAACATTATAAAGCTGAAGTTCCATGAAATTTCACCTGTTTTTACTGTTATTACTTGCTTTTTACGGTCAATACACTGTTGAGAGAACCAAAATCGTTGGGAATAAAATCCGGATTCAACGGATCAGAACGCCACTGATCATCAACCAGAAATTTATATTGATACTCGCCGGGAACAAGCAGCAAACGGCAACGGTAAACACCATCTCCGTTTTTGTCTTCAAGTTTTCTTATCGGCTGCCAGTCGTTGAAATCTCCAGCTACAAAAACTGTTTTTCCTGGCGCATCATGATATAACAGATTGATTTGCCTTCTTGCAATCTTTTTTACCATTTTCATACCCTTTCACAAAACTCAACTCATTAAAGTACATACAGTTAATATACTTCATTGATTGAGTTTTTTCAACTGCGAAAAACTCCGCCCGTCCATTCCCGGTCTGTAAAACGCTCGATTTCAGAAAATCCCAACTCGGCATAAGCAGCACTTACACCATCAAAATCGCGTTCCAGAATCCCCGCCAGAACCAGACTGCCGCCGGGCGCGACCCAACTGGCAATGTTGAAGCGGAACGAAATGAGTAAATGTCCCAAAATATTGGCACATACCACATCATATTTCTCCGGTCTGCCCTGCCAGTCAGCAGCATTTCCGACCTGTGGAACGATCCGTCCGGCGAGCCGGTTCAATTCAATATTTTCTTTAGCCACCTCCACGGCTTCCGGATCAAAGTCAAAAGCATCAATATGCCCATAATCCAGCAATGCCCCGGCGATAGCCAGTATTCCCGAACCGCAACCGGCATCCAGCAGACTTTTATTTGCTCCGGCAAGTTTATCGATCTGTTTCAAACAGAACAATGTCGTGGCATGCTGCCCGGTTCCGAAACTCATTCCCGGATTGATCTCCAATATTTTCTGCCCGGGGGCCGGAGCATCATCCAGCCAGGAAGGACGAACCAGCAGACGTTCTGATATCTCTATGGGTTTGAAATACTGTTTCCAAGCTTCCGCCCACTCGGATTTCTGCAACGAAAAAGTATCCCCCATATTCAATGTCACACCGATTTCCTGCCACAATGGAAGCAAGTTTTTAATCTGCTCCCGGCACTCTGCGGCACTTTCGGGGTCAGTGTGATAGACAGTATGACGCACCGAACAATTTTCCCGGTCAAAATAACTGCTGAAATCCAATTCCAGAGCATTCAACAATTCAGAAGCAGCTTCAAATTCTCCGGACGGATCCTCCAGAGGGATACAAAAAAGCAATTCATCATTCATCACAAAAATTTCTTTCCTGATTTATCTGTTTTCAAAACTGACAATTATTCTCAATAATTATAAAATACCACATTTTTTTACTTTTTAAAGTTTTAACTGTTTTTTTAGCTTTTTTTTCATTGAAAACCTATATGTGTTGCGTTATATTAATGCTTAACATTATTTTAGGATTTATAACAATTTTCAGGTCATGAACATTATTGCCGGAACAGCCAGAAATCTTGAACTTGCGACTCTGCCGGATTGCGGAGTCAGACCCACCGCTGTGAGAGCCAGAAAAGCACTGTTTGACAGTTTGGGTTGTTTTGACGGCATTGCAGTACTGGATTTGTTTTCCGGTTCCGGAGCATTGGCGTTGGAGGCCGTAAGCCGGGGAGCTGCATCTGCCGCAATGGTAGAGTGCGACTCACAGCATATAGAGTGCATCAAAGAGAACTGCCGGCGGGTATCCGCTTCCGGTGCCAAAGGGAAGATGACTGTTTTTGAATTTGATGCGACCCAACCGGAACGCTATTTGACGCGGTTGTCCGGCAAACCAAATATTGTGTTTGCCGATCCTCCGTATGCAAAATCCGGAGAGTATTTCAAAAAATTCATGAGCGATGAACATTTCTGTGCCTTTCTGCGGGGAGCCAGGTTGATATGGGAGATTCCGGACACCCCGGGGGCAATGGCGGATTTTATAAACATCCCGCAATTGGATGATGTAAAATTCCGTCGTTTCGGCGGTACAGTATTCTTATCAGGAAAAATAAAATGAATTCTGCAGCAAAAAAACAATTTTTAGACATAAAACAGGTTGAAAATCTTTATGATTCCGCTGTACCGGTAAAGAACAATCCGGTTCGTGAAGTGCGGCGCAATCAAGAGTTTTTTATCAAATTTGATCACCGTCCCAATCATGGTTTTTCCAGAGAATTTTCAGCTGCTGAAAAACTGAAAAAGGCTGGGGTGCCGGTTGTTGAGCATGTATTCTGCGGCAAAAGCGAACGGGGAAATTTTTTAGTGACCCGCAGTTTTGCAGACAGCGTTTCAGTGGAGGAATATTTACGCAGTAATGTCCCTGAAATGAGTTTCTTTGAAACTATTGCTGATTTGGCATGTAATATACTGAAATCAGGTTTTCTTCATTCCGATTTTCATTTGGGTAACCTGCTGTACAGCGAATCAAAACAAACCTTTGCTTTAGTAGATGTACGCAAAGTACGGTCGATGCCGCAGTGGATAATCAACTCTTTGCCGGAAAGTTCAAGATTTCATGTATTGACTGAATTCCGGGGAGTTTTGAGAAAAACTCAGCTGCTCTCACTATTCAACAGAGTTGGTATTGCCGATCCACGCGAATTCTATGAAGAAATGTTTACATCTGATAATCTCGCCATCCGTGATGAGTGGCCAAGACGCCGGAAACAGATATTGTCCGGGTATCCAAAATTCACCCGTTGTGTTGATAAAATCCTTTTCAACTCCAATGCTTCTGATGCAGATATCGCCTCTGCGGTAGAAATAAGCGGCGGCAAAGCAGTATTTCTCGCCGGTTTTTTCCTGGATCTGATCCAAATACCGCACCGCAAACTGGTAAAATATGATCCGGTGTCAGATACAGCGTATGCAGTTCCGGAAACAAAAGAAATGTCCGGAGGAGAAGCTGCCATTGAAATGCTGAACCGTCTGAGTTATTACGACATCATCTCATCGCCGCACGATTGGCGCAATGTGAATGAGTGCCTTTTACCGCATTTGTCCAATCTGCAACAAATTGCCGATCAACCGTTTGTACTGGGAGAATAAAAAAGTGGTTGCCAAAGTATATGCTGCCACCGTTATCGGTATTGATGCTTTTCCTGTAGAAATAGAGGTCAATCTCACCGGAGTAAACTCCATAAGCATGAAAGACAGTGCCATATCCATTGTCGGCTTACCGGATACTGCAGTAAAAGAGAGTCGTGACCGGATATATTCCGCATTTGTCAGTTCAGATTTCATTCCGCCGCGTGGATTTACCGTGGTCAATCTCGCCCCTGCCGATCTGCGCAAAGAGGGTGCAGCTTTTGATTTGGGCATTGCTTTGGGAATATTGGGAGCTGTCGGAACGGTGAATACAGAACGTCTGGGACGTATTGCCGCCATAGGTGAGTTAGGTTTGGACGGCTCAGTCCGTCCGGTGCGCGGAGCATTGCCGATCGCAGCAAAACTGGCATCAGAACATTCGGTAAGTGCCCTGCTGGTACCTCCTGCCAATGCCAGAGAAGCGGCTTTGGCAAGCTGCAATAAACTACCGGTTTTCCCTGTCAACAATCTTAAAGAAGCTGCTGAATTGGTCAATCTTGGTCACGGCACTCCTTTCCGTGCCGAATTGGAAAAGTTTGACACCTCCTGCATCACCTGCGACTTTAATGAAGTCAAAGGACAACTCGCCGCCCGCAGGGCATTGGAAATTGCCGCGGCAGGCGGTCATAACGTTCTGTTGACCGGCTCTCCCGGAACCGGCAAATCAATGCTTGCCACACGTCTGCCGGGTATTCTGCCACCGCTTTCTTTACCTGAAGCGTTGGAAACCAGCCGCATATACAGCGTCATGGGGCTGCTCTCTGCCGGAACACCCCTGATTGACCGCAGACCATTCCGTTCTCCGCACCACACCATATCCGATGCCGGACTTATCGGAGGCGGCCGTGACCCCAGACCAGGTGAGATAAGTCTGGCTCACAACGGCGTGCTTTTTCTGGATGAACTGCCGGAATTCAAACGCAATGTACTGGAAGTTTTACGTCAACCTCTGGAAGAAGGAGTGGTCACGGTATCACGTGCCTCCGGCAGTTGTATTTTTCCGGCACGTTTCATGCTTTGTGCCGCAATGAATCCATGTCCATGCGGCAGAGGAGAAGTAGAATTGGGATGCCAATGCAAGCCGGAAGAAAAACGACGGTATTTAAAACGCATTTCCGGACCTTTGCTCGACCGGATCGATTTGCGTGTCCCTGTCCGGCAGCTTACTGAAAATGAATTGCTCAAAGCTCCGGATGGAGAATCAAGCGCAGTTGTGCGGCAACGGGTCGTGGCTGCCAGAAATTTGCAAATGGAGCGTTACGCCGGTTCGGGAATATTTAATAATTGTCAACTCACACCCAAAATGCTGCAACAGCATTGCGCACTCTCCCATTCTGGAGAAATCATGCTCAAAAATGCCATTTCGGTATTGAAACTCAGCCCCAGAGCATACAGCCGTATCCTCAAAGTCGCCCGCACCATTGCCGACCTTGCCGGCAGCAGCAATATCGCTGATGAACATCTGTTTGAAGCGATCAACTTCCGAAAAACCGAACTTGATATCTGAAGATTCCGGAGAATTTTCAAAGCGAATCAAATATTTCCGCCGGCTTGCGATGCAATGGTGCCGATTCAGCCAACACCCGCGACGTGATCCCCGTCAAAACCAGACAGGATAGCATCCCCGCCCCGTTGGCACCCTGAATATCTGAAGCAAGTGAATCTCCGATCATTGCGATCCGTTCCGGAACTGGATTTTTACATTCCGGGATCATTTCCGGCATCCGTTTCATCACCAGATCATATATCGGCTGATACGGTTTACCCAAATAGGTCGGAGTTACGGTAAATCCGGCTTCCTGTACCAATCCGCAAATAAACCGGCACATCCCCCCTGCCCCGACCCCCATACCATGCGGATGCGGCCAGTAGCTGTCCGGATTTGCCACCAGAACCGGAGCATCCGGATGTTTGAGCAGGAAATTGAACATGCCTTCCAATTCACGCCGCCAATCATAGATCCCCTCTCCCATAACTACACCCTCGCAGTCATCGGTATCATGGGGATCGTGAGTAACGATCATTCCGGCTTTTTCAGCATACCCCGGTTCTCCAAGACTGCCGCACTGATAAAATTTATGACCGGCAAGCCCGTGGGATTGAATATACATTTCCAATGAATTACCGGCAGAAATGATCTGCTGCGGTGTAATTGATATTCCGGTTTTGCAAATCAATTCAGCTTTGCGCTCACAGGAGTTACACGAATCATTGGTCAAAAGAAAAAACGGAAACTTATCACGGCGCAAAAGCTCGATGAATACCGCTGCCTCCGAAATCAAACGCCCTCCGGAAGTCAATGTTCCGTCCACATCAAATATAAGAGCATCGAGTTCTCCCCGATGCTCCCGGTAAAAATCAGTAAATTTTCTCATTACCACTGCTGTCCCAAACGCTCAAAGTACGCTGCCACATTGGGAATCAACGGTTTGATGAGCTTTTTGATAGCCACCGCATATTCCCGGATCTCCCACTGGGCATGGTCGCTGTCGCGAAGTTCCAGAAAATGCAGCAAATTGGAGAGATCTACCGTACCCCAGAATGTTACCATCATATTCTGCGGCAGCACTCCGCGGGCCTGTTCACGGCACACTCCGGATGCCAATAATTTCTCGTACAACTCCAAACTGGCAAAGTTGTGCTTTCTGATCTCCTGCGCCAAGTCACTGCCATCAAAATCCGGATCACTTACCGATGCCTGACGGTTGTTTTCAGCCTGCCGACGCAATTCAGACGGAGTGTAGAATTCCATATCAATTTCAGTATACCGACGGGAAATCTCATTATAGCTCCACGTCCGGTGACGATGCCATTGACCGCGGACAAACAACGGACAGTGAATGCTGAATGTGAACACCATGTGTTCCAACGGACTGGTATGACGATTGGCAATCAAATATTCCAAAAGCTTGACATCACGTTCTTCCATTTCGCTTTTCAGCTTGCCGAAAGAGACTCTTGCCGCATTGACGATGGTACTTTCAGTTCCCAAATGGTCGATCAAACCAACCCATCCCTGTCCATCAAGCACTTTGACATGATTGACCGGAGGCACATTCAGATGTTCCATTGTTATTTCTCCATTATTAGTTTCTCATTGCGTTGTAATATACACCATAAACCCAACTTATGCAAACTCATAATCCAAGTTCACGGACATGCTTGCGGCGTCTTTCCAATTCGGTAAGTAAAATTTTCCGCAACCGTACATTCAACGGTGTAACTTCCACTAATTCATCTTCTTCGATATATTCCAACGCCTGTTCCAGAGACATTTTGCGGGCCGGAGCGATTTTCATGTTGCGGTCACTGCCGGCAGCACGCATATTGGTCAACTGCTTGGCACGCTGAACATTGACAACCAGATCTCCATCTTTGCAATGTTCTCCGACGATCATCCCTTCGTAAGCATCAGTACCGGGTTCAATGAAAAATTCGCCGCGCTGCTGCAAACCGTCAATAGCAAACGGCAAGGCTTTTCCGCCTGCCATACTGACCATAACCCCGTTAATGCGTCCCGGGATCGCCCCGCGAAACGGTTCATAATGGGCAAATACGTGGTTGACGATAGCTTCCCCCTGACTGGCTGTCAATGCTTTGCTGCGGAATCCAATCAATCCCCGGGTCGGGATATGGAAATCCAATACCTGACGGTTGCCTCGGGATTCCATCTGGATCATTTCTCCGCGCCGCAAACCGACCATTTCAATGATCTTGCCGGCAAAATCATTCGGCACATCCACAGTCAACCGCTCCATTGGTTCACACTGTACGCCATCTATTTCTTTCAGAATCACCTGAGGTTTGCCAACGGAAAATTCATATCCCTCCCGGCGCATCGTCTCAATCAGAATCGCCAGGTGCAAAACTCCACGACCGGAAACTTTGAATGAATCACCGCTCAACGCCTCTACACGCAGTGCAACATCCCGCTCTGTTTCATTGAACAAACGCTCACGCAGCTGACGGCTGCTGACAAACTTGCCCTCTCTGCCAAAAAACGGAGAGTCGTTGATCCGGAACGTCATAGACAAGGTCGGTTCATCAATAGCGATCAGGGGCATCGCTTCCGGATTCTCCGCATCGCAAATCGTATCAGATATATCAATATCAGATATACCGACAATGGCGCAAAGATCACCGCATTCGACACGTTCTACTTCCTTGCGGCCCAATCCTTCAAAGGTAAAAAGCTGCTTTACCGATGCCGGCATCACTCTGCCGTCACGCTTGATAATAGATAACGGTTTTTTTAAATCCAGCGTTCCGCGATAAACCCTGCCGATACCGATTCGTCCGACAAAAGTTGAATAATCCAATGTTGCAATCTGCAATTGCACCGCACCTTCACGTTTGGCAGGAGGCGGAACTATGTCGATCATCGCATCCAGAAGCGGGGTGAAGGATTCCGGTTTGTCATCCAAATCCCGGATCGCCCAACCATCCCTGCCGCTGGCAAACAAAGTCGGAAACTCCAACTGCTCATCAGAGGCATCCAATTCACAGAACAGATCAAATACTTTATTTTGAATTTCCAACGGACGTGCATCAGGTTTATCAAGTTTATTAATTACCACCACCGGACGCAAATTCAATGCCAACGCTTTTTCCAATACAAAGCGGGTCTGGGGCATCGGACCTTCCGCTGCATCGACCAGAAGTAATACTCCGTCAGCAAGTTTCAATACTCTTTCGACCTGACCTCCAAAATCGCTGTGTCCCGGAGTGTCGATCAAATTTATTTTGGTATTGCGGTATTCAATACTGATATTTTTGGATAAAATCGTAATCCCGCGTTCTCTTTCCAAATCATTGTTATCAAGGAAACACTCTTCAACAACTTCATTTTCCCGGAATAACTTTGCCTGACGGGATATTTTGTCCACGATTGTTGTTTTTCCGTGGTCAACATGTGCAATAATTGCAATATTTCTGATATCACGCATTTATTTGTCAACTTTCATTTTTATAAACGCCAACCGGCCCCCCGGCTTTAATAAAAAATCGCCGCACATCCGGCGGCGTAATTTTTGATTTCCACAAAAAACTTATTCCAGGTTGCGGAGAAAATAACGTTTGAAAAACCGTTCCGGGTCAAGAGAACGTTTGGCATGACGCAAAGATTCTTCATTCATATCCTGTTCCCGGTTCATGAATTTTGCTTTGCCGCGCAACGCGATCGCCAACTGCCAAGTCAATGTCTGAGAAGCACCTTTGACCGCATGATCGGCTTTTTCAAAATGCACATCCACCGTATCTGACGGCAGCATACTGAATACCGAAACACCGGCAGGATACCCCGGTTCTGCAAACAGCAATATCCCGGAAAGCCCCAACTCATCAAAATTATCCCAGGCATTTTTCAGAGCAACTGCTTCTTCATCCAGAAATTCACACTGTTCCAAACGGGAGTTAAGATCACTGGCAAGCTTTGCCGCGATATGGATATTCTCTTTGGTTATTTTGCGAACCTCTGCATAAGGCCAGTTAGCTTGGAACTGTTTGACCAAATTGTGTTTTTTACGCAATTTCGGCCCGGTGAATGTTGCGATTTTTTCGATGGAAAAAAGATAATCAATGGCACCTTCATCATATTCCAATTCAAAAAATTGATCGCAATCCGGATAATCATCCAAAAACGATTCCGGTACATCGTAAATACCGCCATCAGTCAATCCGGCATCAACAAACGCCTTACTGATCTGATACAGTAATTCCGGCGGGGTTGCTTCTCCTATCGGATAATGGATGACCCGCGCGATACGTTCATATACAACCAACCGCTTTTTGATCTCGATAAACTCCAGACCATAAGGTTCACGGTACATAAAAATGTTTGCAAAGGATACTTCACAGCTCTGGCTGCCCATTTTTTCCATTGCGGCATCAAAACGCGCCCGGTCGGATAATTCCACCGGACGCAGGGATTTCAAACTGATTTTCATATTACTCTGTTACGATGGACCAACTGTGAATTTTTTTAAGCATTTCGCCGGTACCGTTTACTACGGCATTCAGCGGCTCTTCCGAAACAAAAACCGGCAAACCGGTTTCATCGGTCAACAACTTATCAAGACCGACCAATTTAGCACCGCCGCCTGCCAACATGATACCGCGATCAATAAGATCCGCTGCCAATTCCGGAGGACAGGTATCAAGGGTGGCCCGCACCGCTTCGAGGATCATGGAAATCGGTCCCTGCAGTGCCATACGCACCTCACCGGCAGTGATACGCACCGTTTTCGGAACTCTTGCCATCATGTCAAAACCTTTAACATCCATGCTCTCATCATCCCGCATCGGATACGCACTGCCCAAATGGATTTTGATTTGTTCAGCAGAATTTTCACCGATCTGCAGGCTGTAAGCTTTTTTCAAGTGCTGCATGATCGCCTGATCTAAAGTATCTCCGCCGACACGGACACTTTTTGCACTGACGATACCGGAAAGTGAAATTACCGCGACTTCAGTAGTACCGCCGCCGATATCCACGATCATACTTCCGGCTGCCTCTGCCACCGGCAAACCGACTCCGACCGCAGCAGCAAAAGGTTCCTCTACCAGTACGGCTTCTCCGGCACCGGCATGTTTGGCACTGTCGGTAACAGCACGGTGTTCAACCTCGGTTATTCCGGACGGCACTGCAATCAGAACCCGGGGACGCAACAAGCGTTTATACCATGGGACAGTACGGATCGCCCGCTGGATAAAGTAACGCAGCATATCCTCTGTGACTTCATAGTTGGCGATCACCCCCTCGCGCATCGGACGGATTGCCTGAATACTGCCCGGAACTTTGCCAAGCATTTCTTTTGCCTCGCTGCCGACTGCCAGAACTTCTTTGGTATAAACTTTGATAGCAACCACAGAAGGCTCATTGAGTACGACCCCCTGATCCCGGACGAACACCAAACAGTTTGCGGTACCCAAATCAATGCCGATATGCGCACAAAACATCTCTGCGAAAAACTGAGTCTTCATCGTTTCCTGCCTTATTTCTCATACATCACTCTGCGCCGGAACCCCTCATATGCAAACACTCCGGCATTAACATCAGTCACATATATAATATATATGTATCCCCCCATATTTTTCAAGTGTTTATAAAAAAAAAGAGATTTTTTTCCATAATTTTAATCATTCAAGTATTGTAAAAAACATTTCTTATGTTATTTTAACCGGGGAGTTATAAAAACAAAAAAATGAAAACGTTGTTATGAAACCGGAAGTATTACAGCAAAACATTACATTATTGCGCCCCAATGCGTATTTTCCCATGCATCAGATACCTGATTTTCACAATGGCCTTATTGTCAGGATGCCCAACCATCTTGGGGATGCAGTCATGGCTCTGCCGGCTCTTTGCGCGTTGAAAAGCATTTTGCCACGGCATTGCGGTCTATTTGTCATCACTCCGGAGTCCAGTGCCTCTCTTTTTCAGGCTCTTCCTGAGGTAGATGCGGTGATTCAATTAAAACAACCGCACAAATTTTATTCCCGATCTGAAGTAAAAGAGATCCGCCAGCTGCACCCCGGGGCAGCGGTACTTTTCAATCATTCTTTCCGGGATGCCGTATCATTGAAACTTGCCGGAGTAAAGTTTCTCTACGGAGAACCGGGACGTTGTCGCGGTTGGATGCTGACCGGGAAGTTCCCTTTTCCCTGTCACCGCAAAGGCGAATGCAGCCAGTCTCACCAGGCAATGCGTTATCTGGCAATTGCAGAAGCTCTCGGCGGCAAATATCCGCAACCGTTCATGCCGCAGTTGATTCCGTCGATCCCGCCGGATGAATTACCGGATAATATCATGTCCCTGCTCCGTCACCCGTTATTATTAACGATCGCCCCGGGTGCGGCATATGGTGCCGCCAAACGATGGCCGCATGAATATTACACCGCAACAGCGGCTTATTGGATAAGGCGCGGAGGGATCGTTGCACTGGTCGGAGTCCCGAATGAAAACGGTATTTGCACAGAAATACATTCCGCGCTACCCCGCAACAAATGTATAAATCTGTGCGGAAAAACTAATTTAACGGAATTAATGCATCTATTCCGTTTTTCTGCATTCGCATTTACCAACGATTCAGGGCTGATGCACCTTGCTTCGGCATTAAGATGTCCCGGAATGACCGTTTTCGGCCCCACTGATCCCGGAGATACCGGTCCAGTGTCGTCAACATGGAAACTTATTTATGCCAAAGAAAAGTGTTCTCCCTGTTTGCGCCGGGTCTGCCCCAAAGGCAATGCGGTTTGCATGAAAAAAATAACTCCCTCGCAAGTCATCCGGATATTGAATGATTCTGCGAAGGAGTTGAAATTACCGTTAGGTAAATATTTTCACCGTTAAATTGAGAAAATTTTCATTTTGTCATTATCAGCATGGTTGATACGCTCGCCGGTTTTGCGGGCTTTGTCGGCTTGAGCGATGGCATCACGCAAAGCTGTGGAAGCATTTTCCACGAATTCCCGCTCGATCTGCGCTCCGCGTTCAGCTGTAGCGCGTTCCGGATATCCCATCACGCCGATTTTCACATCTTCGCGCTGACTGGTCTGCATGATCTCCTGACTCAAATTGGTAAAAGTCGTGCGTTTCTGGTAGCTGTCCGGATCATCCCGGAGCCGTTCTGCAATATCTTCGGGATCCATTACCACATTTTTACGCACCACTTCAGGACACCAATGCAACAGCAGTGAGGTTTCGGCATCTGCAGCATGATAATCGCGAGTCTGGAATAAATTCATCCATGTCGGCGAAAAATCCCAAATCGGCACCAAAGCGATAAAATCATCCGCCAATGCCGGATTGAGCCACTTCAACATCCGCAGAGATTCTTTCAGATGCAGCATGCTTTCGCTGCCGCCGTGACCGGGAATAATAATAAAGTTACGGAATCCCTGAAGAGTAAGCGACTCAATAATTTCGCCGACCAGGTTGGAAAAGGTGTTGGGTTTGACATTGATCGTGCCCGGAAGCATGCCTCCGGAAAAGGTATAACTGAGAACCGGTGCGACAATACAATCCAATTTTTCAGCAAGACGGGCAGAAGCATTTTCCGCATTACGCAGATCCACATCCAAAGGCAGATGCAAACCGTGCTGTTCGCAAAGAGCATAAGGAATAATGATTGTCTGATTAGTTTTCAAATATTCCGCGACTTCGCCGAAAGTCATGTCACGCAGTTGATGACTTTTCATAATATATTCTCCTTTCAGGGTTGATTTTTGTACTAATGTATCACAAAAAAAAGAAAAAGCAAGATTGACCAAACATATAATACGGTAATTTTTTACTACGGTCACAGAAAAAAATTTTTCAGCGTCACATTTGCATTGCAGATATAAACAAAAACGTCTGTGTTCATGCCATGTGGAGCAGTCTCCCGGTTGGAGAGCGAAACGCGGAGCGTTTTGCTGAGGGGTACGGGGAAACTTCCCCGGGTGCGGCAAGCCGTGATGAAAGACAAGTCCCTCTTTCCTCAGAAAAGAGGGAAGAGGGCGCAGGATTTCATCACATTGAGTCAAAGCAG
>JAFVRD010000037.1 GCA_017504435.1 Lentisphaeria bacterium | reverse complement strand
TGACTGTCCCCATGTCAGCCGCTTCAGTTTTGACCAGCGCGCCGCCGACAAAGAATTTGCTGAACTTACCACCCCGAACTTCGGTATCCACATCGCCGGATGTAAGATCCGTACCGACGAAGACAGCTTTGATTTCACCGCCGGTGATGAGACTTTCAGAACCTTCATTGATGAAGTTTTTATCAATGACAGCACCATCGGAGATAGTGGCTTTGGCTTTCAGCACCAGATCAGTCCCGACCAGAACCGCTTCAAGTTTGTCATCGGCATTGTTGGTAACGGTAACTGTGCCGATATCCTTGATGCCGGTAGCAATGGTAACAGCCTGATTATCGAACAATGCACCGTTGACGGTAATATTTGCACTGCTCAAACTCTGACCGCCGGCAACAGTGAATTTGACCTGTGCTGAGCCGTTGAAAGTCATGGTATTGACAGTGTCGTCCGCGAATGTCATTGCGGAGATGGAAATGTTTTTTTCGTTTCCGAAAGTGATTTCAGCTCCACTGACGGTCAATGCTTTGGTTGCGGTGACTGACGCGTTGAAAGTAATCGCTCCGGCAAGATTGATATATCCACTCTGAATAGTATCGGTTGAGGTGAGGAATTTAGAGTCGGTCAAATTCAACGTACTGGTGTCACTCGCAAAAATTGCTCCGCCGCGATCACCGGTTTTGTAATCAGTCCTGGTTCTGGTGTAGTTGCCGTCAAATTCGCAGTTGATCAGGTTCAGCACACTGTTGTGCTGCATGTATACCACGCCGCCATACATGTAGGTGGTACCACCTTCAATAACTGCGCCATTGTTGACAAAACGGGAGTTCTTGATAGTTATATTACTGTCAGTGGGAGTTGTTGTTGTTGCACCGTCGTTTCTTATGTAAAATACACCACCTGCGGATGTTGCAATATTATTTGCAAAAGTCAAATTGTCAAACGTCGCAGTACGTCCGTAAGAGATGAATACTCCGCCGGAGCTGTCAGTATTGCCGGAAATCAAGGTGTCATCCTGACCGACTATTTCGCTGGCAGAGAGCGTGATATGTGCCGCATTTGCATGAGTGAATCCTTCAAGAATCAATACTTTACCTTTGGGGTTGGCATCTGCCAATGATGTATACGCTGCACCGTAAGCGGCTGTATTGGCAACTACCGCATCTGCATTGGTGATCATCAGATCCTGACCGGTAGAGTAAAGTTTGCCGCCGGTGGCGGTGAGGGCGCCGTTATTTGTCATCCAAGAGCTGAAATCATCCGCTGCATCAATGACAGTTGCAATCTGCAAAGAGTCTCCGGTGATGAAGTTTTCACCCTGAACCGTGATCGTTCCGGAGTTTTCCCAATATTGGCTGGCACCGGATTCAATTTTTCCGTAAATGTACAAATTTCCGGAGTTCAGAACCGCAATATTATTTGTTCCTTTATTATTGCTGAAAGTCACCCCGCTGAGGTAGAGAGTTGCTCCATTGTTACGGATAGCTCCGCCCTTCCCATTATGGGCGGTGTTTTGGTCAAACCAGGTGTCGGAAATATTTGCAGTTCCGCCACCGACATATATTGCACCGCCGGAGCCGCTTTGAGTTATGGAAGTACTATTGCCTCTGAAAACAGATTCGGAGATATTGACAATCCCGTTTGTGCAAATAGCTCCGCCGTGATAGTTTTGACCATTGACGTAATTATTTTCAAACCAGGTGTCGGAAATATTTGCAGTTCCGCCACCGACATATATCGCACCGCCGGAGCCGCTTGTTATCGAAGTACTGTTGCCTCTGAAAATAGATTCGGAGATATTGACAATCCCGGTTGTAGAAATGGCTCCGCCGTGATTATTGCTATAATTATTTTCAAATAAAGTCTTGGAAATAACAGCCGTTCTTGAGGTGGCGACATTAATCGCGCCGCCGCCTTTTTCCGCAGTATTTCCGGAGAACTTGGATCCGTCAATCGTTAAACTGCCAATATAGAGATAAATTGCACCGCCGACATCAGAAGAAACGTTGTTTGCGAAAGTTGTTCCTTGAAGTGTCAAATCATATGCGCCGTTGCCGTGACGTCCTACATAGATGGCTGCACCGGTAGATCCGGTATTGCCTACAAAAGATACATTATTGAAAGTTGATTTTCCGTCGCTGTACAGAAACATTGCACGATCGCCAGAAGTAATGGAAAAAACAGAATTATCAAGCCCGGTGATATATTCTGACACTTTTCCCAATGTGCTTTGGGTGACAGTTGCACCTTGGAGCAGAATATTTTTGCCGTAATAACGTACAAAATCCCATGCTTTATCAGCGAAACCGACAGCCACATAGGTTTTACCGGTTTTTGAGTCAGTGGCATTTTTTACAGAAGTTCCGCTGCTGCCGAGGATAAAGTCAACGGCTTCATCCGCATTGGTAACATACAGACCGCGGAAGTCAACGCCATTTTGAGTGACCATATCAGAGAAGTAATAGTTTGCCCCGTTGGTGGCAACGATCGAGTCATCGCCGGAATACCAGCCGGAAGTTTTAGCACTGATGACTTTGACAGCTTGCAAGGTGTCATTTTTTATGAAATTTTCAGTCTCAATGGTGATGGTACCGGAGTTATTCAATTTTTGATCGGTGTCAAAAATAACTGAGCCGGTAATATACACGTTTTTATTATTGAGGAATGCAGCATCACTGCTGGTGTTGTTGGCAAAAGTAACTCCGGCCAGAGAAACTGTACCGCCATTGTTGCGCAATGCTCCGGCATTACCTTTGGATTGATTGCTGTCAAAAAGAACATCATTCAAAACGAGTATTCCCTGATTGTAGATCGCTCCACCGGTGGCATCGACAGATTTGTTACCGGCAAACGTGCTGCCGGAAATCGTGACCATACCTGAGTTTGACAACGCTCCGCCATGCTTGTTGCTGCCGGAAACTTCATTGCCGATAAAATCTGAATCGGAAATGATCAGCGAACTTGCGCTGTCTACCGCAACTGCCCCGCCGTGAAAACCGGCTGCAGTGTTGCCGGTGAAAGTGCTGCCGGAAACAGTGTTGTTTGCGGAATTGAATCTTAATGCCGCGGCAGCTCCTTTGGAGCTGTAATTTTTATCAAACAGAGAACCGTCGATGTTCCATGAATTACTGTTGCCGGTTACCGGCGGAGTCGTTTCGGAATAAACTTTACCGGAAACAGTCTCACCGGATACTGCAATCGTGCTGTCAATTATTTCATCAGAAAGCAGCTCACTCCATGATCCCACGATTTCATCATTGATACTGAATGACATTCTTTACCTCGCATGTTAGTTTTTATGTAAAATTTTACTTGCGTATATACAATATAGTCAAATATCCGTTAAAAACCTTAATACAAAAGTCAAATTCAAGCACAAAAAAACCAAATTTTTCATTCACTCAACCTATATTATATCATAACTGCTTGTAAAATACAACAGTTGCACATAAAAAAAGATGCAAAAAAATGCAACGCAAAAAACAGAATGGTGAGTGATTTGTTTTGCAGATGAGAGGCTTGATTTTGGAAAACAATGCAAAAAAATGCAATTTGAACTGCCGCGATTTGCATTGTGTAAATGATTCACATATATTTAGAGGTGTACAGCGGGAAAAGTATCCCGGAAAACAAACATAAAAAAGGAATACTGTTATGAAAAATCTGAGTTTGATCGTGTTGAGTTTGTTGGCTGTTGTGGTCGGCGCGGCGGATATTCCGTTGGGAAATCCGGATTTCAAGATCAACAGCAAAGGCGTTATGCCTTACTGGGTATTCACCAGCAAAGATCCTGCTGCCGGAACTGTGGATATGGAAATGCTGCCCAATGGCAAAGGCGCAGTAAAAATTTCCAGTCATTCAGCCAAAAACTTTCTTGGTATCATTCAGCATGTCAGTCTGAATAAGTTTCCTCAGGTCAAACCCGGTGAAAAACTGAAAATCACATTGAGCTACAAACAGAAAAATGAAGATGTGGAACGCGGCGGTTTTGTCAATATGACCGGTTACGGCAGCAAAGGCCGCTGGCTGGACAAAGACAGTGCCCGCACTTCCGGATCTTTTGACTGGAAAGATTGCTCTTTTGTGCAGGTCATCGACGGTGTTCCGGCAGAAGCTAAAGGTTTTTTCATCTCCCTTTATCTCGGCAAAACTACCGGTACCGTCTGGTTCTCCGAACCGAAAATTGATATTGAAGTTGTCAAATAATTTTAAGCGGAGCAGGAAATGAAACGATTGCTGTTCGCACTGATGGTGTTGGGATGCACAGCGGTCAGTGCTTCCGGTATCCGGTTGGATTATCCGGTGCAGAATATCATTAAGCAGGTCTCGCCTTTTGCCCGGCGTCCGGTCAAACCGGGGCATTTGTATGAATCGCATCTGAAAATTTTTATAAATAATGCCTCTCCTGCCGGTTCTCTGGTCGCAATGGATATCGTGCAATATGATGCTGACGGCAATGTCGTCGCCCGGGCCGCTGACAGCAGCAAATGGGTCTATGAATATGGCATGGAGCGCAACATCCGCTATAAATTTACTACTCATGCCAAAGCTGCGGTCGCTCAACCGATTATTTATTATGGCGGTAATCCGTGGAGCTTTACCGCCAAATCATGGGAACTGGATGACAAAATCGACGTTCAGCCCGGAATTTACGGGCCGGATGACCCCATGCCCGCTGATCGTGCCAAAGCTCTGGAAGAGATGAAAAAAATAACTCCGGCAACCGCGGAAGTGGTCAAACGCAATGGCGTTCCTGCTTTGATGGTCAATGGAAAACAACTGCTGCTCAATGCTTATAAAGGTCATACTGATTATAAGATCACCGGAGAAGCAGGCGGAGATCTGATCATCACATTCAACTGCGGACAGCGTCTTTTTACCAATGAACGCTGGGATAAAGCGTTGTGGGATTATGAGACCGGCAAATTTGATTTCACCCGTATGGAGGACAATCTGCTGCGTATTCACAACGCCAATCCCAACGCCAGAGTGATTTTGTGTATTGATGTGACTCCGGACAAATTCATGGAGAAATTTCCTGACAGTATTGTACGCAATGCCAAAGGTGTCAAAGGCAAACAGGGATTTACCGCCTTTGATGGCTGGAGCGATACTCCGCTTAAAGGCCGTCAGCGGTGGGCATTCAGTTATGCCAGTAAAGAAATTCAGGATTTTATCAACGGAGCGTTGACAGAATTGGCAACATTTCTGAAAAATTCTCCTGCCGGCAATATTGTGATCGGTTTTCACCTTGCCGGTGGAATGGACGGACAGTTTGTGCAGTGGGAATATGGTTCAACTAACGGACACTTTGATTATTCGGAAGCCAACCGCAAAGCTCTGTGCGAATACCTTAAAGAAATTTACGGTACAGATGAAGCTCTCCAAAAAGCCTGGGGAGATCCTAAAGTCACCCTTGCGACTGCCGCTAATCCGACGATCGAAGAATTCCGCAGTTTGCGCTATTTTAATGACAGACCCGGCTTGGGACGCAAAATCGCTGATTGCCGCCGTTTTGTTGCCATAGGAACCGCCCGTTTTATCAACGGCATGGGGAAAACACTGAAAAAAGCCTGGGGACGTCCTGCAGTCGTTCTGTCATGGTACAGCACTGCGATCTGGGCGCAACCCTCCCGGCTGGCTCTGGATGAATTGATCAAAGACGGAGCCGTCAATATGACCGGTATGGTCTCCAACTACGGCGGATACCGTTCCCTGAATGGATTTGGCTGTTCTGCAAACAGTTGTGTGCAGGCGTTGAATTTGCGTAATGTTATGTATATTCAGGAGATGGATCATCGTACCTGGCGGGCTCACCGTAATAAATACGAATCGATCTCCTCAATTGCTTTCCCGGATAATCCGCAGCAGTACAAAAACCAAATGTATCGAGATGCCGCCAGTGTGATCGCACTGGGCGGACAGGGTTTCTATCTTTATGATATGTACGGTTCATGGTATCATGATCCGGCAGCTAAAGAAGTTTTGCGGGATATTTTCGCAATGAATACCCATGCCCAGAAGTATGCCGGACAATTTCCGAAACCCCGGGTTGCGATTTTTATGGATGAATCCATGCGGCTGCTCAGTGAGGAAATAACCATGAGTGCCAGTGAGTGCTGGCGTACCGGCGGTGTCGTGCCGGCACTGCATTTTATTTCCGATTTGACCAATCCGGAGCTGCCGGAATACGATTTCTATTTGCTCTGGTCGCCTCCGTCAATCAACAAAAAACAGCTGGATGCGTTGAAAAAATTTGCTGACAAACCCGGCAAAGTCGTTTTTATCCATGGTGATGTGGCACGGTGCAGCCGTGATTTCGCTGATACGGTGGATTTTATGAAACAGCTGGGACTGCAGCTCAAATTTCATGATACTTCCAACGGCAAACGGATCGTACCTGCTGCATGCAACACGGATCCGGCGTTGATGAATGTAACGCACTATCTGGGCAGCAGCGGATTTTTTATTGACAAAGGTTCTTTGCGTCGCCGTTACTATTTCGGATTTACCTCAATAGATGATCCGGATGCGAAAATCCTCGGTCACTATGAAAACAGTGATCTGCCGGCATTTGCGGTCAAAAAAATGCCTGGTGGCGGTTTGCTCTACTATGCCGGACGCAATGCGGTCATGGATTCGCAGTTGTTCCACAATCTCTGCAAGGTTGCCGGAATTCATACCTACAGTGTTCCGGGTAACGCAGTCTATGTGGGCAATGGTATCGCTGCGATCCATCGGCTTTCCACCACTGAACCGGTGGTCGATTTCGGTAAAGAAACCACGCTGATCGATCCGGTTTCCGGTAAGAATCTCGGAAAAATGCGTTATTGGAGACCGCAGGTCGCTCATGGCGAGTGTGCGGTAGTCGGCTATCTGCCGGAGGGAAAGTAAACTTAATTTGTGTTGAATCGCGTTGAAAAACGCAACTCCGGAGTGTATAAAAAGTGCGACTCCCGGCAGTTCCTGCTGCCGGGAGTTGGATATAAGTTTTATCAAGGTTACAAAATGAGTGCCAGCAAACGCTTTTTTCACGATGTAAAAACTGAACTCAAACCGTGGACAAATGAAAATTTCGGCGGCAGTGCCGATTCGGATGAATTCAATTTTATTATTTTCGGCGACCGGGCTGGACGTCCGCTTGCCGATGTTACCAAAGATGCTATTGCCAAGATCAATCTGCTCAATCCTGACTTCGTAATGAGCGTCGGTGATTTTATTTCCGGATGCTGTTATGAAGATTATTCTCCGGGATTCATCCAGCGGCAATGGGACGATTTTGAAAATATGCTCAAAGAGTGTGAACCACCTTTTTTCCGGGTGGTCGGAAATCACGATATACCCAGTCAAACCGAAGATGGTGGTGTTCTGGCACATGCACATGATATGCAGACAAAATTGTGGGAAAAGCAATTCGGAGCGACCTACTATTCATTTGTATTCAAAGATGTGTTGTTTATCTGCCTGCATACCATGGAAATCTTTATGGATATCAGTGAAACACAGTTGGAATGGGCGCGTGAAACCCTGCAAAAGCATTCCGATGTAAAATGGACAATGGTTTTCGGGCATCTTCCCAAAGCGTGGGATATGCCTAACTGGGAAAAACTTGCGGATATTTTAGATGACCGCAATTATACGGTATTTGCCGGAGATTTTCATAATTATGTCCGCTGCCGCCGCCGCGGCAGAAACTATTACATCATCGGCATGACCGGTACGGAATCCCAGCATGCCGGATATCCGCCCAAAGGAGTTTACTATGGTGAATTCCAGTCTTTGACCTGGGTAAGTTTCAAAAACGGTGAACCGCAACTTTCACTGCTGGCTCTGGATGAAGTTTATAATGATGATGTAGTGACGATCCCCAAATTGACCTGGCTCACTCCGTCATATTTCCAGGCCGACCAACCGATTTCAGCGGAAGAAGCCGACAAGTTGGAAGCTAAAGGATTGAAAATCCACCGGGAAATCGGGGAATATTATCTTTGAAGACCGGAGTTTTGAATATGAATATCAATAAGTATTTCGTCCATGATGTAAAAAGCGGACTCAAACCGTGGACACATGAAAATTTTGGCGGCGGTACCGAATCTGCAGACTTTAATTTTATCGTTTTCGGTGATGGCAATGATCCGGCGGTGATCGGAGAAGCGATTGCCAAAATAAATTTGTTTAATCCTGATTTTGTGATGAGTACAGCCGGTAATGTCCCGGAAGAAAACATTTGTCAGCCGCCGTTTTTCCGTATGGCGGATGGGGATGACGGCGCATATTCATTTGTATTCAAAGATGTATTGTTTTTGAATTTGCAAACCGCTGAAGATCTCAGCAATATCCAGCTGCAATGGGCCGATGCCGTATTAAAACAATACCCGGATGTAAAATGGACATTTGTATTCCTGCCCGATGCCAATGTCTGGGTTAACGGTAAAAACTTTGCCGAACTGGAACAATTGCTTTATGAACGCAATTACTCCATGTTTGCCGGTACCGTCGGTCATTATGCCCGTTACCGCCGTCAGGGCCGGAACTATTATCTCGTCGGCAGCAGCGGCAGCAGCCGTAATCCGGACGGGAAAGCGATGCGCGGCGTACCTTTCGGTGAATTTCCGCAACTGCTCCGGGTCGCTATCAAAAACGGCGAACCGCAAATCGCGGTCATCAATCTCAATGGAATGTATTTTGATGACATTGTGACCCTGCCGAAACTGCAGTGGATCTATCCTGGATATTTTCAAGCCGACCGGATACCGAGCGCAGAACAAGCCGCAGAACTTGAAGCCAAAGGTCTGAAAATTTATCGGGATAACGGTGGAAACGGATTTTGAGAGGAACTTTTACGATGAGCAGCAATAAACGTTTTTTTCACGAAGTAACCACTGAACGCAAGCCGTGGACACATGAAAATTTCGGCGGCGGCAGTGATTCTGATGATTTCAATTTCATTATTTTCGGCGACCGCGCCGGAGCTTGTGTGCAATCCATTACTGAAGCGGCATTCCGCAAAATCAATTTGCTTAATCCCGACTTTGTAATGAGCGTGGGAGACTTCATCCGGGGACTTTGTTTTGAAGATGTTTCCCGGGAATTTCTGACCCGGCAATGGGCTGCATTTGAAAAAGAACGCGACAAATGTGAACCGCCGTTTTTTCATGTAACCGGCAATCATGATATCCCCGCCCCCGATCCGGCTTTCCCCGGCGGTCACGAACTGATGACTGAAATGTGGGAAGAGCGATTCGGAGTAACCTATTACGCATTTATTTTCAAAGATGTGCTTTTTATCTGTTTGCATACCATGGATGAGGTATGTGATATTGGAGAAAAACAGTTGGAATGGGCATTGGAAACGTTGAAAAAACATCATAATGTCCGGTGGACATTTGTGTTCATGCATTCTCCGAGAACATGGGTGAGAGGTAAAAATTTTGCCCGGTTCACCGATGCGATCAATGACCGCAACTATACGGTTTTTGCCGGAGATTTGCATAATTATACCCGTTTTCGCCGCCGCGGCAGGAATTATTATATGGTCGGTGTCACCGGGGCTCAATGCAAATTCGCCGGAGTACCGCTGCGCGGTGTGCCATTTGGAGAATTTCAGCAATTGATCTGGGTATCATTTAAGAACGGTGAACCCAGAGTGTCCGTGCTGGAACTGGATGGAATTCACGAAGATGATGTAGTTACAACTGCGGAAATGACATATTTGACCGGTGATTATTTTCATGGAGATGAGCAGATCTCTGCGGAGGAAGCAGCGGAATTGGAGGCAAAAGGCTTGAAAATTTACCGTGAAACGTATAAATTTCCCTTCTAATCAGAGGCAGAATAATGAATAAATTAACTTTTTTCAGAAAAAAAATCATGGGGTATCCGGTGGGGCCTGCCAGTGCTTTCCCGGCAATGCGCGATCCGATCAAATCCACTATTGAGGCACGTTTGAGTGAATCTGACGAATTATTTGTAAACTATGGGATGTTTTCGGATTCTTTGCCTTACACCATGCAGGATGATTATGATCTGGCAGAGAAACAGGAGTTGGAATTTTCGGCGGCTGTATTGGAGAATGACCATTTGCGTGCTGAATTTGTCCTTGATCTCGGCGGCAGATTGTGGAGTTTGTATGACAAAGACCAACAACGTGAATTGTTGACCAATAATACCGAATTTCTGCCCCGTAACCTGGCGATCCGCAATGCATGGTTCGCCGGCGGTGTAGAATTCAACTGCGGCCGCCGCGGTCATGATGTCAACACTTGCAGTCCCCGGTTCGCAGCAGAGCTTCACGATGAAAAATACGGTGCAGTGCTGCGTATTTACGACTACTGCGTTGATCGTAAATGCCCGTTCCAAATTGATTTTTTCCTGCCTGAAAAATCCAAATTTCTTTTTGCCCGGGGCAGAATTTACAATCCCAATACTGAAGTTGTGCCGATGTATTGGTGGAGCAATATCGCTGCTGCGATCACACCGGGGTGCCGGGTGGTGGTTCCGGCGGAACAGACATATTTGAATAAATATGACGGCGGTTCGCACTTTATCACTAAAATCGACATGCCGTATGGAGAGGGGTTTGAGCATACTTATCCGGAAAAATTCAAAATAGTCCGGGATCACTTTTATGATATTCCGGAAAGTTCCCGCAAGTATGAAGCATTGTTCAATCGTGACGGCAGAGGATTTATCCACATGTCCACCCGGCGTTTGCAGGGGCGGAAACTCTTTGTTTGGGGCAAGTCCACCGGCGGTGATCACTGGCAGCGTAAATTATTGGCTTCCGGAATTGAAGATTATCTGGAATTGCAGGCCGGACTTGCCAAATCCCAGCAGGAGTGTCTGCCCATGCCGCCGGAAACAGCGTGGGAATGGCTGGAAGCATATGGGGGCATCGCCGTCGCTCCGGAAGTGACCACCTGTCCGTGGGAAAATGCCATGCAAATGGTCACCGCCGCCAGTAATGAGCTTATGCCGGAATCAGAACTTGATGCTATTCTTGCTGATACCAGGGAGCGCATTGCTTTGCGCTCCGGAGAATTACGCAGTAAAGGCAACGGTTCTGCCGCACTTGAAGAGTTGCGCCGTGGTAAAAAACTTGCTCCGCAGCTGGATTACGGTCAGCCCGGAGAAATCGAATCCGAATGGGTGAAGTTGCTTGAGGAATCGGTTTTTGACGATACCCCGCCGCGTTTGTTCACGGTTGACCCGGCTTGGCTTGACATGGTGAATAAGGCTCCGGAATCCTGGAAGAAAAATTATCATTTGGCATTGATCTGGTTCCGGGCCCATGATTGGGAACGGGCATTGAAGTACGGTCAGAATGCTTTGGAAATGTGCCGCAATGCGTGGACGCTGCATGCGCTTGCCAATATTCAATTGCGTGCCGGCATGCCGGTGAAATCTGCATTGGCATTGCTCAGTGAAGCGGCATTGACTCCGGACGCGGATGCGTATCTGGTCAAAGAAACGATGAAATTGCTGGTAATTCACGAACAATATCCGGAAACGCTTGCACTGTATGCCAAACTCTCCGACCGGGATCGGAGCCGTCCGATGGTGCAACTGCAGTATGCCGCCGCGCTTGCCGGAATCGGTAAATATACTGAAGCTGAAGCTGTTTTGCTTCAAAACGGCGGTTTGGAACTTCCGGATGGCAGGGAAGGGGATATCAAAATAACTGCGCTTTATCTTGAAATTGAGAAAGCACTCGGCCGTCCGGATGCTCCGGTTCCGTTTAATATTGATTACCGCACCAAATAAGGTTAGCAAATTATGGAAATTATTGAAAAAGGAGTGCTGCCGGATTCACGCAGTTATGAGATATTCCGGATCATTACTCCGGATACGGAAATTCCTGAAGAAATAGTCCGTTATTTCATATCTTCATTCGGGTTTGACAATCACCGGGTGGCGATGTACGGACTGGCATTCTGGCGGGCATATTTCCGGGATTCTCTGGCAAATGCTTATGTGCCGGAAGTTGTTGATCATCACTATATCATGAAAATAGATGGCGAGTATGCCGGACGCCTCTGGTTCGGTTACAATACCAAAACATTGCGGGGAAATTTCGGCAATGTCTATACCGAAACCGCATTCCGCAATCAAGGTGTGATGAAATATCTTTTGCGCCATTTTCAAGCTGATTTTGCAGCTTCTCCTGCTACGATGCTCTGTTGTGAAAGCAGCAATCCGTATGCCGTTCCGTCTTATCTTAAATGCGGATTCAAACTTATTTACGGCGGAACCGGCGGACCGTTGGCATTGTGTAAAAACGGTTCATTTCAAGATGTTGAACGAACCGTTTTTGCCGGTGGAGATCAAACGATTATCCGCCCCGGCAGGATCGGAGATCAGTTTGAGTGTGACAAAGTTCTGGCGTACAGCGATGCGGTTTATCACTTTCCGCGTCACAGTAAATTCGGTTTGGGGGTGTTGATAAATGCTTTTCAGACGGCATATCAGGAAACCCTCTGTGGAAATGGAGGAATTTTGAATGTGCTGGAAAATGAATCCGGTGCGTTGCCTGCATACGCATTTGCATTGGATTTTTTCAAAGAGGATTTCATGGATTTCCGTTTTCATTTGAGCTATATGGATAAAATTCCGGAACTGCTGAAACGCACCGCGGCCGAATTTACCGCTAAAACCGGACGTCAGGCGCGTTGTATTATCGGTTCAGCTGATACTGAACGATTGGAAATCGCAGCACGGGCAGGTTTGACCTGTGTCGGCGGCATTGATAATGTTTATAAAATTTTTCAATAATCGTGTTAAATAAGGAGTTGTGTTATGAAAGAATTTTTACCCATTACCGCGACGTTTATCGGTGAAATACAGGCGGATTATGAAATTCCGGATCAGAATTGGAATGAAGCGATGTGGGATGCCGATTTTGCCGCCATGAAACGTTGCGGTATTGATACTGCCGTGATCATTCGCTGCGGAGTCAAAGAACAATTGCTTTATCCTTCGGAATGGCTGATGAAAGAAGCCGGCTGCCGGAGACCCCGTTACGACAAAATGAAAATGTTCTTCAAACTTGCCGAAAAACACGATATCAAATTGTGGATAGGCAGTTATTTTTCCGGCAATGACTGGATGGCAGAGCTTTATGATGTCAACCGTGAAATTGAACATATGAAACGCTCTTTTGTGGAAATCTGGGAAAAGTATGCCCAAAACAGTCCGGTATTCGGCGGCTGGTATCTTTCTCAGGAAACCACCAGTCCCGTGGCCCGCAACGTTTACCGCTGCTACAAAGAAGTCGGTAAATTCTGCCACGATCTCAGCGGTCATCAAACCTTGGTATCTCCTTCTCCGAGCGGTCCGCATGTCTGCAGTTTGCGACACATTCCGCGTGATGTTGCCCGCAAAGTTGTTCCGTCTCCGGAAGAACGTAAAGAGCTTTTCGGCAATATTCTGGCGGATTTGCGCGGTTCTGTTGACATTGTTGCATTTCAAAATGCTCCCCATGATCACTATGCTCTGCCGGAATATATGGCGGCAGACCGTCAGATCATTGTGGATAACGGTATGATCCCGTGGACAAATCTGGAAACATTTGAGCTGGAAGTCGCATTGCGGACATTCCCGCCCATTTCTTTTGAACGTCTTCTTAACAAAATGGAATGGGCAAAAGAAGCCAAATTTGAAAAAGCGATCACCTATGAGTTTTCACACTTTATGAGCCCCAATGCCGTCAATCGCGCCGCAAACTGGCTCTATGAAAACTATATGGATTACCTTGCCGGTAAGCCCCCTTACCCGGAAGCTGAATAAAAACTTCCGGTTTACGCCCCGTTTGCCGGATGCTCTTTTTTATATGTGATACAGATTTATAAAAAAATCAGTATGCACTATTGAAAACTGCACCAAACGGGGTTATATTATTGAAAGCACAGGATGCCAATGTAGCTCAGTCGGTAGAGCAATTCACTCGTAATGAATAGGTCATCGGTTCGATTCCGATCATTGGCTCCATTTTTTTTGCCCGTGTTATGGGCAGGGGGCGCGCCTTGCCGGCGTCGCTCATTCGGTCGAGTACAGTCGTACACTCCCTCATTCGCTCCTTGCAAAACCCGCCCCTGCCGCATACTCCGGGCAAAAAAAGGGTGTGGCAGGT
>JAFVRD010000036.1 GCA_017504435.1 Lentisphaeria bacterium | reverse complement strand
AGATCCATGATGTCGCCGATGTTGCATTCAAGGGCTTTGCAGACCTTTTTCAACACTTCCATTGAGACATTTTCATTTTTACCCAATTTAGCCAAAGCCATAGTACTGATTCCCGCTTTCAAACGCAAATCAGTCTTTGACATATCGCGGTCTATCAAAAGTTTCCAAAGTTTTTTGTATGATGTTTCCATTTTTTTGCCATTGTGTTTGTCGGTAAATACAAGCTTTGCTTGTAATATATCAGCCGAAAAAACAAAAGTCAAATGGTAAATCAGCCTTTTTGAATATTTATTGCAATAAAAACGGCAGACTTTTCCCGTTTTGCCGGACCCCGGCTTGTCAGGGCGTAGCTTTATGCGAAGACTGATCTGCCAGCGGGTGTGCGCCGTGGAGGGTGTTGCGGCTCGTTGCGCTGTACGAGTCTCTGGCGGGCGTTATAACATTGATCCGGATTGCGGTTTTAGCAACGACTTTATTACAACAAAGTTGCTATTTTACTATGACATACTCCATCACGCGGCAGAGTGCCTCTTCGTAGGAACTGCTGCTGGTGATGTAATCGGTGAATTCCTGAATCAGGTCGGAGCGTCCGTTTTGGCGGAGTGCTTCACGGACTTTGGCGATCACGCAAAAAATATTTCCATCCGTGCCGGTGAGCTGCACGGTGATGTTGGTCTTGGCGGTTGCCATTATTTCACCCTCCCATTTTTGCCGGGCCATCCAAGACCAGCAAAGTTCCGATTGCCGGAGCGGAGTGCCGCAAGCCGGAATGACGGTATTCAGTTGTTTTTTTTGCGGAAAGCCGTCGGCGTTGTGCCGGTAAGTTTTTTGAAACTGCGGCTCATTAAAAAACCGTCGCTGAATCCGCATTCCAGAGCGATAGATCCCAGCGGCATATCCGTTTGCTTAAGCAGATCAGTAACCTTGCGTAATCTGATGGCATTGAGATAAGCCAGCGGCGAGGTACCCGTGGCAAGTCTGAAGTGCCGGAAAAAAGTCCGTCGTGACATGCCGATTTTTTTGGCAAGTACATCAAAGTCGATATCCCGGGAGTAGTTGTTTTCAAAGAACTCCAATGCCGCTGGGATCGCGGAGAGCGAATGGAACTCTTCCGGCGGCGAATATGCCCGGTCGAGAATGACCAGTATTTCCATAAAAAGTGCCATCAGCAGGAAGTAGAAACTCTGACCGGGGGATTGCTCTTCGGCGAGGATGCGGTCGGCGATGGCGGTCAACTCATCGAACTGCTGCTCATTGAGGGTCATAAGTTTTTCGGCGACCGGATTTTCTCTGGGAGTATCGAAGATCTTTTTTGCCAGTTTCCCTCCGCCGAAGTCGAGCAGCGGCAGCGGCAGCCGGGGCTGGATAAAGAGCAGATTGAGGACTCCGAAATCCTGCATGTAGGCATATCCGTGATTGGCACCGCGGGGCACGAGGATCACATCGCCTTTGGCAAGGGGGTGCGAACCTTTTTTGATCAGGTGTTTGGCTTCACCGGAAACAATGATGCCGATTTCGGTAAAGTCATGATAGTGAATAGGATGAAATCTTTTAGACGATCTGGCGGGCCGGGTCAGACGCAAGGGCATTTTCATTTCCGGAAAATATTCCGTCTGCGCCACTGTATAGCCGCTTTTGGGCAGATTTGCCATGATCTTCCTCCCTGATTTTTATCCGATCATCATAAAATAATCCGTTTTACCGAATAAGTCAAATTCTTTGGCGCAAAAAGTCTGTTATTTGGCACAAAAGGTGTTGTTTCTTTTATGATTTTGCATATATTAAAGAATGTATCGCAGTGTGCCGATTTCAAACCAACCAAATCGAAAGGGGCTTTTTATGAAGAAAAAGGTGTATGGATGTACGGGAGTGAAATCTCAAACTTTTACTCTTATCGAACTGCTTGTGGTGATCGCGATCATCGCCATTCTGGCGGCAATGCTGCTGCCGGCACTCTCGGCTGCCCGTGAGCGAGCCCGCAGTGCCAGCTGTATTTCAAATCTTAAGCAGATCGGTTACGGAATGGCATCATATGTCAATGATGCTGGCAATGTACCGTATTCCACTTCAACAAAATACTGGACCGAGGAGATGTATGATGCCGGCACTCTGAATGATTGTCAATTCGGCAAGTCAAAGCGCACCGATACCAACAGCGTATTGAATTGCCCGTCCAGCATGAATTTCAACCCCAGTTTGCGGCGTACGACCTATTTTATCAGCGGATATTTTTACAACTCCGATGCCAGTTGCCGCTGGAATAAATTGGGAATGAATCAGGATGAAACCTCGATCATTGTAGTCGCTGAATCCATTTCCGCCGGGACAGATTCAAGCAGCGGAGAACAGTATGCCTACAGCATCGTGGCAGATGTTAACGCGGAATACAAGAAAATCAATTTCCATCACGGCAATAAAACCAATTTGCTGCTGGGGGATTTCCATGTGGAATCGGCAAGTCTGGAGGAGATCGGTTCAGATATGAGTGTCCATAAGAAAAAGTTTTCTTTCCGTCCGTAATGCAGTAAAAAAATTCAACAACGATAAGGATAATCGATATGAAAAAATTTTTTTTGTTTGGAGCATTGTGCATGCTTCTGCGTGCCGTAGCGGCTTTTTCGGCAGATTTCGGCACTGAACAACCGAAACTTTTTGACGGCAAAACTCTGTGTGAAATAGAAAATTCCCGGGAATTTGCCCCGACTGACAAATTGACGGTAAAGTGTAAATATCAATTTGACGATATCAATTTCAAAAACAAAAACTGGGTGTGCCTGATCGATAAAAGCGATACCAGCAGAAACGGTTTTGTCATGCAGTACTATTTCGGGCAGCCGTCGATTCTGATAAATACGGATAAAGGGACATTCACCGTTGACCGCTTCACCCCGGGTTACAGAATAGTGCCGGTAGACAAAGAGTGGCACGAACTTTCCGCGGTTTATGACGGCAAAACATTGAGTCTGTTTCTGGACGGGATGATGCTCGGCAGTACCAAGGCTGCCGGAAATCTGCGTAAATGCACCCGTCCTGCGGCATTGGGCGGAGCTGTCGTCCTCAAAGCCCGTTATTTCACCGGCAAAATCGCCGGATTCACCATGAAAAGCAGTGTTGATAAATCCGTTGAGCAAAGCAGTGTGCAAATGTATTTCCCTAAAGTAATCAAAAATACCGCCGTGTACAAAGCATTCCGTTTCCTTGAAAATGAAAAAGAACTGGTCATCGGCAACAGTCAGGCAGATTTCATATTTGCTAAAAACGGCAGAGGTATTGAATTTGCCAACATCATTCCCAAAGACGGCAAAGCTGTCTTTGCTGTGCAGGACAATTTTATGGCGGCATGGATACTGAATTTCAGTGATGCGGCTATGATAACAGGTAATTCCCGGTGCCGCATCAGCGGCTCATTGGAAAGCTCGCCGGAAAAATTGACTTTGCTTCTGGAAAAAGAATACAAAACCGGCAAAATTTCAGAACGGTACTCCATTACCCCGGACAGTAAATATATCCATGCCGATGCCGTTTTTACCCATACCGGCAGCAAAGCGGCGCATCTGGAAACAGTTTCATTCAATCTTTCCAACGTGGCACTGGGCGGAGACATCAAGCAAAACCGCTTCATCTATCCTCCGCACGCATTCAACTTCCTTCATGGCGAAATGGCGGAAGCCGATGCCAAGACCATGAATTCCCGTTATATTTACGGCAACATGATGAGTACCGACAAACTTATGCTGCCTTACGCGATGATCTACGGTAAAAAACAGCCGTTGACACTGGCAATGGCAATTACCAAAAGAGATGCCAAAAACTTTATCGGAGTATTCGGCGGCAAAAGCGGTTCACTGCGCAGCCGCAGTGTGATATCCAAACGGATGAATGCCGGACAGCAGGAAGTTCTGCCCTCGATCATCATCAGTTTTGAACAGAAAGACTGGCAGGGGGCTATGGCATCGCAACGGGATCTGATGCTTAAAGAATATCAGTGGAAAAAAGTCCGCAAAACCACCGCCGATCTTTCAAAAATGGTCATTTTGTGGGATGGTATTCCCGGAGTCGGCGTCGAAACTTTTGAAGATCTTGCCAAATGGATGCCCGAATACCGCAAAATCGGTATCAATGCCCTGATCTGTGGCGGCAGATTGTGGTTCTGCTATTTTGAAAAAGATCCGAGCGTGCCGGCATTCATTCCCATTCCGGTCGGCGGCAAGGTCATTCCGTCAGTCAAATCCGGCGGCATCGAAGGTCTGAAAAAACTCCGTCAGGCGTGTATTGACAACAATATCCGTATGATGGCATGGGGTCCGGTTTCCATGAGCGGCATGGATAAACGTGCCTATGAGGGCAACACCCATCCGGAATGGTTCAACCGCAAAGCCGACGGCAGCTGGAATAAATGGTATGACTTCATGATTCCCGGCAATCCCGGCAACCCCGGATGGCGGAAATTTTATATCGACAATGTCCGCAACATGATCGGCAATTACGGTTTGCAGGGTTTGTGGTTCGACTCCAGCTGGCAGGATCACCGTTACAATTTCAAAAGTCCGTCCGGCCACTTCGGCGAAAGCAACGGCAATGTCAATTCACTGCTGCGGGAAATCGCTGAAAACGTACAACAGATCAGCCCGGATGCCGTTCTGCTCGGCGAAACTTGCGGTATCGAGGCTCACATGGCATTGGATCTGGTTTATACCGCGATGCACGGTATCTGGCCGGCGATCCCTGCCGAAGATGTCCAGGATATGGTGATCGCCGAATCACTCTGCCGTCTGCCCGGATTCCGTTATCTCGGTCAGGTGACAATGGGGCTGGGATTTGCTCCGTTTCTGGGCAAAGAGAAACATGAGACCGCCAAAAAATACCGTGACAGCTGGATTGCCAGAACATTTCTGGTAAGCACTTCCGGTTGCACTCCGGTATATTTCGGCATGAATTGGACTATCGGCTATGCCCTGAAGGATACTCAAAGTTTGAATGACGAAAAAATTCCGGAAGCCCGCAGTGCCAGAGAAAATATCGCCCGCAGCAAGGAGTGGGTGGAGCTGCTCAAACGTCTCAATGAAGTGCGTGCGGCAAATATCGAACTGCGTCAGGGCGAAACGATCTTTTCTGCAATCACAGTTTCCGATAAACGTATCGTCAATTTTGTCCGCTGCCATGAGCAGTCACGCAGCGTGATTTTGCTCAATGCCGAAGTGGAAAAAGTGGATTTCAAAGTCAATACAGCAGATCTTGCCGCACTGGGACTTGAAAGCGGCAGAAAATATCAGATCACTGAATTGATGAGCGGCAAAGTCATTTCCACAATGACCGGAGATGAATTGCTGAAAAACGGTATTGATCTTTCCCTGGCAGCTTATCATGGCGT
Source organism: Lentisphaeria bacterium (assembly GCA_017504435.1). GTDB lineage: Bacteria > Verrucomicrobiota > Lentisphaeria > Victivallales > Victivallaceae > UBA1784. The sequence goes on along the minus strand of JAFVRD010000036.1, from coordinate 10,574 downwards.
GATTTTGAAATTCAATGCCATGTAAAACGATTTTCAGGGAAAATACAGAAAATATGAAAACAGATTTTCCGCTTGCAGGTTTCTGGTTGAGCAGTTCGTGGTTCGCCGACCGGCGTATCGGCGACCCGCGTCCCATCGCCTGCCGTACCGAAGTGAAATATCAAGGCGCCGGACAGGCTGTGCTGCGTATTTCCAGCTGCGAATACTATATACTTTTCATCAACGGCAAATTCGTCTGCCGCGGGCCTGCCCGTTCAACGGCAGACAATAAAGCTTATGATGAGGTGAATATCGCATTTGCTCTGAAAAATGGCACAAACGCCATAGCATTGCTGGTGACTATGCCAACCGGAGAAATCAGCCACCGCGGCAGAAGCGGCTGGTGGTGCGACTGCCGTAACGCAAACGGAGATTTGCTCTTTTGTACGGAAAAAAAATCCTGGGTTTGCCGGGGCGCCGGATGGTATGACACGTTTTGTGAACCACGGGCGCTCTCTTCCGGCAGACAGGAGCATATTTCTGCAGAAAAAGAGGAGGAAAATTGGAAAATACTTCCACTGCAGCAGCTTTCTGAAGCTTGGCACGAACCGTTTGTGCTTGGGCCGGTAACGTGGACTCCGCCGTGGCACACGATGCGGCTGCGTGGCACCCGGATGCAGGAAAGAGTCGATCTGCCACAGGTGCTTGCCGGAATTTACACGGCATCTGCAGAGATTTTCCCCGTGGAAACTCTGGCAGACAACTTCAATGCCCTGACCTTTCAAAAGAGCGGCAAAACCGTTTTTGACGGCAAATTGCGTGCCGGAGAGGTATATACTTTTGACCTCGGCAAGACCCGCACATTCATTCCCCGGATAAAAGTTCTCCGCGGCAGCCGGCAGATCCGGCTGGAGAGTTTCTGCGATTCCCGCCACTTTGACCGTCCGCAAGCGACTTCTCCTTTGGAAAGTGCCGGAGCAGGCTTCGCAGATACGTACTTTTTAAGCGATGACTGCGGTCAGGAATTTATCCCCATCGTCCCCTACGGCGGCAGATTCTGGAGTTTGCGTGCCGCCGGAAGCGGTGAATGTGAAGTCGCTTTGCAACTGCAATCTCTGGAATACCCTTACAGTAAGAATAACTTTTTCCGGTCAGCTGATGAAAATCTGGAAAAATTCATGGCGATCGCCGATGCCACTGTCCGTTCTGCCACCCAGGAGGTTTTCGTGGATACCTGCTGGCGGGAACAGGCTCTCTGGACCCGGGATGCGGCAGTTTCCGGGCCGGCATCATTTTATCTTTTCGGCGACCTGGCAGTGTGGAAAGAATCTCTGCGACTGATCGGTGAAGGCATCACCTCTGACGGTGTGCCGTGTGCCGTCGTCCCGGCAGAAGTTTCCCATATCGCATTGACAGATCAGACCTTTGCCTGGATCAGCTCTCTGGAAGATTACTATATGATCTCCGGCGACCGCAAATTCATCCGGGAAATGCGTACCGGAGTGATGAATTTTCTCCGGCTGATGCGGCAGTATACCGGTGAGAACGGACTTTTTGCTCCGCCGCAATGGTCGTGGCACTTTATCGACTGGGCACAGGTGGATCGCCGTCCCTGGTCGCTGGCGGTCAATGCAATGCTTTATACGGCACTGGTTTCGGCGAATAACCTTTACAAGGATAAATTCACCGGAGAATTTGCGGAACTGGTCAAATCCGGTTTGATGAAGTTCTGGGATGATAAAAAAGGATACTTCATCAACCATCTGGACGGTGCGGATGACGTATCGGCTGAAACCGTGTTTTTCATGCCGGAAAAGAATTTTCCCGATGCCCTGCCGGTTCACGGTAATGCACTGCTGCTTGCCAGAGGATTGTTTCCGGCGGCGAAGTGCCGTGAAGCGGCGGCAACGCTCGCCGGATGGCTGCTGCCTGCCGGTGAAAGTGTCGAAAAATTCGGCACCAGCTGGCTGGGTATCGTGCTTCAGGCACTGCTGCGTCACGGACAGGCTCCGGCGGCATGGGAAATTCTGCATGAGCGGTGCGGTACGGCAGTCGCCTGTCACGCACCGACTTACGGAGAGATGTTCCCCTTCCGCGAATTCAATTCGGCCCACGGCTGGAGTTCAGCTGCGGCAGAAGTCCTTGCTGCACAGATCTGGGGTTTGGAGATCCTCGAAGCAGGCTTCCGGAAAATTGCCATTTCCCCGGTTCCCGGTATCCCCGACAGCGAATTGCTCTTGAATACTCCTGCCGGAAAACTGCATCTGCGTATGGTAAACGGCACACTGCAGATTCTTGCCGCCGAAATGGCTCTGCTCCGTTAAAAATACAGCCTGCGACTTTGCTACCTACGAATTGGTAACTCCGCATGGATTACAGCGGGAGCACATTCTTTTCTTTGAAAACATATTTACCCGCGAGGTCTGGCTGGGCGGCATTGACAATGGCATCTACTTCCAGTTTGGTAATGTCGGCAGTTATTATTTCAATCATAGTGAAATAATCAGTCATTTTTTCATTCCCGGCTTGACTTTTTTATAAAAAGTTTTATCTTATATATTGAGGTCGCAATCTGTGTTGGATGCAACGTAACTTCTGCGGTTGCTGTAACCAATGGCATCCTGTTTGTTACAGTACCTGAATAAGCCATTCTACGGATGCGGGGTCACTGGCTTGCTACACCCCCATAGAGTTTACGGAATGGCTTATTTTTTTGTGTCTCAATCACATGGATCGCTCCATCCACGCCACCGCCGCCCAGAAGCGAACAGTTGGCGGCGTTCACAATGGCATCAACTTCCAGCTTGGTGACGTCGGCGGTTATTATTTCGATCATTTTGCACTCCTGTTTTTCTGATTCCATTGAAAAATAATACACTTTCAAGGCAAAATCAAGTTCAAATGCGGAATAATTCCGAATATTGTTCCGAAACAGGGAATTTTATGCGGAAAATTGCCGGATGATTTCGGAGTAAAAATCAAATGCCCACCCTTAAAACGGATGGGCTGAATTTTTGTGTTCTCTTACCCGGCTTGAGGAACGATTATTACCTCCACTTTTTCAGGGCAGATATACTTTAATAATGTCATACAGAAATATGTTCAAAAGCATCTGCATCAAAAAGACCTTTGTCGGTGAGTTTGAGATGAGGTATCACCGGAAGGGCAAGAAATGAGAGCTGCTGAAAAGGCTCCGGGAGAGTACAGCCTGTTTCATGCAAAGCCTTTGAAATATTCTTCAGGCATATATCCAACTTATCAAACGGTTCCGCAGACAGTAAACCTGCAACCGGAAATGATACCGAAGCTGTCACTTTTCCGGATTTCACCACAACCTGACCGCCCTGAAGTTTGATCAGAGCGTTGACTGCCGCTGCCATGTCTGCGTCAGAAGTTCCAAGTACACAAATATTGTGGGAATCATGCGCCACTGTTGCGGCTATTGCCCCGGATTTCAACCCGAAGCCGCGGACAAAACCCAATCCGATATTGCCATTTCTGCCATGCCGTTCAATTACAGCTATCTTGATAATATCCCGGTTTATGTCAGGGAATTTCTCCCCATTTTCAACTTTGAGTTCACAAAAGTCTTTGCCGGTTATAAGCGAACCGGATTCAACAGTTATGACCGGAGTCCGGGAGTTTTCCGACTTTATGCGGAACCGCTCCGCAGCTACGGGCGCAAGTTTGACAGAGTTAAACATTTCCGGCGGAACCGGGATGTTTTTTTCATTGAGCTTTTCGATATTTTTCCCTTTGACGAAAACGGTTTTGACCGTACATTTTTCAAGATCGGAAAGCAAAACAATATCAGCGATTTTTCCGGGAGCGAGCAAGCCGCGGTCGTTAAGATTGGCATGTTTTGCCGCCGACCATGAAGCCGCCCGGTAAACAGCCAGCGGCGACGCCCCAGCTGCAATAGCACGGCGTATCATGGAGTCAATATGACCGCAAGCGGCAGTTTCGACAGGTGACCGGTCGTCGCTGCAAAATGAGATAAAAGGCGAATTTTCCACCGTCAGAAGCGGCAGCAGAGCATCGAGATCCCGAGCGGCAGAACCTTCTCTGATAAAAACTTGCAGACCGCGACGGAGTTTCTCCGCAGCTTCAGCAAACGATGTACTTTCATGGCAGTTGACAACGCCCGCAGCCGCGCAGGCATTCAATTCTTTGCCGCTGACCAGCGGACAATGACCGTCTATGCGTTCAAAAAGTTCCACTTTTGCCATTACTTCCGGGTCTCCGTTAAGCAAACCGGGAACATTCATCAATTCTGCCAGCGCACTTTCCGGATGCTTTTCGTGCCATTTGCGGATAATTGCAGAACTGATTTCACCGCCCGCAGTTTCAAAAGATGTTGCCGGAACGCATGAACTTAAATTTACCAACAGGGACATGTCAAGTTTTTCTGCGGCATCAAAGAAAAAATCAAATGCTTTTTCGCCCACCACATTGGCAAGTTCATGCGGGTCGCAAATCGTTGTAGTGACTCCATGGGGCAGTACCAGTTTTTCGTATCCGGCAGGCAGCAGATGCGTTGATTCCAGATGCACATGGCTGTCGATGAAGCCGGGAACTGCGTACAAGCCGGTTCCATCGACAATATCACGGCCCCGGGTATATTGTCCCATACCAGCTATTCTGCCTTCTGTTACAGCAATGTCACATGTTTCCACAGAGCCGTCTGTAAGATGAAAAACATTCACATTTGAAATTATTAAATCTACCGGAATTGTGCCCATGGCACAATCAATGAGTTGTTTTTTCATCGTGAAAATCCTTTATTGTGACGCTGAAATGTATTCCATTATCAGCATGGTAATATCGTCATTCTGGGGAGCTTCTCCGGCAAACTCAGCTGTTTTGCTGCGAATGAAATCAAGTATTTCCGGCAATGAACCTTCGGCAGAAACAACTGTTTCCATAAACCGTTTTTCGCCGAAAAGTTCGTTTTGAAGATTCATTGCTTCGGTGACCCCGTCGGTATAGAGGAAAAGTTTATCTCCGGGCTGCAGCTGCACCGGAACCGCAGTATATTTCGCTTTGGGAGATGCACTCAGCACCAGAGAATGTTTTATTTTGAGATATTCTACGCTGTTGTCGGAGTGCTTGAGCAGCGGCGGATTGTGTCCGGCATTGACGCATTGGATTATTCCGGTGCGGCGGTCGAGAACCGCCAGAAATGCCGTAAGGAACATGTGAGCTTTGTTGGTGCGGCAGAGTTCCTGATTGGCTGCGGCAAATGCTTCCGCCGGCGGATATAAAAGTATCAGCTCCTTGAGCAAAGATTTGGCATTCATCATATAGAGGGCGGCGGTGATACCTTTGCCGGAAACATCTGCAATCAGCAATGCAGTACGGTTTTCGTCAATGGTGAAAAAATCGTAGAAATCGCCTCCGACTTCTCTGGCAGTGAACATGCCGGCATGCAGACGGTAATTGGGTGTATCGTGAAAATCAACCGGCAGAACTGACGTCTGGATCGTTTTACCCATTTCCAATTCAGCATCGATGCGTCTGGATTCATTTTCAATAGCTTTTTTCAACGCAGCAACGGTGGAGTTTATGCCGGAAGAAAGGGATTGAAACTCTGTGGTAGTGGTAACATTGATTTCTTTTTCCAGATTGCCTCCGGTGATTTCTTTCAGAGAATCATTTACAGTGTATATACCGTTTATGACCACTTTTTGCAGCAGCCTTGAGATCAGAAGAAATATCACTCCGAAAAGTATGAGGTTCCCGATTATAAGGATCTTGATGACCGAATCCCGGGACATATACATCTCTTCCTTGGGCAAATTGGCAGTCAGCAGATAGTTATCGTAAACTGCGGTCAGAGAAATCCCCTGGGCAGTCCGGATGATTTTCCGGTAATCCTCCCGGTAGCCGGGATTTTTTTCAATAAACAGATTACCGTTCATGCCGATACGGACATCTTTTTCAATATTTTTGATATTGGCAAGACTGCTTGCTTCTTCGATACGTTCCGGTCGGTATCCTATCTGGACGATGCCGGGCGCATCGAGTCTGGCGGTTCCGGCATACTGAAAAAGGATTTTCAATACGCCGTTGCGTTGAGGCCGCTGAACCAGCGCAAATTCCGGATCTGTACATGCCGGCATGAATTCTGCGGATTGAGCAGAGGACTTCATATCATATCCGCGGTAACTTTTGACTCCTCCGGTGGCAGGAGCGTATGCCAGAGAGGCGATAAGGATCCCGTTGGCATCAGAAACATGAACTTCATCGACATCAAGTTTTTTTCTGATATCGTCAAGTTTATTATTGTCATTCAATATAGCGGGGTTTTCTTTTATCATCATTGCCAGGGCGCGAGTTTTAGCAAGCGCAGAGGCATTGGACATGGTGATGATCGTCTGAAGATTTTTCCTGGTACTTATGACCCGTCGTGCGGCATCGTCCAGATTATTCTGAAGCAGTTCGACAGCGGAATTTTCCGCCAGATTGCTGTGGATCCACCATGAGGAAAGGAATGTTATGATAAATGCCGCAAGAACAAATACAAACAGCCATTTTTGAAAGATGGTTTTCATTGGTTTTCCGTCTTTAACTTCTTTATCAAGGTAAGAATATTGCAGTCATTCTGCCGTGTATATGTAACAGCATCCATCATTTTTTTGACCATGAAAAGTCCGAGTCCGCCAACTTTACGCTCAGCAAGGCTGCTTTGAATATCCGGGGCTTCGCTTTTCAGCGGATCGAAAGCGATCCCGTTATCGCTGAAAACTATATGCAGCTCCTGTTCGGCAGGAAAATAGTCAGCTTGGACAGTAACTTTTCCGGTATTTTCACCATAGGCATATATGGAAATATTGGTGAATATTTCATCGCAGGCAATAAGTATCTGCTTTTTTTCCCGTGCTTGAAACTGCAATTCATCAGCGATACCGGCGATCCATTCCCGCAACACCGGAAAATTATCCCGCACAGCTTCAATTACCAGTTGAGCTTCACCGTCGAATTGAAAATGACGGACAGGTCGTTCCATATTGAATCCCGTTTTATTCCAAATTGAGCAATGAGTCAAATCCGGTCATTTCAAAGATCTCTTTGATATCGTCATTGACATTTCTGACAGTCATTGATCCGTCACAATCTTCCATTTGCTGATTGGCCATAAGAATAACCCGCAAACCTGCACTGGAAATATAATCCACTGCCGCAAGATCCATGATCAATTCGGTGATCCCTTCCCAGTTTGCCTGCAGTTGGGAATCCAGTTCCGGGGCTGTTACAGTGTCGATACTGCCTTCGACTGAAACAGTCAGAGAATTTGCGTTTTTATCAAATACAGCTTTCATTATCCTATTTTCCTTTGGTTGAAATTTATTACAAATCTGCCTTCAGTGAACCAACTCACGCGGAGTTTTTTAATATGATCAAAACATTTTTTCATCATTTAAAATTTGATGAACAGTTGATTTACACCGTTTTCAAGGACTGAATATTCGCTTGAAGAAGTGCGTTTTTTTACGATCATCCGTGCCAGTTCCCCAGCTTCGGAAGCGGATTCCAGAGGATTGCCGGCACTGCCATGCCATGTTATACGCAGTTCGCTTTGTTTGGTCTCTTCTGAAATACCTATTTCCAATTCCGCCAGTTCGATTTCCGGGAAAATGATATTGACCAGCAATTCTTCCAATACCAGATGCAAGGTTTTGATCTGCTTGGCATCAAGCATCTGTTTTTCGGCAAATTCAGTAAAAAGCCCCATGAAGTGATAAAGGTCAAAGTCTGCTTTGTTCAGTGTACTGTTGAACATACCGATGCGCCGCAAAAATGCACGAGTCTTGGTTTTTGAAGGATTTTCAAAAAGTTCTTTTGCCGGACCTTCTTCGTAAACAATGCCTTCATCCATATAAAAAATGCGGCTTGACACATCTCGGGCAAAACGCATTTCGTGGGTCACGATCAGCATGGTGATACCGGTTTTTGCCAGGCTGCGCATAACGGAAAGCACTTCGTTGACCATGGTCGGATCCAATGCTGAAGTCGGTTCATCAAAGAGGATTATTTCCGGCTCCATAGCCAAAGCCCGTGCAATGGCGATACGCTGCTGCTGCCCGCCGGAGAGTTCTCCGGGAAGTGCGTGAGCCTTATTGGCAAGACCAACCAGCTTCAGCAGTTTCATGGCTTCAGCTTCAGCCTCCTCTCTGCTTTTATTGAGCAGCGATACCGGAGCCAGAGTGATGTTTTCCAAAACCGTCAGATGCCCGAAAAGATTGAACGACTGAAATACCATACCCATTTTCCGGCGGATGGCGGCAATATCGGTTTTTCCGTCAAGAATATTTTTACCGTCGATCCATATTTCACCGCCGTCAGGTTGTTCGAGCAGGTTCAGACAACGCAGAAATGTACTTTTCCCGGTTCCGGATGGACCGATAATGGATATGACTTCGCCTTTTCTGATAACGGCGTTTACATCTTTGAGAACGGCATTGCCGTTGTAGATCTTTTTCAGATTTTTTACTTCGATCATTTTGAGACCTCCATTCTTTTGCTGCGCCGTCTGGCAGGATCGAGGCGGTGATCCAGCCAGACCAGAAAACTTGCCAGGACCCATGCGGTTGCAAAGTAGATCAAAGCAGTGGCGATCAACGGGAAAAATGCTTCATAAGTACGACTGCGGATAATATCACTGACTTTGGTCAAATCCTGAATGGCAATGTAACCTACTATGGATGTGGATTTGAGCATATTGATAAATTCACCGCGGTAAATCGGCATTATCTGACGCATTGCCTGAGGCAAAACCACTTTGAAAAAGGTCTGACAACGGTTGAAACCCAAAGCCAGGGCTGCTTCGCGTTGACCTTTGGGTACTGAATCAATGCCGGTACGGAGCATTTCTCCGGCATAAGCGGCAAAGTTCAATGAAAATCCGATGATCGCCACGACGACAGCATTTATGTCAACAGAGGCAAACACGAGGTAATAAAGCACCATTAAAAGCACCAGAATGGGAGTACCCTGCATCAGGGAAATGAAAGTTTGACCGCAGAAACAAATGAATTTATTTTTGGCAGTCCGCAGCAGCCATACCGGGAATGCCAGAAGTGTTCCGGCAATGGCCGAAAGCAAAGTAATGATAACGGTTATTTTCAAACCTTGAAGCACAAGATACCAGCGTTTTTCCCGGACAAAGGTACGTTCAAAACTTTTTTTCAATTCAGCCAATGTCTTTTTTACTGCTTGATGGAACGGAACTTTTTCGGCTTTAAGAATTTGTTCCTTGCGAACAAGAATCGTTACACCGCCCTTGTAATGGGGCGGAAGAAAGTCAACTTTTTCCATGCGTTCAGGAGTAATGGACATGGAACCTCCGGAAAGATCAGCTTTACCGGATGCGATCATTTCCATTCTTGCCCCGCCGACGATTGATATAAATTCAAGTTTCATATCCAGCTCTGCTGCGATACGATTGATGATATCTATTTCATATCCGGTTGGTTTGCCGTCAGCATCCATATAGCACAATGGTTCATAGTAGGGAGCCAGTGCTGCCCGCAACTTGCCGTTTTTACCGGAAGAATTGAATTTTTTTGCCCAATCAGTCAGAACTTTTTTTGCCGGATCTGACCCGCACCAGCGTTTTTTCAGATCGTCAAGAGTTCCTTCCTTTTGCATCTTGTCCACAACTGCGGAAGCCCGTTCTTTCAAACGTGAATTTTTAGGCATGGCAAATCCGTAATTATCGTCAACAAAAATGGAGGCTATCTCAAGTTTGTCCGGATGCCGGCTGACAAAATTTCTGGCGATGGGTTCATCAAGCAGAACCGCCGCTACCTTGTTGGTGAGCAACGCTTGTACTGCGCTGTGGTTGTCTGTGAAGTAAACATGATTGATCCCCGGAGCAAATTTATCTGCCAGAGTATGCAAATTGCCGCCGACATTGCTGCCGACCTGTCTGCCGGTGAGGTCGGTAACTTTTTTTATCCCGGATTGGTTTGACCGGCAATTATCGATGTGCACCAAAGCTGCGATGGATGAATCCACATAGCAATCCGAAAATAAAACATTTTCACTGCGCTCCGGCGTGGCATTCAAATTAGAAATCAGCATATCGATCTTGCCGGTTTCCAACGATGAAAGCAATGCCGGATAAGTCATATTTTTAAGTTCTATTTCCGCATTAAGATAAAGTGCCAGACGCCGCGTAAATTCAATATCGAATCCGGACAGATTGTTCCGGGCATCAAAGAAACTCATGGGGGGATTCAATCCTTCGGTACCCACGATAAATTTCCGGGTCGGTTTCGTCGGGCGCGGAATATCAGGAACCGCAGACAGGCTATTGGTCAGACACCACCTTTTGAACATATCATCATAAGTGCCGTCACTCCGGTATTTTTTAATGAACGCATTGACTTCTTTGCATAACTCAGCATTTTTCTTGGGAAGTCCGATCACAATAAATTCATCGGCTATCTTTTCATCGAGCAAAGTCAGCACGGGATTGGAGCGTGCAACATACTCCATACTGTTGCGGTCAAAGAGAAAAGCATCGATTTTTTTGGTCTGAACCGCCAGATACCCTTCAGCAAGAGAATTAAAATAGATGATTTTTCCTT
>JAFVRD010000035.1 GCA_017504435.1 Lentisphaeria bacterium | reverse complement strand
GAACTGTTGGCACCGCCGGCAAAAATGTATTTGGCGAAACCGGCACTCATATCGATCGTGGCACTGGTAACCGTACTGGTACTGCTCCGTTCAGCCCAGCCGCCGCCGAAAATGTCTTTGAACGTGCCGCCGGAAATATTGATATTCACTGCATCTACCAAGACATGGGCGTTTTTACGGGCATGAGCACCGCCGAAAACGCCGTCATTGACTGTACCGCCGGAGAGGACAACTTCAGATTTGGCGACATGAAGTTCAGTGGCAACAGTATCAGCATCAACATCACCGATGCCGTAAGCGTAACCGGCACCGTAGATGCGGTCGGCGAATTCGCCGCCGGATACGGATACCGTGACTGTACCCATGTCAGCCGCTTCAGTTTTGACCAGCGCGCCGCCGACAAAGAATTTGTTGAACTTACCGCCCTGAACTTCGGTATCCACATTTCCGGATGTAAGATCCGTACCAACGAAAACAGCTTTGATTTCACCGCCGGTGATGAGACTTTCGGAACCTTTATTGATAAAGTTTGTATCAATTACAGCACCATCGGCGATAGTGGCTTTGGCTTTCAGCACCAGATCAGTTCCGTTAAGAACGAGTTTCAATTCGTTATTTTCATCATTATTAATGGTATAAGAACCAATATTGGTGACGTTGGCAGCGATGGTAACAGCCTGACCATCAAACCGTGCACCGTCAACCGTGATTGCCACGTCGCTCAAATCCTGACCTGTGGCGAAATTGACCTGTGCGCCGTTGAAAATCAACGAGTTTGTGTCACCGGAGAACGTCAGGCCGGATAAATTCACAGCCCCGGAGTTGTTGAAATTGATTTCAGCATTATCAACCGCGACAACTCCGTCACCGGTAATGTTTCCGGTGATGGTGTTGGTGCCGTTCAAATTGACAGTTCCGGCGTTGGCAATGTCTCCGGCGATAATTAAACCGCTGAGGGTAACTGTACCGGTTTCGGTAACGGTCAGCGGCACATCCAAAGTGACGTTTCCGTTTGCGCCGATGGATTCAGCCGAAGTGATTTCCAACGCAGTTTCGGAGGAATAATCCTTTGCCAGCAGGGTTTTGCCGCTGTCGGCGAGGGCCGCTGCCAGATCTGCATAGATGACTTTGGTATCCGCCAGAGCATCGACGAATGTCTCATCATCGGTGACCACTGCGTCGGCATTAGTGACCATAAGGTCGTTACCGGCGACATAAAGTTTACCATCAGTGACAGTTAATGTGCCGGAGGTGTTGATAAAACTGTCATCAAAAGAATTGTCTGCGCTAAGTACGTTGAGGACAGTCGCAGTTTGCATATCCGCTGTGAAAAAAGAACTGCCGACCACAGTGGTTGTTCCTTCGTTGCGGATAGACTGATTTTTATCCAGGAAAACCGTTCCGCTCAAATAAAGGGATTGACCGCTTCTGATGCCTACTGTACCTTTTACGGCACTGCCGTCAGTGTAGTTGCCATTGAAGGTTGCCCCGTTCAGGGTCAGACTTCCCATGTAAACGTATATTGCTCCATCGCCGCCTGCACCGTGATTTTTATAAAACAAAGTGTTGTTGATAATCAGATTTCCATCACGCAGATAAATCGCTCCTGCGCGTTTGCTGACGGATGAGTTTGAACTGAATGTAGTTCCGGTAATGGTGGTTGTTCCGCCTTCGACATACATTGAGCCGCCACCGTTGCCGTAAGAATAGGTATTACCGACAAACATACAGTCAGAAACAATTGTTTTGCTGCTTGAAGCCAATGCAGTTGCGTTGTTATTGAAAGTACATCCGGTAACAGTCATCGTTCTTGCGTTGGTGATCGCTTTTTTAAAGCCGGTAAACGAAATATTTGATACAGAGAAGACACATCCTTCACTGCTGCTTTGAAATGCAGCGTATTCTGCTGTTTCAGAAGTTGCAATGAGTGTGGCATTGGAGATGCCGGTAATATTTCTAGTTCCTTTGACCGTGGTTGCACTGTTTACGGACAATGTGCCGCTGATAACCGAATTGGTCTTGCCTGTCGCTACCGACGGATCGCTGGTCGCATTGGCGGCAAGATAAATCGTGTTGTTTTTCTGATCGACCGCAGTAGTTACTGTGCCTTCGGCAGTGACAATGTAGTCAACCGTATTGAATGTGGTGTCGGCATCAGCATTGGTGATGAAGAGGTCATTGTTGAACGTGTGCAGCAGCAGCGAGTCATCCGAAGAGGTCAACACGCCTGTACCATTGTTGTCGTAGTACCATTCACCCTCGGCATCAACGACTTTGGCGATTTGCAGGGCATCGCCGGTGATGAATTTTTCAGCATCGATGGTAATAGTACCGGTGTTGTAAACGGTTTGGTTTGCTCCGAGGATGATTTCTCCGGCAAAGGTCATCTGTCCGCCGTTTCGCAGAGCAGAACCGTTTACATTGCTATAACAACTGTTGTTTGCAAAGGTGACTCCGGACAGAGTCATCGTGCCCCGCAGGTTGCGGATGGCACCGCTATCTATAGAGGAGTTATCAACGACCAGCGCATTGGTCAGGTTCACCTGTCCGGCTGTTGAATGGTAGTAGATCACGCCACCGTTTTTCTGGGAATGATTATCCGAAAAAGTGGTGTTGGAAATATTTATGACATGAGAGGTGTTGCTGAGGTCAATATATATTGCACCGCCGCCCTCGCTGTTGCTGTAAGTCGAGGTGTTGCCGGTGAAAGTACAGCCGGAAATGTTGAGGGCTGCTGAAACCAGAGATATGGCAGCGCCTTTTTGACTGGAAGCATTGTTGTGAAACAGGGTGCCGGAAATTTCATTTCCGTTACTGCTGATATTGAGCGCGCCGCCTGCAACGGTGGCGGTATTGCCGGAAAAAGTCGCACCGCTGATATCGTAAATGATTCCACCGGTCAGGGAGGCTTCCCGCACTTCGTCTGAGGAGATTATCTCGCCGTGTTCAGCATTTTCATCTTTGGAAATCGTGATTTTGTCACCCTTGACAACTTCTCCGGCGAGGATATCATCCCATGTTGCCGGATTTTCATTGATTGTGATCGCCATAATTCGGTTCTCCTTTAATCGTTGATAAAACATAACCCTGAACATATTATACATTCAAAACTTAAAAAAAGCAATACCTGAAAATGTGAAGAGCAAAAAAATAACGAATTTTTAATTTTTTGATTTTTTTTTTCATTTTCTATTGACAAACACTGGTGTGTTGTGTATAATAATAGACGTCTTTGGATGTTTTGTGCTTGTAATTGATTGTCAAGTTAAGGTTTTTTTACAAGTTTGGGACTATATTTATTACAGTAATTCGGGTAAACTTACAGTTTTCAAAAAACGTAAAATATAGAAAGGGCTGTTTTATGAAGAGATATTTATCGTTAGTCGTGGCGTTGTGTTTCTGCGCTTTGACCTTGACGGCGGTTGAAACATTCAACCTGAAAGAATATGATGCTTCGGTCAAAGGCTTCGGCAACAGTTCCGAGGGCATTCTGGACCCTGACGGCGGGTCAATATCTTTTAAATTTACCGGAAAATTTGACCGTTTCGGTCAGGAGAAATACAATCTCTACATGCTGTTTTATTCCGGCGAACATCAGTTGGGCATCCAACAGCTTTCCGAGAAAACTCTCCGGCTCTTTTTCCACCCCCGCGACGAAAATAAAAAATCATTCGGCATGGAAAAAGTGGTCAAAATCATTCCCGGTAAACCCTTTACCGTAAAAGCCGAATGGGGCAAAGCCGGTACGAAACTTTATTTCGACGGTAAAATCATCGGTTCATCCAAGTTGACCTCCATTCCGTGGGCACGGAATTTCATGATCGGCGGCATGAGCAGCGGCGGCAAGCCGATCCGGGTCGCCGGAGGTGTGTTCGAAAATATCGTGATCACCGATTCCCTGAAGGCAGAGACCGCCTCCGCGGCAACTCCGACCTATACCCGGGATGAATACGATGCCACTGAAAAGTGCATCTATGAAGATGCCGATGGCGTCCTCAATCCTGACGGCGGTACGATCTCTTTCAAATTCACCGGAAAATTTGACCGTTTTGAACGCGGCAAAGAGAACCTCTATATGTTGTTCTATTCCGGCGCACATCAATTGGGCATCCAACAGCTTTCCGAGAAAACTCTCCGGCTCTTTTTCCACCCCCGCGATGAAAATAAAAAATCATTCGGCATGGAAAAAGTGGTCAAAATCATTCCCGGCAAACCCTTTACCGTAAAAGCCGAATGGGGCAAAACCGGTACGAGACTTTATTTTGACGGCAGACTGATCGGCTCATCCAAACTGACCTCCATCCCGTGGGGACGGAAATTCGCCATCGGCGGGATGAGCAGCGGCGGCAAACCGCTCCGCCTCGCCGACGGTAAATTTGAGAACTTTGTCATCACCGATACCACCACTGCCGCCTCCGGCAGCGGAATGGCTGAAATATACAGCGAAAAACAACTCGATGCTCCCGGCGAAAGTATCAATGCGGAAATGCTTTCCGGTGCAAAATCCGGTGAGATCTCTTTTGAATTCACCGGTAATTTCTCCAGAGCATTGGCTCCCGGCAAAATCAATACCTATCCGTTTTTCCGCAGCGGCAGAACCGAACTCGGTATCAATCAACTTTCCAATGGCAAATTGCGGCTCTTTTTCCATCATTACGATGATAAAAAACCGCTGCCCGGTTGTGAAACCGTCGTTCCGGTTGCCGCCGGTAAAACTTTCAAAGTCCGGTTGACATGGGCCAAAGGCGAAGGCAAACTCTATTTGGACGGCAGATTGCTGCGGAAGTTCCCCATGGAGAGTTTCTGCTGTGGAAGCGGTTTCCGTTTCGGCGGTTACAGCGGGCGTACAGCAGATGGAGTGTTGACAAATATCTCAGTAAAAATTGTGAATGAAACCGAAACACCCGCTAATGAAACTGCGGGTGTTTCTGATTTGAGGCTTGATTTTGAATCAGGTGACTTGGCTCAATGGCGGTTGGATAAAGCCGAGGGTTCTGAACAGAAATTCTCGCTCGATACTGTCAACGCTTTTTCCGGAAAATCCTCTCTGCGGGTCGAAAAAACCAACTTTGCCGGAGATTTTGAGATCGCCGTGCCGACTGCCAGCCGCGCCGTCGTGAAAAAAGGCGAAACTTATCAACTTTCTCTGCGTTACCGTCTGGAAAGCCTCACCGATGCAAATATTTCCGCACTCTTTAAACTTGAAGACAAAAAGGGCCGGGTCAGTGAAGATATCCGGGTCATGGGCCCCGGCAGACGGGCATTGCGTGCCTATCAGCGGCATGAATCCATGCTTCCCGAACATTCCTGGCGTGAATTCACGGTGAGATACAAGGCTTCCCGGGATGGTTTTCTCCGTTTTGCAGTCACCGGCGGTGACGGGGTATTCAAATGCAATTTTGATGATGTCACCGTTAAAAAATTTCAACCTTCCGGCAACCGGATATTTTTTGAAGATTTCTCCACACTCAATATCAACAGTGCCGACGCTCTTATCAGCCGGGATTTTATCGCCGACGGCGTGAAACTTGAAAAAGTCAAAAAAGGTCTCAAAATCAAATTCCCCGGCAATTTTATGTGGAAAACCGCCCGGTTGAATCCGTTGGTCGAATACCGGATGATCATTGATTCCGCCAATGTCGCTCCGGATACAGTCGTGACTCTGGTTTTCCGCGATGCCGGAGATAAAGTGCTGGCCCGGTATGAGCGTCCGCTTGCTCCGCCGTGTTTTTTGGATTTTGAAGTCCCGTCAACCGCATCGCTGGCAACTTTGACCGTCAGCAGCAACTCCGGCAGTGCCATTATCCGTTCTGTCGCGGTGGATAAAAATTTTACAGTCAACCGGGAACGTGCTATTTACAACAATGAGTGGCAGGGCTATGCGTTGTGGGATGGCATTGAAAAAGGCAAAGCGGTGATCCGCCGTACTTTTACTCTTGATGCCGCACCGCAGGAGGCGTACATCCGTTTTCTCGGACATAACGGGGCCAAACTTTTTGTGAATGGCAGCGGTTTCGGAAACGGTGGGCAATTTGCGCCCGGAGTAGCTGATGTTACTCCGGTATTGAAGTCCGGAAAAAATACGCTGGCGTTGTTGGTCAGTTGTTCATCCGGTGGTAAAAAAGCCATGTTTGAACTCTTTGTCCGTGATGTGAACGGCAAAGAATACTTTATTGTATCCGATGACAAAAGCAAAGTTTTTTCCGGAGTTCCCTCCGGGAAATGGAGCGAAAATGATTTTGACGATTCAGCTTGGGCATTTGCCGGTATCCGGGACGGTTCGGCGCGTGATTTCGGCAATGGCGGAACGGCGGCAATCGTCAACAACCGCCGGGAAGATCTTTATATCGGTCCGCGCGAATTGCTGAATGTCAGCAAAAAAAGTTATTCCGATAAATTTCCTGCCGACGGAGTGATGAATATCGCTTTGCAAGGGGATATCCCTGAAGAAGTTACCATCGGCAGAGTGATCTTTACTCAGGGCAACCGGAGATTCCGTTTGGAACTTGCTCCGCAGGAAATCAAACTTGACCGGAAAAATTTGAATATCGCTTTTGCTCCGATGTTCATGCCTCCCGGTAAATATGAGTGTTTTCTGGAGCTGTACCGTATCCGTTTCAAAGACGGAATTTATCTGAAACTTGGAGACGTTACCATCGGAGCCAAAGAGAAACCTTTCAAACGCCCGGTTGCCGTGGTCAAGCAGAGCAATGGCAAGTCCACGCTGTTTATCAATGGCAAACCGCATCCGTCCGGTATGTATTGTACCGGCAGACCCTATTGTCCGGAAGTCCGGCAGATGAATGACTGGGTGGGAATAAAAGTTCACCAGATCTATATCAATATGAGAGCGACCCAGCCGTTTATTCACAATGCTGATTTGATCGATGACGGTTCCGGCAACTATGATTTCTCCATCACCGAGCAGGTTCTGATCGATGCTGCGGCGCAGCTCCGCCATGATCCGGATGCCTATATCGTGCCGCTTATCTGCAACGGTATGCCCAAAAATTTCGCCAAAGATCCGGCTCTGCAGGGCGATCTGATGCTCACCGGCAAAGGATACAAATTGTGGCTCGACGGTCCGAAACGGCTGGGCAAAGTCGGTCATCCCTATCGGGATATGTCGGAAGTTCCGGATCGTGCCCGGGTCAGTATTTCCCACGCGTCAAAGCTGAAAACCAAAATGTATACCGATTTGATTCGTGCCACAGTGGAATATTTTGAAAAATCCCCGATTTCAGAGAAGATCATCGGTTATGGTATTTCCGGAGAAATGGACAATCAGTTGTATCCCTACATCCCGTACGGCGGTTATGCCGGACAGTTGGGACGCGGGGATTACAGTGCTGCGATGCTCCGTTACTTCCGGGATTTCCTGAAAAAGAGATATGTTACGGTCGAAGCACTGCGGGCAGCGTGGCAGAATAAGGAAGTGACCTTTGAAACTGCGCAGATTCCCAGTGATGCGGAACGTGCCGGGGCAAATTTCTTTGTCAACCGCGCTGTGGCTGATTATGTGGCGGCATTCGGCTGGGCACAGCTGGATTTGACCAATGCCATGACCAAGACGATCAAAGATGCCACCGGCGGCCGCTGTCTGACTTGGCTTTATCCCAGTGACAGTGCCGGTATTTCCGGTGCGATGCACTACGGTTATCACGGTATTTGCGTTTCCACCGGTTATTACCAGTACAATTCAAAAAGCGTGGATATGTTCGGTAATCCGGGCAACTACAATCTGCGCCGCAACGGTCTGTCCTCCGCCCAGTACGGTGCCCCGGGCAGTGCCCATCTGGGCAACAAGATCTGGAGTCCGGAAATGGATCTGCGCAGTTTCTGCATCGGTGCGTACGCGACCACTTGGGGACCGGACACTTTGTTTGCCAGCCAGTCTCACTGGGCAAAAGAGATGATGACCACGCTCCGTCACGGTGCCGGATTCCGTATTTACACATTCTGGCCCGGCTGGTTGAACAACGCAGGTATCATGGATGAAGTCGCTCTGCTGCAGAATATGTCCCGCCGGCAGTTGGAAATGCCCATCCGCTGGAAACCGGAAGTCTGTCTGCTGATCGACACAGCTGCCATTGAACATACCGGTGACTTTACGGAACGTGATATGCACTTTTTCCTCGGTGCCACCGGCGGATTCCTGGCGGCTGAATTGTCCACCTCCGGTACGCAGTTTGACATTTTCTATCTGCAGGATATCCTGAAAGATGAGTTTCCGGTGGATCAGTACAAGGTCTTTGTTTTCGGCGGCACCCATCAGATCAGCGGCAAACTGCTTGAAGCGGTACATAACAGATTGCACAGCAAAGACAAGACCCTGCTGTGGCGTTGGGGCGACGGTTATCTGGATAAATACAATAATTTGAGTGCAGCTGCGGTTGAGGAGTTGACCGGATTCAAAGTCAAACCTTTCAAAGTTCCTGGCAAAATGCTGCCGCTGGCAATGGTCAACAAAGAGGTCGCTCCCTACACCTCCGGTATGAAAGGTTCCACGGTTTCCGGCAGATACCGTTACAATGTGGTTCCGGCACTGCCGTACTTCACGCTGGATGATCCGCAAGCGAAGATCCTTGCCAACTTTACCAGCGGTGAGCCGGTACTCGGTGTGAAAAAAGTCAGAGGTGCGACCAGCATTTATGCGGCACTGCCGGCGATACCCTCCCGGATGATCCGCAATATTTACCGTGCGGCGGGAGTTCATACCTATGTGGACAACGACCATGATTTTGTCAGTACGGATGGTAATTTCCTCTCTTTGCATTCCGGAGTCGGCGGTAAAAAAACAGTATGTCTGCCGGAAAAGGTCGCACAGGTGAAAGACCTTCATTCCGGAAAAATCGTTGCTGAAAACAGTAACGTGATCCGGTTTGATTTGCGTGCCAATGGTACAGCTTTATTTGAAATAATCCGCTGAGGAGATAAAAATTATGAAACGCAGTAACCCATTTACTTTGATAGAATTGCTTGTCGTTATCGCGATTATCGCGATCCTTGCTGCAATGCTTTTACCGGCATTGCAGCAGGCGCGTGAACGCGGCAAAGGCAGTAATTGTGTCAGTAATCAGCATCAGATGGGAGTGGCAGCGCAATCGTATGCCGGTGATAATGATGGTTACTGGAAGCATCAAAGCGGAGGGGTGTATACATCAGCATGGTGGTGCAGCGGTTATACGGTGATGTCTCCTTATCTTGGCGGAGCTTCTTATGATATGCATGATGGTAAAGATTACGCTTGGATGAGAGCGCAGAAAGTTCCCGGAGTATTTATTTGTCCGTCGTTGGATACCAAAGGATGCCCGGAGACAACTTATCCCGGATTTTATGCCTACGCTCTGGCATACAATAACAAAGAAAGCCAGGTCAATGAACGGGGTATATTTCCGCTTTTCAAGTATTCCAAGCATCCGGCATCAAGCCGGACAAGTCCCAGTGTGACATCGGATTGGGTGTTGGCGGCAGATTCTTACATGGTTCCATCTGATGCCAATCACTTGTACCACTTTAATATGCTTGGTGTTGCTAAAATCATGCTTCGCCACAGAAATGTTGCCAATTTACTTTATGTGACCGGAGAGGTCAGATCTTTGGGATATGCTGAGATAAAAAATAATCCCAAAGTTACTCTGTTTGTCCGGCAGGCTTCCGGTGACAAAGAACAGTATATAACTCAGGTTTATGACCGGAATTTTAATTTACATTAGAGGTAATTTCAAAAGTTCTCAAAAAGCTCTTGAAAAATTACGTTGCGATTTGAAAAAGAAGTGCTTGCAGAAGTTGCCGGTTTGCACTTTTTCAACAAACTTGCCAACCGATGATCAATCATAAAGACCTGAGGCATTTTTTTCGCCCAGCAGAGCAGCCAACCGGTCAGCCGGGAACCGGTCGGCAAGCGTGCCGCCGATACTCCGGAATACGTTTTGATAATGGCTGGGCAGCTGATCGTTTTTTAACCATGATTTGATGGCGCAAACTTTATCCAATGCCGCAGTTACATCTTGGGCTATTGACGTGTAATAGGCTTGCGGCATGTTTTCCGGACAGGATTTCCGGCACTCGTGATAGCGAATCATGCCGTTGATATGCAGAACTTCTGTGCGGGGATAGTGGGAACACATCAAATTCCACGGCTCACCGTCCGGAAGGGTATTATCACCGCTGTTCCGGAAATCGGTACGCAACAGAACAGCCGGCATATCAAGCATTTTTGCAAAACAGAATTCGGCAACGGTTCCGGAATCCAGATCATGACCGTCAAAGTTGGCAACGATAATATCGCAGGAGCAGAGCAATTCAAAATCTGCATCCCGGATGCTTTGCGAGGTGCGGTCGCTCACTTCACATTCACCGTCCTGCGGCAGCATGATCTGGTAACGGCGGTCGGAAACCGACTCAATCGCCCGGGAAAGCATCAGATTGCCACCGATGTCTTTGGCGTCAAAAAGGTCTCCGGCAAAATATATTTTCAAAGCACGTTTTTTCATGACAACTCCTCATTGAGGATATAATCACAATTTATGACCTTTTCGCGCAAATCGTTGAGCGTGTAGTAATAGTGATTGCTTGCCTCAAAACCGATACGCGAATCAACTCTGGCAATGTGGTAAAGTTTGATGGCAAGAGTTTGCTCTTCGGTTGCACACTTACGCATAGTTTCCCGGTCTCCGGCATTTCTGGCGCGAACAAAAAACGATTGCAAAAACGTACTGCGGAAATGGCAATATGCTGCGGTGGATATCCGGAGCAATTCGGCAAATCCGGCATTGGTATTCCCGGAAACGCTTTCCAATACGGCAATACCTTCTGCCCATTTTTCTGAAAGTTTCTGAAACTGGCTGATGAATATATCTTCGGGATAGACTGCGCGCCATGAATTCAAGTCATCGTAGGGAAATCCGACCATCGTAGCCTGATATCCGGTAGACTTGGCATGCAGTATATTCATCGGACCGTAATTTACCGGTGCGGTGTAGATCACATTGACATTGAATGGAAATTCGCTGAATGCATCACTGAAAATTTTCCATGCCTGCACCACTTTACCGGCGATTTCCGGAGCGAATCTGACCGCGGCGATCTCTTCCGGAGACGCATTGAGCATTTCCAGATTGCCGCCCGGATATCCGCCCAGCGTCCAGCTCAGCATCACTCCGTCAACTCCCGACGCGCGCAGATTATCCAGATGTTTTTTGACCAGATACGGTACCGGAATATTCGGAATGGCAGAGAGTTCCCATGAATTATTGATTTGTATTTTTGCCACCGTACCAAGTCCGACAGCTTTGGCATACTGCCAAACCGCCTTTGCCTCCTCAGCCGGACCGGGCTGACTGATGGAGTAGTCGACCAGATATTGTTCCACGCCTCCGACCCTGGTTATCAATCCCCATTCGCTGACACTGACGACATAAACATTTTTGTTTTTGGGGAGCAGATCAATGACTTTTTTCTTGAAACTTATCACCTCGGAATCATTTTCACTGCGCCGCCATGCCCAGTCAAAACAGAGCATGCGGGCATCCGGCGCGGCGGCATGCATGCCGCGTTCCATGGCACGATTGATATCGGCAATGATTTTTTCCTGCGGTATATTCCGGCACATCGGACATTCGCTGCCGTGATAATCGAAATGGCAGTGAGTGGGATTTTCCGACATGGTAATGGTCAATGCACCGCCGAGTTCAGGTACTTGAGTAAATAAAAAGCGCATGGCATGTTCAAGATACTCCAGTATTTCCGGGGCTGCCGCAGTGCATAATGTCCGGGTGCCGCGTACGCTTCTGCCGCCCCAGTGAGGGAATTTTTCATAGAAAGCCGGCGGCATACTGCGCGGTTCATTGAGGTAAAGATAGATTTTTATACCGTATTTTGCGCATCTTTGGGCGATGAGCTGTAAATTTTTCAACCGTAGATCGTGACCGGCAGAAAATTCTTCTGCGCCCGGGATCGGGCAGAGCAGATACAGCAGAGCATGAAGCCACACCCCCTTGATACCCATAGAAGCATATTGAGCGAGCAGATTTTCCGGAACAGGATCACACAGCTCGGCTTCGCCGAGAACATCTCCGCAGCTGGCGGCATAGGAATGGATAAAATTGAATTCAAATGTATCCTGATTATTTCCTGCCGGTTCCAGCGAATGATATTTGCCGGTAAAGGCAAACGGCGGTTCAACATATTCCTGTAATTCGCCGGGAAAATGTTTTAGCATCAATTCTCTGATTTGCTCCGTGCGTTTTTGCTGTTCCGGAGTCAATGGCGTATAGCGTACCTTCGGGCATGCAGGCTTGAGCTGTCCAAGTTTATAAAAACAGAAATCTTCTTCTTTCAGCGTATAAGCAAGTCTTTCCGGAGTGAAATCAAGCAGTTTAAGTAATTGTTCATAATCAAGCAGCTGCCAGTTGTTGCGGATAAGGGTCAGATAACCGGATGTGCGCCATTGCGGAACAGTGGCGGTATTTCCCGGCAACCCCAACTCCTGAGCCGCTGTGATTACGGCCGTCACGTCGCAGTTCAGGATATCGGCAAGCACTTCCGGCGGAACCAGCGACCAGTTCCGGTACAGAACATGTTGCCAGCGGGTGGGAAAATATGGGTAAGCCGCCGGGGCAGGGGCACTGCCGCAGGGAAGTTCAGAAATATTCATGGAAAATTCCTTTTATTTGGTTAATTCTACCATTTTATTGTTCAACGCTTTGCCGTTGGAAAAGTCCGGAGCATGTCCGGCGCATTGCCGTTCCAAAAATTCTCCACCGATATCCGGGAAAATATTGTGTCCGCCTTCAAAAAGTGTCAGCCGCACACGGTTGGATATTTTACGCAGATAAACAGTATGTTTACCGTATGCCGGATCACTTGTTTTTACCGCGAGGTGATCAGGCACCCGACGGTTTTTTTCAATGAATTGGATATCTTTGTCGGATATCCGGTCATTGACATCGGCGAGCATATTGTAGGCTCTGATCGCATGACCGACCGGGACACTCCCGGTATGACCGTCGTGGATCCCGGTACTGATATCAATAATGGTTTTTCCGGCGGCATTGGCAAGCCAGCTCAATGGTGAACGCAATTGAGCCTGATATTTTGCTGCCGGAGAGACGGCTGGATCTCCGCCGCAGGATTTTTCAATGTGGTCAGCATATCTGCTGTGGCGGTTGTGAAGGCGTTTTTCTGCGTGCCAGCGGGCGATATCACTGATCGGGCACCAGGAACTTACTGCAGTGAAAAGATCCGGCCGCCGTCCTGCCATAAGCAGAGAACAGTGTCCGCCGCCGGAACCGCCCAACAAATAAATCCGTTTCGGATCGACATTGAAATTTTTGCACATGTAAGATACAGCATCTTCAATATCGGAAATCACCAGATCAGATCCGCAGGCTTCCGGAGTCCAATTCGGGCCACGGAAGTGCGGAAAAACCATGTGCCAGTTTTTCTGCTTGCATAATTTTACATAGCTGCCGGTTCCGGAGTTGACCGATTGACTCCAGGTATGCAGTACCACCAGCAGCGGGCGCGGAGCATCTCCGGATGCGGGCATGATTTTTACCGGTTGGGACGAGTTGTCAAGTTTACTGACAATAGAAATTTTCTGTACTTTTCCGGGAATCAGCTGCGTTTGAGCATGAAGCACCGCAAAACAAACCAATGTAACGATCAGGATGTAAAAATATTTCATAATAATCAAAATTCCTCCGGTAAAAATTTTATAAAAACATTTTATTTTTGTATTTGAAGCATGATTTCACGGCAGCATGCGGCAGTGCGGGCGGCATCTTCTGCCGTACAAAGCAATGCTGTTGGTGAATTATTGATGATTGCCTGCAAAAAGTTTTCGATTTCAACTGCATAAGGATCATCTCCGGAAAAGAATGTATCACAGAATGTTCCGTCATGGCGGGTTTCCCGGTAACAATTCCCATTCGCAGAAATGCAAACCGCAGCATTTTCAAAAAAAGCCTGCACGCCGCATTCAAAGGGGAGGGCAGGCGGCAGCACAAAACCACCGGAAAACTCGACCTTGCTTTCTTTGAATGATGCTACTGCCGAGATCATATTGCCGTTGAAAACTTTTTTCAGTTCATTATTTACCGTGATCCGTTCCGGATCTCCCAGACAGTACCGGGCAAAATCCACATCATGTGAAGTCAAATCGAACAACGCTCCCCCGGATGAACGGACAAATTCCGGATCGCTCCAGTTGCCCCATAATGGTACGCCGGTCATTCGGGTCAACCGCATATAATGCAGTTTGCCGAGCCGGTGAGAGATACATTCATTACGCAATTTTGCGTATGCGCCCATTGCCCGGACGACATAGCCCACCGCCAGAATTTTGCCGGACATAGCTGCTGCATTGAGCATGGCATCACATTCATCAGCTTCCACAGCAAAGGGTTTTTCCACAAAAACATGTAATCCGGCGTTGAGACATTTTATAACCGCCTGACTGTGAAGTTTGGTCGGCAGAGCGACGATAGCGGCATCAGCAGTCACATTTTGCAACGCCTCATCAAGAGAGACAAAATGGGGAATCCCGGCAATATCGCTTGCTGTAATAAAAACGGTGTCCCGATTGCCGTGGACATTGGCAAGACGTTCTTCGGGAGGGCAGGGGTCAACGATAGCGGCAATAGTGGCGTGTCTGGAGCGCAGAAGATTGCCGGTATGGGTTTGTCCCATAAAACCGAATCCAATTACAATAGTGCGTATTTTGTGGTCAGAATTCAATTTTTTCACCTGTTATACATATTGTTACGCATAACAATTAAAATAGCACCACCGTCGGAAAAGTCAATATAAAACTGATAAATACAGATGAAAATCCTGCTGCTTCAGCAAGTCCGGAAATATTGAAATCAGAATTCTACCCGGCAAAACTGTAAAAGTTTACAAAAAAAGTCGATATTTTTTTATTTGATAAAATAATTAGGTTTTCTTGAACGTTAAAATGTTGAAAGCATCGGGGGAGATGCTGATAAAACAACAATTTAAATAATGAAAGGGAATAAAAATGAAAAAATTAGGTAAAATTATGTTGATTGCAACAGTTATGTTCGCTGGAACTGCAGTATTTGCCGGACCGCACGGCAGACATCATAAGCGCGATGGTCTGGATTTGGCAGCCGGAATAGTTGATCTGGTGCTGAAAGTTGTCCGTTCTGAACCGGCAGTTACGATTTATCAGCAGCCGGGGGACTACCGTCCGGCACCGAAGCATCACCGTCCGGCACCGAAGCATCACCGTCCGGCACCGAAGCATCACCGTCCGGCACCGAAGCATCACCGCTGAATAAAAGCAAAAGGGCTGTTGCTCACCTTTTGGGAGGTTTTGCAACAGCCTTGTTTATGCAGGCGTATTTTATTCTGCATCGGCAGTTGCTGCCGCTGCAGTTTCGTTTTCATCCGGAAATTCGTAGGAAAGCAATCCTTCTGCGATTTCCAACAACGCAATATCCAGCAGATTTTCTGAATCACATTTGATCATCGGACGTGCGCCGGTTGCCAGTTGTTTGGCTCGTTTTGCGGCTACTACAGAGAGAATCTGCGGATCGGTAATAACTTTTCTTGCCCGTTCAAGGTAACTGTTGTTCATAAAAATAAATACTCCTTATCAGTAATCAATGATGTCGCGGTGGTTCTGGATCAGCAAATCGTCACCGGATGTGATGACCGCATAGCGGCGGTTGAATTCTGCAACAGCATCCAAAACATATCTTTCTGCGATCGGGGCACGATCGGCACAGATCGCACCGTCACGCAACAACAGCAATCCGACAAAAATGTAGGTTTCCATTTCCACCAGATTGCGTGCCATCAAATCATGGTATGCGGTATCTTTTGCTCCGTCATCAGTGCGCTTTTCAGATACAAATTTAACCGCATCAAGCTGTTTTGCGTGCAATTCCACCAGTTTGTTCCGCAAAATTGCCAAATTGTCAGGCAGCTTGATTTCGCATAACTCTTTAATTCTGGTATCTGCATCGCGCTGCATGACTCCGCCGATGGCGGCAACGATTTGCAACTGGGTGGTACCTTCGTAGATGTTGGTGATACGGGCATCCCGGTAGTAGCGTTCCGCGTTGAAATCCCGCATGTAACCGGTACCGCCATGGATTTGAATACCATCATAGGCAATAGAATTTGCACTTTCAGTGGCAAGAGCTTTGCACATCGGAGTGAGCTGAGCTGCCAGTTTGGTGTAATATTTCTGTTTGACGCGATCTTCATCAGTGGGAGTTCCGTGTTCCACGATATGAGTGTAAACATTGCGCAAGTCAACGATCCGGGTGGTTTCGTAGAGCAGGGCGCGGGCGGCAGTGAGCCGGACTTTCATGGAACTGAGCATGGAGAAAATCGCCGGGAATTTATCAATGCTGCGTTTGAATTGTTCACGCTCTGAAGCGTATTTACGGGCCTGACGGTAGGCAGCCTCGGCAATACCTACAGCCTGGGCACTGATTGCCACGCGGGCACCATTCATCAAACTCATAACATAGCGGATCAATCCGAGACGGCGTTTGCCGCAGAGCTGGGCAGGTACATCATTGAATTGCAATTCGCAGGTCGCAACTCCGTGAATACCCATTTTATCTTCAATGCGGCGCACCACCAGTTGCGGACATGCTTCACAGATAAACATGGACAAGCCGCGTCCATCCGTCGTACCTTCTTCGGAACGGGCCAGAACCAGATGCACTTTGGAACAGCCGTTGGTGATAAAGCGTTTCATGCCGTTGAGGTACCACTGACCGTTTTCATCCTGCCACGCACGCAGACGCACTGACTGGAGGTCTGAACCATAATCAGGTTCGGTCAAATCCATTGAACCGTCGAGTTCGCCGGTTGCGAAGCGGGGCAGATATTGGGCTTTTTGTTCATCGTTGCCGAAAAAGCTGATGGTTTCTGCGATATCCTGCAAGCCGAAAATGTTCTGCAGAGATGCATCGGCACGGGAAACGATTTCGGTCATCATCGTGTAAACTGAGACCGGGAAGTTCAAACCGCCGTATTCATGACCGAGCATAACGCCCATCAGACCGGCTTGAGTGAGATCTTCGAGGTTCTGGAGGGTGAACGGGTGATAAATGACTTTGCCGTCTTTGAATTTCGCACCTTCCTGGTCAACGGTACGGGAACGGGCTTCAATACGTTCCGCAGCAATTTCACCGATGACTTTGAGTGCACGCTCATAGTTATCCATGGCATCTTTGAAATCCACAGGCGCGGATTCAAATTTTTCCGCATGCCGATAGTTGTTCTCCAACCGTTCAGTGATTTCGGCAAGCTCCAGTGACCCCAAAGTGAATTCGAGATCTTTATTGTCAGAAAAATAGTTCAACATCGTAAGAAATTCTCCTGTTACTGCTGCTTGGCTTTGAACGCTTTGATCATTTGCGGAATAACCTGATTCAAGTCACCGACGATCGCATAATGAGCGCAGCTGAAAATCGGTGCATCGGGATCGGTATTGATCGCGATGATCTTTTTGGATTCGCTCATGCCGGCAGTGTGCTGAATTGAACCGGAAATACCGCAGGCAATGTAGAGGCGCGGACGTACGGTGACACCGGTTTGTCCGACCTGATGATCATGGCTGATCCAACCGGCGTCAACTGCGGCGCGGGAGGCACCGACTTCACCGCCGATTGCCTCGGCAAGGTCATAGATGAGTTTGAAATTTTCTTTAGAACCGACGCCGTAACCTCCGGCGACAATAATTTGAGCACCCTGCAGATCGACTTCTTTGTCGGCACGGACGCGCTCAATAACTTTGACAACCGTATCGGTATCATCAAGTTTGACATCGACTTTGAGCAATTCACCGGTACGGGAAGTGTCGGCATCGCCGAGTTTCATCACGCCTTCACGCACGGTGACCATCTGGGGATCATCCCAGGTGTTGACGATGGTGGCGATGATATTGCCGCCGAATGCAGGACGGATCTGCATAAGTTTGTCGGTGTAACTCTGATTATTCTTTTTGTCTTCAAAATCATCGATCTGCAAATCGGTGCAGTCTGCTGTCAAACCGGCAAGTTTTTCTGAAGCGATACGGGGGGCAAGTTCTCTGCCTTTGAGGGTCGCTCCGAAAAGGAGGATATTAGGTTTATGCTCAAGAATGAGCTGCATGATGACTTTTGCATACGGCAGTACGGTGAAAGGTTCCAGGCGGCTGTCTTCTGCGAGGATTACCCGGTCGCAGCCGTAATGGTAGAGAGTATCAACACATCCGGAGAGATTATCTCCCAGCAGGATACCTTCCAGTTTGACTCCGAGACGATCGGCAAGTTCACGGCCTTTGGAGACCAGCTGCAAGCTGACTCCGGCGATTTTGCCCTGTTCCTGTTCAATAAAAACCCAGACGTTTCCAATATTGGCCATTTTGCTTACCCCAGAGTGTGATCGCTGATAAGTTCGTGCATAAGTCCGGCGATACCTTCGGCATCGGCGGAAACGGTTTTTGCTTCACCGGCGGTGAGGACAACGCTCATGACCTGTTTGACTTTGGTCGGTGAGCCGGGGAATCCGATCCGTGATGGATCGGCATTGATATCGGCTGCGGAATACTCATCCATGAGCAAGCCGCGGGCTTTCAGATCAGCTTTGCATGCTTCGGCATCGGCGATTTCGCCTTTTTTGGCAGCCATGTCGATTTCACCGGCGGTACGGGCGCGTTTGAATTTCATCATCCGTTTGACATTGATGGGACGCGGATCATTGGCATCAATGACGGTCAGCAAAGCGGGAAGCGGCGAAGAGAGAATCTCATAACCGCCTTCGATCGCACGTTTGGCGACGATCTTGCCGGGTTCGAGGCTGTTGACCTCTTCGACATAGCAGATTTGCGGGATGTGCAATTTTTCGGCGATTTGAGGACCGACCTGTGCGGTGTCTCCGTCAATAGCCTGCCGTCCGCAGAGAACGAGGTCAATATTACCAAGTTTCTTGGCAACACAGCTGAGAGTGTAACTGGTCGCGAGAGTATCGGCACCGGCAAGTGCGCGGTCAGTTACCAGAATTCCGCGATCTGCACCGCGATAGAGCGACTGGCGCAGGACTTCTGCAGCAGCCGGCATACCCATTGTAGCCACTGTGACATGGGCGTTATAACGGTCTTTCAATTGAAGGGCCAGTTCCAGGGCGTTGAGGTCTTCAGGATTGAAGATTGCCGGGAGGGCAGCACGGTTGACCGTACCTTCGGGTGTCATCGCATCGCCGGAAATATTCTGCGTATCCGGAACCTGCTTGACAAATACCAACAGATTAAAACTCACGGGGTTACCTCCATAAATTTGAGTAAAAGGGCATAAACATACCAAACTGTTAATGTAATATAACGCCAATCGCAGTTTTTTTCAAATACCTTATGGTTTTTTTTATTCCATAAAACTGTTTTTGCGGTTGACTTGAGAAAAAAATGTTGTATTGTATAATCAGTGTAACGTGAAAAGATACAAAATACCATTGAAAAAAGGAGACATTTGAATGATACCGGAAACACCGCTGGATATTCAATGGTTCGCTTATGTGTTGGCGGACAACGGCGTTTTGTCTGATGAGGATGCCGGTCAACTCTGGGAAACTTTGGGACGTACTCAGGATTTGGGTGTGTTTGCAGAGGCTGTCGTTGAACGGCTTTGCGAAGGTTTGGAACTATCTGAACAGAATGATTTGGTGGAACAGATTCAGGCGTTGGTCGATTATGCCTGCCAACAGGCTGCAGCCGGAGTGTTTCCGGGGCAGGAAGATGATGTGGTCAGTTATGAAGCGGCAGATGTGACCGGTGTCAGCGGTTACAGTGATTTGCCCGGGCTCAGTGATGTATCTTCTTTGAGTGATGAGGAGGTCGCGGAACGGATGGTTCTGCTGTTGACCGGAGTACGGGCACTGGGGTGCAGCGATCTGCACATTTCTGCCGGATCGCCTCCGTTTGTGCGGCGTATGCGTCAGATAGAACGACTTGACAGTTATGTGCTTACCGCCAGTGATGCGGAAAGGTTGAATACGGCACTGCTGTCTGAAGAAGATCGCAAAAAGTTTGCAGAATGTCAGGATTTAAGTTCTGCTCTTGAGGTCGGAGAAAACCGTTTCCGGGTTTGCCTGATGGAACAAAAAGAGGGTATTGCCGGCAGTTATCGTTTGGTTGCTGATCATATCAGTTCATTGGAAGAGTTGGGATTCCTGCCCAAAGATGTCGTCTATATAAAACGACTGTTGGATTATCACAACGGTCTGGTGCTGGTCACCGGGCCCATCGGCAGTGGAAAATCTACTACTCTGGCAGCAATGACCGATATCATAAATGAGAAACGGAGCGATCACATCATTTCCGTGGAAGATCCCATTGAGATACTTCAAATCTCCAAAAATTGTCAGGTTTCCCAACGTGAAATCGGTAAACACACTGCCAGCTATCGTACCGCTCTCAAAGCTGCTTTGCGTGAGGACCCGGATATTATTGTGATCGGAGAAATGCACGACCTTGAAACAATTGAAAATGCCATTACCGCATCAGAAACCGGGCATTTGGTTATCGGTACTTTGCATACCGGCAATGCTGCGACTACCCTGAACCGTCTGCTTGATGTGTTTCCGCCGTCGCAGCAGCCGCAGATCCGGGCAATGACCGCCGGAAGTATGCGCGGGGTTATCTGTCAGAAACTGGTTCCTGACGGTTTCGGCGGATTGACACTTGTTTATGAAATCATGCTGAATTCCATGGCAGTTGCCAATATCATCAGTGAAGGCAAGACTTTCCGGCTGGAATCCACCATGGTCACCAGCAATAAGCAGGGAATGTGTACATTTGATCAGTGTGCATTGGAAAAATTCACTGAAGGTCTGATGACTCATGATGCTGCGCTGGCGGTAATGAAAGATCAGACAGTGATCTCCCAGCTTAATGCACTGTATGCCCAGCGGGAAGCAATGGCGAACAAAAAGAAATAACAGGAAGAACGACTATGGAAAACGAACCGATTATCAACAGTTATTTACGCCAGATGCTTGCTGACGGCGGGTCTGACTTGCATTTGTCCATAAATTTTCCGGCAAAAGCCCGTTTTCACGGCAATATCCGCCCGTTGGATGATAACATCCTGACTTCGGAATCTATGGAAACTCTGATGAAAGAGATCT
Organism: Lentisphaeria bacterium; assembly: GCA_017504435.1. Lineage (GTDB taxonomy): Bacteria > Verrucomicrobiota > Lentisphaeria > Victivallales > Victivallaceae > UBA1784. The sequence continues at coordinate 68,422 of JAFVRD010000035.1, read as the reverse complement.
GTCTGCCGGAGAAACGGTGGGAAACATTCATGAAAACTCATGATTTGGATTTTGCCCATGAAATTCCCGGATTGGCACGTTTCCGGTGTAATTTTTTCTACAATTACCACGGTATGGCGTGTGTTCTGCGTCAGATCCCCAGTAAAATATTGACTTTGGATGAGTTGGCATTGCCGCAGGTACTCAAAGAGATCTGTACTTATAAATCCGGATTGGTGCTGGTTACCGGACCTACAGGTTCCGGAAAATCCACAACTCTGGCGGCGATGATCGACTATATCAACGAGAATGAGAGCAAACACATTATTACCATTGAAGATCCGATTGAGTTTGTTCATCAGAATAAACTTTCCACGATCATTCATCGTGAGGTGGGGATTCACAGTCCATCGTTTCCGCAGGCTTTGCGCGGAGCGATGCGTTCTGACCCGGATATTGTGCTGATCGGTGAGATGCGTGACAATGAGACCATGCGTCTGGGATTGACTTGTGCTGCAATGGGGATGTTGGTTTTTGCCACTTTGCATACCAATAATGCTCCGCAGACAATCGACCGTATTATTGATGCATTTCCTGCTGATGAACAAGCTCAGATCCGTACTATGTTGGCAGAGTGTCTGCAGGGAATCGTCTCCCAGCTGTTGTGCCGGACGCTCAGCGGCGGCCGTGTCGCCGTGCATGAAGTTCTGTTGTGGAGCGATGGGTTGCCCAACACGATCCGCGAAGGACAGATATCCAATATCCGTACAATCATTGATGCCGGTGTCGGACGCGGCATGAAATCAATGGATAACTCCATTCAGCAGGAATTGGATGCCGGCAATATTTCAGCCGAAGAAGCTTATATGAAATCCAGCGATAAAGGACGTTTTCTGCCGCTGATGGAAGCTGAAGAAAAACGGCGTATGGCCCGGATGAAACAGTAAACCGGCTGAATTTGATCAGCAGTGGAAATGAATATGAAAAAATTTCTTTCCTCTGGATTCAGACTGCACGTCAAACATGCCGTAAAGGAATTTTTTTTCCCGAAGCTGACCAAAATGGTATTGTTGCGGATGTCGCTGGTGGTGATATCCGCAATTCTGCTGTTCGGATTTGTACTGCGGCCATGCTTTATCAATGGAGAAAGTATGCAGCCTGCCTATGACCGCAGCGGTCTGGTTTTCTGCAATTTACTGCGCTACCGGTATAAAAAACTTCAAAGAGGCGATGTGGTGGTTATTTCATATTTCGGAAAGCGTTATCTGTTGAAACGCATTGTTGCGTTGGCTGGAGAAGAAGTCGAATTCCGTAACGGCACGGTATTCGTCAATGGTGAAAAGCTTGATGAGCCATACGTCCGTTACCGGGGAAATTGGAATATCAAACCTTTGACCGTTGCCCCCGGGCATTGTTTTGTCGTTGGGGACAATCGGGCGCAGCATCCCGGAGAACATGTATTCGGAGAGGTGAGACTTGAACGTATAGTCGGAGGATTGCTGTTTTGAAAAAACTTATTCTTGCAATAGGGATAATCGCAATATTACTGATCACTGCAGGTTTATATTACTGGTATGCGACCCGGGATCAGCGGGCGGTGAAAAAACTGTTGAACAACATGATTCAATTGTGCAATAAAGTTCCGTCAAAAGTTCCGCATCATGGAATATTGAAGTATTCCGGGATCGATACAATTTTTGCCGATCCGGTCAGAGTGTATTCAGAGTATCCGGAGTTTGACCAGAAACTGCCGCGGAATAAATTGCGTACCGTGTTGATACTGTTACATCGCGGTGTGGTAAAAATGGATGTTGAAACTGGGAATTTGCATATTTCTGTATCAGAAAACCGGGCGGATTTTTCTTTTGATGCCAGTGTGAAAATGGTTTACAAAGACCGAATGTTTCGGGAAGAGGTAGTTGCAGTCAAGGGAAGGGCGGAAAAACAAGAGGGGCGATGGTTTGTAACCGAACTTGCGGTGGAACTTGTGGTCAAATAGCATCTTTGCTTATTTGCATTTAAGTGTTTGCGGCGGTATATTAAGGAACGGTATTTTAACCTGAACAAATTGTTATATTACGGGGTGTTGCTATGTCAGTTAAAAAAGTTGTGATGGCGTTGTGCGGAGTATTGATGATCGTGCTTGCCGGATGCGGTCAAAGTGGAGATCAGAAAAAGAGTTTTACAGTTGGTTTTGATGCCAATTTTCCTCCTTATGGTTACAAGCAGGGATCTGAATATGTCGGATTTGACTTGGATCTGGCGCGTGAGGTCGCTAAACGCAATAATTGGAAACTGGTGTTGAAACCGATCAACTGGGATGCCAAAGATATGGAGTTGAACAGCGGCATGATAGATTGTATTTGGAACGGTTTTACGATCAATGGCCGAGAAGATAAATATGAGTGGAGCGAACCATATGTCGATAACAGTCAGGTTTTGCTGGTACGGGCCAAAGACAATATAGTCAAAGCCGCCGATCTGGCTGGTAAAAATGTCGCGGTACAAACCGATACTCCGGTGCAGAAAGCATTGAATAAAGGCGGCGCACGTCACGAAGATCTTGGGAAAAAGTTCCGTAAAATAGTCGTGACTCCTAATTATAACAATGCTATTATGGAGCTTGAGTCCGGCAGTGTGGACGCGGTTGCATTGGATATCGGAGTGGCACAGGAAAAAATGAAAAGCGGTAATTTCCGTATGCTTGAAGAGGTGGTTATCTCTGAAAAGTATGGTATCGGTTTTGCCAAAGGCAATAAAACGTTGCGTGATGCTGTGCAGAAAACTCTGTTGGAAATGGTCAAAGATGGGACAGCGGCTCAAATTTCCGCAAAATATTTCAATGGCAGAGACGTTTTGATCATCGGGAAGTGATTGTGGACATATTGACGATTGGGTTGGAAAAAACCGCTCAACTGCTGCCGTTGACTCTTGAATTGCTGAAAGGATTGGTGGTATCTGCGGAAATCTTTTTTCTGACGTTGATATTTGCTTTGCCATTGGGATTACTGGTGGCGCTGGGGCGCATGTCCGGAAGTGTGATTCTCCGCAATATATTCCGGGCTTATATTTCTATAATGCGCGGTACTCCGCTGATGCTGCAGTTATTTGTATGGTTTTTCGGACCATATTATCTTTTCAACATCAAGTTGAATGAGTTGTCTTTTTGCGGCATTGAATACCGTTTTTCGGCGGTTATCATTGGCTTTTCCCTTAATTATGCGGCTTATTTTGCGGAGATATACCGCGGCGGAATAGAATCTATCGCCAAAGGGCAGTATGAAGCGGCGTATGTTCTCGGTTACACCCGGTGGCAGACTTTTATACGTATTATTCTGCCGCAGGTTATCAAGAGGATAATTCCGCCGGTGACTAATGAGGTTATTACGCTGGTAAAAGATACCTCTCTGGCATTTTCGCTGTCGGTTCTGGAGATGTTTACAGTGGCAAAAGAAATTTCCAGTGCATCCTCCTCCATGCTGCCGTTTGTGATCGCGGGAATATTCTATTATATATTCAATATTCTGGTCGCCGGCGGGATGGCAGTTATTGAGAAAAAATTAAATTATTACCGGTGAAATAAATGCAGGTTTTTCAGGTATCTCATCTTTCCAAAAGTTTTAAGGAGCATCAGGTGCTCTGTGATATTTCCATGAGTGTGAACGAGGGGGAAGTTGTTGCCATAATCGGACCGTCCGGATCCGGTAAAACGACTTTGCTGCGCTGCGCTACGCTTTTGGAACGTGCTGATGGCGGGGAAATATGTTTTGGAGATTTATGTGTTGCCGGTGTGGATAAGAATGGGAGTTTCGCGTACGCCGATAAAGAAACCTTGAAAAAAGCACATCAGCGTTGCGGTCTGGTGTTTCAGAATTTCAATTTATTTCCCCACATGTCGGTATTGGATAATATCATTGATGCACCGGTGCATGTGCAGCACATACCGCGTGCAGAAGCTTATGCCGAAGCGATGCAGCTGTTGATGAAAATGGGCTTGCTGGATCACGCACAAGCGTATCCATGTGAATTGTCCGGTGGGCAGCAGCAGCGAATTGCGATCGCCCGGGCGTTGGCATTGCATCCGGATATTTTGTTTTTTGATGAACCGACTTCGGCTCTTGATCCGGAACTGACCCAAGAGATCCTGAACGTGATCCGGGGGTTGGCAGAAGAGCACATGACGATGGTCATTGTCACTCATGAAATGGATTTTGCAGCGCAGGTCGCGGACAGGATCGTATTTATGGCTGACGGGGTTATTGTGGAAGAGGGTGAAGCTAAATCGTTGATCATCTCACCCCGTCATGCGCGAACCAAAGCATTTCTTGCCGGGCTTAATCGTTGATCTCCAGCCATGAGGCAACGGTTTTACCCATAATACCATCGATGGTTTCCTGATCCAGGTGATTTTGTTCACATATATTCAGATAATGTTTGATAGCTTCGGTTTGGATTTCCGGATATTTGACGTAGCAGTCCGAACCGAAGACCAATTTTTTGAAATATGCGGTATCGCCAGGATTCATGGTGTTGCGCATGTAAAATCCGACCTCTTCCGGAGTCAATCCTTTCCATGCACCGCTTCCGGCGAGATCGACATACACATTGGCAAAAACTTTCGCCATCTGGGCAGCCTGCACCCGGAAGAAACTGGTTCCCAGATGGGCAGCAACTATTTTCAGTTTGGGAAAACTTCTGGCAATACGGTCAAGGCGAACTGGTTCCATATTCAACAGTGACGGAATTCGATATTTGGTATCTTCCTCTGTTACAGAGTGGATCCCGGTGTGAAAAAGAGCCGGGATGTTCAGCTTTTCCAGTTCTTCATATACCGGCAGATACATCTCGTGGTCATAAGCATAAAAAGGACAGATGAATTTTGCCATAACAAATCCCATATCCTTAAGTTTTCGCACTGCAGACACATCCGGAGGAGTGTTCCAGAGTTTGATTTTAGCTCCCGGCAGCATCCAATCCGGATATTTCCGGCAATATTTAAGTATTTCCTCCCAATTGGCGGATAACTTGTCATTCGAGCCGGCACTCATCACCGCCCGGGTCTGATTTTTTTCACAAGTTTTCGCAAAGACATCAATTTGATCCGGATCAAGCGAATTGAAGTGAGCATGAAAATCGTAATACATAATTATTCCTCTGAATTGTTTTATGATTCGTTTCAATATACATTGGGAATATCAAAAAAACAATGCCAAAGATACTTTTTTATATCTAAAGAATATAATTGAACTGAAATGATTTATCTGACCGGAACTTTGCAAACAAGCGAAGCGGGCAGACAAATAAAAAAGGATTGCCACCCTGAAAATGGGCAGCAATCCTTTGATTTTCTGCAGCGCAGATTACCGGGCGTAGTACTCGATAACGCTCATGATTTTGACAGAGACCGGAATCTCTTCGACTTGCGGAGCGCGGACAAGAGTGGCTTTCAGGTTGTCAAGATCGACTTCCATGTAAGCCGGCACGGTGGTGTTGCTCTTTTTGGCGATTTCAGCGATTGCAGGGGATTTGGCGGCATCAATGGTGATGACCTGACCTTCTTTCACGATGCAGCTGGAACGGTCAACCCGTTTACCATCCACAAGGATGTGACCATGGTTGACCATCTGTTTGGCGGCAAAAATGGTCGGGGCGAAACCGGCGCGGTAGACCATTGCATCCAAACGCTGTTCAAGACTGCGGAAAAGTTTTTCGTGAGTGACACCGGTACCGCTTTTGGCTTTGGCAAAAGCGATGCGGAGCTGTTTTTCACTGATTGCATAGTAGTTACGGAGTTTCTGTTTCTCCATCAGCAATTCGCCATATGTGGAGAGTTTGACCCGGCGGCCTTTACCGTGAGGACCTGCGGCATACGGACGTTTGACGCTCGGGCATTTCGGATCACCCCAGAGACACTGGCCGATCCGGCGGCAGAATTTGTGTTTTGCTCGACTTGCGGTTGGCATAACCAATCCCTTTCTTAAAAAATTTAGTTTATGATATCCCGGGTGTCAAGCCTCAAAAATAATATGGGGCCCGGAATACCGTTGCAATTCTTATAACATACTGCCATTTCAATATTTTTTCAAGTCTTTTTTATTAATAATATACATTTTTTTGCTTGATTCTGGTTTGAAAAACGGTTTATTCAGAAGTATATTGTAACCGCTTTGTTCCCGCAGGGGAGAAAATCAGAAAAAAGGAAAACTTCTTTTTACAAATAAAAACATTTTATTTGTCCGATCCAGTTGTTTAAATGACTTTTTTCAATGAAACAGAGTAATTACAGGGAAAATGGAGTTTATGATCAGGCATATTGCATTTGACTTTGACGGCACTATTGCGGACAGTGTGGATTTCTGTCTGCTTGTGTTTGAACTGGTTTTGCAGAAACACATGGGAGAAAACGCTCCCGACCGGGAAATGATCTACCGCTGTTTCGGTATGAATGAACCCGGCGTTATCCGTTATTTTATCGGCAGAGAAGTTCCGGAAGCGGAGGAAGATTTTTACCGTTTGCACCGGGAACTTCACTTGCAGATGTGTCCGGACGTGTTTCCCGGCTGCCGGAAGTTGCTGGATTTTCTGCAGGATAGAAATATTCCGGTTTCTATTTTGACCGGAAGATCGGAAACGACTTGTCAAATTTCTTTGGAAGTTCTTAAACTCAAAGAATATTTTACTGATTTTCAATATGGTTCCCCTTTGAAAAATGATAAATCAGCTCAGTTGCGCAATTTAATGGAAAAATATGCCCTGAACGCCGATGAACTCTTATATATAGGTGATGCCGTTTCCGATGCAGAAGCCTGCCGCGCAGCTGGAGTGAAATGTTTGTCTGCAGCCTGGGCAAAATCTGCCCGGATAGCGGAATTGGAAAAAATCAATCCCGGTCTGGTGTTCCGTTCGGTCGATGATATGATCGGGTATCTTGAAAATATCTGAGCGTCACTTGCTCAGTTCTCTGATCGCTTCTGCAGCACAGAAACATCCGCAAATTGCCGGCAGATAACTGATACTGCCGATTTTTCTGTCGGCAAAACTGCGTTGAGGTTTTTCCGGAGAAAATACGGTTCTGACTCCTTTGACGATCCCGATTGCCTTTAATTTTCCCCGCATGACTCTCGCCAGCGGACAGCCATAGGTTTTGGATATATCTGCAGTCAGGATCTGTGAAGGATCCAGTTTCCCTCCTGCTCCCATTGCGCTGATGAAAGGGATATTGTGTATTTTCAACTGCCTGATCAATTCAGTTTTGGCAGAAACATCGTCGATCGCATCGACGGCAAAATCAAAATTTTCTTTCAGTATTTCTGCAATATCTTCCGGAGTTTTCAGGAATTTTACCTTTGCCGTGAAGTTACCCGCCGGATTGATATCTCTGCAGCGTGATGCCAATACTTCTGCTTTGGGAAAGCCGATGACGTGCTCTGTTGCAATAATCTGACGGTTGCAGTTGGTGATATCTACAGTATCTCCGTCCACCAGAGTCAGATGTCCTACTCCGCACCGGGCGATATTTTCTGCCGCATGTCCGCCTACACCGCCGACACCGACGATCAGGACTTTTTTATCGGCAAGAGCATTGACGGTGTTTTCGCCAATGAGCAGTGCTGTACGGGAAAAACGTTCCTGAATACGCTTCATTGTATCAAATTCCCAAAAAATCGTTAAAATATTGATCTGTCATCTTTTCTACACCGGGAATCATGCTTTTGTTTATGATTTCATTTACCGATATATTTTGATTACAGTCACTTTCAAATCCGAATCTTCCCCGTGGGGCGGTTAATTTATCCATCAATGCAGTTTTTTTAAGTGCGTTGACCGGAAATGAAACTGTAATATCCCTTTTCCATAACTCATCCAGCAACTCCGGAGAACCGCAGAAACCATGCACCATGACCCGGAGAGAAAAACGTTTCAGCAAGGCAAATATTTCCTGATAGCACCGGACAACGTGCAAAACTACCGGTTTATTCATTTCATGGGCAAGCTGCAGAAGTTGTTCCAGGCAGTGCAGTTGAATATCCGGTGATGCCCCGTGCAATTTATCAAGCCCGATTTCTCCCAACGCATTAAATCCGGCAAGCTTTTCCGGAAAATCTTGTGGAATCACCGTGAAATTTTCCGGTAAATGCCAGGGATGATATTCCAATGAAACAAATTCTCCGGCCTGCGGATCTGAAGTTGATAACAACGCTCTGCAGTGGTCTGCCGGCAGATAATGAGTGTGAAAATCGCTTGCCATCAGAGCATTTTTCCGGTGCCATTCAATGTGGGGAAACGTAAACGCTGAATATGGCACATCGCCAATGCCAGAGCATCAGTACTGTCCAGCGGTATATTTTCCACTTCAATGCCGAATTCCGCCGCCAGCAGAAATGCGATCCGGGATTTGTCGGCACTGCCGCTACCGGTCGCAGCACGTTTTGCTACCCTGGGCGTATATGCGTAGGCAGGTATATTGCAATTGGCAAGCGCAGCCAGAATCCCCCCGCGCGCCATGCCGAGTATAATCGCAGTTTTAGCGTTGCGTCCCACAAACGGCTCTTCCAAAACCGCGCAATCAGGATGATAAAGCGACACCAGTTCACTGATGCCGCCGTATAATCGGTGCAGGCACCCGGTATGCGGCATGGATGCCGGATTGCGGATCACTCCGCAATCCAATATTTCCATACCGCTTCCGGCTTGAGGGTCGGCACTTATCACACCGTACCCGGTGGTGCGTATCGCCGGATCTATACCGAGGATTATCATTGTGTTTACCGCATGAATGCTGCTGCTGCGTTAAGCATTTTGGCTTCGCCGAGGGCAGGGGCCATGATTTGAGCCGCTACCGGCATTCCGGTGGCAGAATCAATTCCCGCCGGAATGCTGATACCGCAATGACCTGACAAATTCAGTGCGATCGTGTAGATATCCGACAGGTACATTTGCAACGGATCACTTTTTTCATTGAACTTGAATGCCACTCCCGGAGTTACCGGTGTCAACAGCAGATCGCATTTGGTAAACGCATTTTCAAAATCTTTACGGATCAATGTGCGCACCCGCTGTGCGCGCAGATAATACGCATCGTAATATCCGCTGGACAAAACATACGTTCCCAGCAGAATGCGCCGTTTTACCTCATCGCCGAAACCGGCTCCGCGGGATTTATAGTAGGTGTCCACCAATCCGTTGGCATCTTTTCTTGCTCCATACCGGATGCCGTCAAATCGTGCCAGGTTGGCACTGGCTTCTGCTGTGGCGATGATATAGTATACTGCTACAGCATATTTAGTATGCGGCAGGGAAACATCGACGATTTCACCGCCGAGAGATTTGACTTTGGCAATGCTTTCATCCATGACCTTTGCCACTCCGGCATCCATGCCGCTTGCGAAATACTCTTTGGGCAGACCGAATTTCAATCCGGCAAGTGAACCGGATTTTGATCCTTCCCAAGCTGCGGCAGTATAATTGTCCACTGCATTGGGCAACGTGGTTGAGTCATGAGCATCTACACCGGAGATCGCATCCAGAATGATACCGGCATCGATTGCATCATTACACAACGGACCGATCTGATCCAAACTGGATGCAAATGCCACCAGACCGTAGCGGGAAACTCTGCCGTAGGTCGGTTTTACGCCGACTACACCGCAGAATGCCGCCGGCTGACGGATCGAACCGCCGGTGTCGGAACCCAATGCCGCCGGCGCAAAGTCTGCTGCAACACATGCGGCAGAGCCGCCGGAGGAACCGCCGGGGACCCGGGTCGTATCCAGTGGGTTGGCAGTGCGTTTGAACGCACTGTTTTCACAACTGGAGCCCATGGCAAATTCATCCATGTTCAATCTGCCGAAAGGAATGAACCCCTGATTCTTTAATCCGGTAATTGCCGTAGCATCATACGGGGATTTTACCGGTTCCAGCAATTTTGAAGCGCAGGAACAGCGTTCACCTTTGACCGCGATATTGTCTTTGACTGCAATCGGCAATCCATCGTAATCGCTGAGAATGTTTCCTGCTGCACGGCGGGCATCGGATGCTTTGGCCGCATTGAGCATATTTTCCCGGTCAATTTCCAGAAATGCACCGATCTCATGGTCGCGGGTGTCAATTTGTTTCAAATATTCCCGGCATAACTCTTCGGATGAGAACTCCTTGTTTTTGAGAGCTTCAGCCAGATTGTGCAAAGCCGCTTTTCTGATATCCATGCTTTACTCCTCCTCACTGGGCAGAACCCGGGGAACTTTGATAAGTTCTTCGTGGATAATACCGGGGGCATTGGCGAGCATTTCGCTGCGGGGGAAAGAGGGTTTTGCCGCATCTTCCCGCCATACATTGGTCAATTGAGCGGCATGGGCAGTCGGTTCCACTCCGGAAACATCCACTTCCGCAAGTTCCGCGATGTAATCCACAATGCGACCCAGTTCACCCTGGATCTTTTCCGCCTGTTCAGCAGAAAGATCCAGTCGTGCCAGATCGGCAACGTATTTTATATCGACAGCCGATTCCATCAGAGCGTACCGCCTTTTTCCAAAGTAAGAGTTTTGGTGACCAGATCACAGACTTCAGACGGACCGAAATACTGGATCGGACCGGGATAGACAAAACTGGTTTTTTCTGCCCAGACTTCGCGATTTGCGGCAAATGCGGCAAACGGGGCTCCGTCAAGTTCAACCAGAGCTTTACGGATGACCGGTTTGTCTGCGCCGTGACGGCGTTCCATGTTGAGCATCATGGTGATCGGAATACCGCCGGCGATCCATTCGGAGGCAGGTTTCATAGTGTTCCGGACGCTGGACATGTAACCGGTACGTCCGGCGCCGATCAAAGCAGCGGCATTGAATCCGAGGCTGTAGCAGTAGTCCGCATCGTAATTGGACGGAGCTGCGCAACGGCCTTCATAACCGAAAAAGTGGGTTTGAGTGGAGAATTTGCCTTTGTAAGAACCGGCAGCTTTCATCTCCTTGAGTTTGGTGCCGACCATTTCGGCGAGCATTTTTTCGGTTTCGATCAGTGAGACCTGCACGTTGCCGTGGGGATCGCGGTCGTTGCAGAGCTGCATCTGGATACCGGCGGGAAGTGATTTGAAAACATTGGCAGATGCCGCAGAGAGTTTGCCGGCGGCAAATGCGACTTTTTCAGTTTTGTCCATGGCTTCCACCGCCGTGGCATTGGCGGCGAGCAGATCATTGAGTTCCGCAATCAGAACTTTGATTTCCGGAATAAATTCCACCAAACCTTCGGGGATGAGAGCAACACCGAAATTCATGCCGTTGGCGGCACGTTTGGCAACGACAGCGGCGAGATCATCGACGATCTGAGCGAGAGTCATCTTTTTGGCAGCAACTTCTTCGGAAATGATTGCGGCATTGGGCTGGGTCTGCAGAGCACATTCCAAAGCGATGTGAGATGCTGAACGTCCCATAAGTTTGATGAAATGCCAATATTTTTTCGCAGAATTGGCATCTCTGCCGATATTACCGATCAATTCGCTGTAAACGCGGCATGCGGTATCAAAACCAAAGCTGGCTTCGATCCATTCATTTTTGAGGTCGCCATCAATTGTTTTGGGGCAGCCGATGACCTGAATGGGAATACCGTTGCTTTTAAAATATTCCGCCAGTACGCAGGCGTTGGTGTTGGAGTCATCACCGCCGATGATGACCAATGCGGAGATGCCGAATTTTTCACAACTGGCTTTAGCTGCGATGAATTGGGCTTCTTCTTCCAATTTGGTACGGCCGGAACCGATCATATCGAATCCGCCGGTGTTGCGGTAGGCGTCGATGATATCAGAGGTCAACTCCATGCATTCATTTTTGACCAGACCGTCAGGACCTTTGAGGAAACCGAACAGGCGGCTGTCTTTATTCATGGATTTCAAACCGTCAAACAGACCGGCAATAACGTTGTGACCACCGGGAGCCTGACCTCCGGAGAGAATGACACCGACATTGATCGCGGGTTTGGTTTCGCCTTTACCGGGAGCGAAAGTCAATACCGGACTGCCGAACGTGCTTTTGAAAAGGGCCTGGATTTTTTCCACATCAGCCACAGCAGTGGTGGCACCGCCTTCCTGAACGCAGACAGATGCGCCATTTGCGAGTGCGGCGGGAAGTTTCGGGGCATAGGCGGCACGCGCCTTTTGAAGCGGAGAGATCTTACTCATGATAAAAATTCCTTATTTTATGTTTGTTCAGATCATTTAGATCATTAATTTCGTCATTCTTATAAAATAGCCCCGATTCAGCGATTTATCAAGGCTGGCAATATCTTTTCCCACGGTTTGCGGTAACACTTTTTTTCGCTGGTAAAGCAGTTGAATCTGACAATGTGCCAAAATGCGGCGATCCCGTCTCGCCAGCCGATTTTTTTACCTTCATCATAACGTCTGGGGCAATAGGATATCGGGACTTCCCATATCCGCAATTTTCTGGAACGGGCAAGTTTTGCGGTCATTTCAACTTCAATGCCGAAACGTTTTGAAGTAAGGAGCAGATTTTGAATGACCTCACGTTTGAAACATTTGTAGCATGTTTCCATGTCGGATAAATGGATGTCTGAGAAAAAATTGGAACAGAATGTCAATAATTTGTTGCCCATTTCATGTTTGAAAAAGCGCACTTGTCCCGGAACATTCATGAATCGTGAACCGTAAACGACCTCTGCTTTGTCTGCAATCAGAGGCGCGAGCAGTTTGGGGTAATCTTCCGGAGTATACTCAAAATCCGCATCCTGAATGACCACAAAAGGTAACGAAGCTTCCGCAAAACCGCGGATGATAGCTGCGCCTTTGCCTTGATTGACCTCCTGATGCAGCAGTTTTACTTCCGGAATATCGGCAAAAATCTGTAATTTTTCCCAACTGGCATCTTTTGATGCATCATCAATGATGATCAATTCTCCGACTTCAGTTCTTGCCAGAACCGATTGAACTATAGTACAGATGGTGTTTTCTTCATTGTATACCGGCATGACTACCGAGAGACATTTTTCTGGAATTGTAATATCCATAAAATTATTTCTTTCCCAATTCTCTGGAGCGGACAGCGGCTGCTCTGACTGCTTGCATTACTATGCCGGAAAACGCATTTTTCGCCAGAACTTCCAATCCCCGGCTGGTGGTTCCTCCCGGACTGGTAACTTTATCTTTGAGAGACGATGGGTGTTCGCCGGTTTCCAATACCATTTTTGCAGCCCCGATGAGAGTCTGGACAGCAAGGAGCTGTGCGGTATCCCGCGGCAATCCTTCTGCGACTCCACCGTCTGCCAAAGCTTGTATGAATTCAAAAACATAAGCCGGACCGCTTCCGGACAGAGCTGTGACTGCATCCAAATCAGTTTCTTTCAAGCGGCATACGGTTCCCACGGCAGAGAAAATTTTTTCCGTAAGTTCCAAATCCTCCGGCATGACACCTGAATTTCCGGCGTATGCTGCGGCACCGCAACCGACCAGAGCCGGGGTGTTCGGCATGATCCGGACTATCCGGCGCGCACCGGTTATCTGAGCGAGATGTTCAAGCGTGATTCCGGCGGCAATGGAGAGGATCAGTTTGTCTTTCAGCAGCTCTTTGAATTCTGCCAGAGCTTTGTCCAGCACTTGAGGTTTTACGGCTATAACAACTGCTTTGCCGGATGATATACCATCAACAGGAGAATCACTGACCGCTTTTACTCCGGTGAGTTTGGTGAAGTTCGCCGCTGCACCGGTATCCGGGTCAAATGCCCCCATTTGTTCCGGAGTGAATAAACCTGCTTTGATGATACCTCCGGCAATGGCGGTTGCCATTTTGCCGCTTCCGATAAAAAAAAGTTCTTTCATATTATTTTCCCATGGAGATTATTTGCCATATCATCAAACCGGCTCCAAGCAGAAACAGATACCAGGAAAAATAGGATAATTTACCGCTTTTGACGATTTTGACTAAAAGTATCAACGCTGCGAAACTGACCAGTGCGGACACTGCGAATCCGGTCAGCAAATGGTATATTTCAAGACCGTCCAGCTTGAAGTTGCATTTTGCCAGTTCCATGATTTCAAGTAACGTTGCACCGGCAATGGCAGGCAGTGCCAGTAAAAAAGAGAATGTCGCTGCAGCTTCAAATTTGATTCCGGAGAGTATCCCGGCTGCAATCGTACTGCCGGAACGGGAAATCCCCGGCATAATGGCGAACATCTGGGCAAAACCGACGGCAAGAGATTGTCTGACCGAGATATTTTTCAATTCAGTTCCGGCATCGGAGACAAGTTTGCGTTTTCCGGTTAGCCGGAGCAAACTTGCGGTGATAAGAAAACCAAGTGCTACAGACATCATATCACCGAAAAGTTTTTCGGCCAGACCGCTGTATTTCAGCAACATTCCTGCGACTCCCGCCGGAATTGATCCCAGGATGACCATGCCGAGCAGATGGAACTGATCTTTTTTCAGAAAACCCAGCAAGGTATGGAAGTAAAATGTTGCGATCGCCAATAGCGAACCGGCATGCAGGACTATTCCCAGAGAGATCCCGGTTTCAGTATTCATCCCGAAAAGGCTGCTGAAAACTGCCAGATGTCCGGATGAACTTACCGGCAGAAATTCGGTCAAACCTTGAATAACAGCTAATAATATTACTTTCAGCATAATCAATTTTCCAGAGTGTTATCTTTAGTGTTTTCCGGTGATGATTGCGGTTGTCCGGCATACGGTTTGACCGATTCGATCATTTTATCACCGGTTGATTTTGCACTTTCCCAGGTTTGCTCAATTTTTTTCATGTCATCTGAGGAGTGTTCCGGATTTTTCCAACGATGGAAATAATATACACAAGCCGCGGAAAGCAGAATTCCGATTATGACCCCAAGCAAACAGCATCTCATGTTTTTTTATATCCTTTTTAATCTGTATCGTTTTTGCGGAGCAGTGGAGTTATGCTCATCTCCAGAACCGGCAGTTTCCATTCCGGAGTGGAATTCTGAGGCTGAATACTGGTGAAAGATTGCCAACGTGGACTTTGGTCGGAGGCGGCAATCGAGTATGTGTTGTCCGGAAATTTACAAAGCTCCAGAGAAGAGCAATTATCCGGCATATTCTCCATCAGCAGTAAATTTATCACTCCGCTGCAGGCGATATCTATATCTGAACCGGAAGTTTCAACCGCAACTACTGTGCCGAAAGAACCGACATCCCGGCGGATGATGCGCCTCATATTTCTTTTGGCAAATGAGTGCAATGCTTCATTCGGCGAGTAGGTGTTTAAGTCCTCCAGATGGATCACCGGTATTGCCGGCAGAGAACCGGGATCTCCAAACAGAATATCCGGAGAGTTCGGTACTCCGATGGGGACATAATCTTGCGGTATGGGCCAGATACTGTTGTTTTCCGGAATCTCTTTTTTGATTTTCTCCGAACGGGCGATCATCAGACGGAACCGCATGGTTCCGGCATCGCGGGGAGAAACTGACATTTTGAGCAGCATTTTATCCATTTGATCCTGGCTGGGCAGGGAGACTCCACTCATAAACTGTGAAATCGCAGCGCAAGACAACCCAAGACATTCAGCAAGATCTTTTTGCTTTATATTGTATTGTTTGCACATTTGCCGGAAACAGTCTGCAAAGTCCTGACGATTCATTTTTGTGTCCTGTGAATTACTTTCGTTGCGATTGCCGGCCGGGGCGATCCCGACAGCAGTACACAATTTATATCAGTTATAATATATCGTTAAACACCGTCAAAGTCAACCCTTGAAAGATAAACTTGAATGAATTTTTATTTTTTACTTTATTTTTGAACCGGCATTAATTTTTATTGTGGAACTGTGCTGTTTTTCAATTTTGGCACCGGCACGAAATTTGTGGATATCGCAAATGATTTTTTTCGGCTGTCAGTTCCCGGAGGCGTTATATTGCCAACGGCGGCTGATGTAGTATATCCAGGTGATCGTACATCCCAATGAAAAGCCGAAAAGACCGTTCCACCATATGATCGAGTACCCCATCAGATCGTCTCTTTTCAGCCAGTACGTCACAATGACCCGCAAGGTCAGCGCACATAATGCAACTATGGTCGGTATTAAAGCATGTCTGGTTCCCTGAAACACCCCGAACAGCGGTACATAAAGGGATAATATAACTACGATAAAAGCCATTGCATTCAAGTATGCGGTACAGTATTTTGCGGTTTCAGATTGAAGCGCAAACAAGCCGGGCAATTCTTCGGCGTATATCCAGATGATCAGTGCCAGAAAAAGGGTCAATATAAATGAGAGCAGAACCCCTTGACGCGCACCTTGCAGTACCCGGTTCATTTTGCCGGCTCCGACGTTTTGTCCGGTGAATGTTGCCAACGTGGTCATCAGGGCATTGCATGGCAAATGCAAATACATTTCGATCCGGTGACCTATTGCAAAAGTGGCGGTCATGATCTGTCCGAATGTATTTGCCGCACGCTGAATACCGCTTATTCCCAAAGCCACGATCATCATCTGAACTGCGATCGGCCAACCGATCTTAATTGTTCCGGAAATAACTTGCCGGTCAAATTTTATCTCATTGATGTGATAACGGAAATATGGGTATTTCCGATGCATATATATCCATGCTGCTGCCAGCGATACCGTCTGAGAAATGTTGGTGGCGGCGGCGGCTCCGGCAACTCCCAGGTGCAAATAAGCGACAAACCAGATGTCAATGACAATATTCAATACAGATGCCAGCAGCAGAAAATAAAGCGTTGCCGCACTGTCGCCGACTGAACGCAGTATCGCCGCCAGAGCATTGTAACCGAATTGGAATACCAGTCCGGTACAATATATGCGGAAATAGAGCATGGTTTCATCAATAATTTCAGGAGGAACCGCCATGAAATATATGTAGATCCAGCGGGACAGGATTATCCCGGCTGCTCCGGATATAAGACCTGCTGTCAGCATGAACCATATTCCGCCAGCAGCATAACGGCGGACATCCGCCGGTCTTTCTGCACCGAAGTGTTGTGCGATCAACACCCCGTTACCTGCGGAAAAACCGATGGCCGCTGCCAGAAAGAAAAAGACCATCGTATTGGTCGTGCCGACTGCCGCCAATGCAGATTCCCCGCAGAAGTGACCAACGATCACGGTGTCAACGGTACTGTATAACTGCTGCAGAACTGCTCCCAGAAATATCGGGATGGAAAACTTGATAATATGAAGCCAGGGGGCTCCGATGGTCATCGGCTTACCGATCATAAACAGAATTCTTTCCGGGTTATTATTTATTTTGTTCCGGATAATATAGCATATCCGGAAGTTTTTTCAAATAGTTTTGTTTCCTGCAAAAAATGGTGAATAAAACATTTATTTGAATAAATGCAGATTTGTCAAACGATGACTGCATTGATAAAAAAGAGGTTTCGTATGAAAAAATTATAAAAAACTTGATAAATTTGCCAAAGCATGATATATTATCTTTCATTGAAAGATTTTTAACAAAAAGAGGTGTTTTTATGCAAGATTACAAATATATGGACCGATTGATGCAGCGCGGCAGAGAGTTCCTGAATGTTCGTTATCCGATCATTTGCGGAGCGATGACTTGGGTCAGCGATCCGAAACTTGTGGCAACTGTTTGTAACAATGGTGCATTTGCCTGTCTTGCCGGAGGTAATACCCCACCGGAAATTCTTAAAGCGCAAATATCCGAATTGCGTACTTTGACTGATAAATCATTTGCAGTAAATCTCATCACTATTGCACCGGCATATCAGGAACACATTGCTTTGCTTAAAAGTCTGGATAATCCGGTACCTTATATTGTTTTTGCCGGCAGTATTCCCAAAGAAAAAGAAATCGCCGCGATTAAAGAAACCGGGGCAAAGGTCATTTGTTTTGCATCGACGATTTCCATTGCCGAACGGATGATCCGCAGCGGTGCAGATGCGTTGGTTCTGGAAGGAGCAGAAGCGGGTGGACATATCGGACATGTGTCAACTACGGTGTTGATCCAGCAATTACTTTTCCGTTTCGGAGATACCTTGCCGATTTTTGTAGCCGGAGGAGTCGCGACCGGTAAACTTACTGCTCATTTACTGCTCTGCGGGGCGGCTGGTATTCAGATGGGAACCCGTTTTGTAATGACAGAGGAGTGTCAGGCGCATCCGCGGTTCAAAGATTACTTTGCCAAAGCCAACGCCCGGGATGCTATGTCCACTGCCCAGTTTGATCCGAAATTGCCGGTGGTGTCAGTGCGGGTCATTCGCAATCACGGAACTCAGGAATTTACCAAACTTCAGTTGGAATTGGTCAAAAAAGTTGCCGAAGGAACGACCACCCGTCAGGAAGCACAGCTTGAGTTGGAGCGTTTCTGGGTCGGTTCTCTGCGCAAAGCCGTTGTGGATGGAGATGTTGAATATGGTTCGGTAATGGCGGGGCAGTCTGTCGGGTTGATGGATAAGATCACCTCTGTTAATGATGTTATTCAAGAAATCATGTCAGACGGCGAAAAGGAATTGCAGAAAATGAAAAATTTCTTTGCTGAATAATGCATGTAAAACTGAAAAATCTGTTGCAAAACGAAATACACCTCAAACGTTGAAAACAGCCTTTGAGGTGTTTTTTTTATAAGTGCGGCATCAAGCAGAATATTACATGGGATGAGTATCAAAATGTAAAAGAGGATATGCCGTTGTACTTGGCAACCGCGCAGGGATCACAGAATTCATTGCCCCAAGCGGCGGAGTCTCCCGCCAATCCCAGTTCCGACGCTCATGGCGATAAAGGGGATGCGACTGTGACCCCGGAGAACTCCGCCAATAATACTATACCCCAATCTCCGGATAATTCAAGTGGATTTGCCATGAAAGACGGAAAAAGTCTCAAAAACGATTCCGGCAAAGCGGTGCTGATATATCATGAGAAGCCGCCCGAAAGAGTATTCAGCAAGTAATTGACAATGGTCAAACTCCTTTGCTTGCCTTTGTCTATCGCAATCCGGCAGATGCTTGGTTCAATGGGGTACAGAAACGTAATCAGAGTGCCGATGGTCATATCGTTCCAGAAACAACTTTTATCAATACTCATGCCATCGCTAAAGAAAACTTTTTGAAACTGGTGCGTGATTTTGGCGACAAGGTGCAGTATATTATAAAAGAGGTTACAGACGGCAAAGCATCTGAAATCACCATTGAAGAACTTGAAAATAAACCCAAATATACCAAAAATCAGATAAAGGAGGCTATCAATGCCGAATCTTACGCCAGAGCAAGAGCAATTCTTGAAAGACTTCAGCAAAGCGATGGAGAAGCAACTGAATCAAGAGGGAGCGAATTGGCTTCGGGGAGAACTGAAAAGCGGAGCGATGAAGTTCAGCGAATTGACACCGGAGCAGATAGAGATTCTGGACAAGTATCCGGAGGACAAAAATCAGGATCAGTAACCTCTGCTGAATCCACCATCTCCAAAATCACCTCCGCGCCATCCGGGAGCCGGGAGCGGATCATGGCGTTTGCCGATTTGCCCGATGGTGAACATACGGTCAACGGCAAAACATTCACCAAAAAAGGCAATGCTTTCACGCTGGACGGCAAAACGCTCAACGCCCGGGAAATCGAGAAAGCCACCCGCACTACCTCTGAAAAGATGCGTAAAACGGTTGAAGAAACCGTATCAGATGCCGAGATCGGCTATACACCCAAAACCGAAGCAAAACCGGAAAAGGAGCCGACCCTCTCTGACAAAATGCGTAGCAAGGGCAAAAAATCCAGCACTCCCGAAGTGTCGGAAAAGTCCGATAAATCCGCCGCTGAAAAGATCGAGGATTACGGCGAAAAAATCGGCGGCGCAAAAAAAGATATTATCCGCAGATATGCCGATAAAATCAATCTGAACGGTGCCACATTTGCCAAAATGTTCCCCAAACCTGATTATGCAAAACTGCTTGAAGCCGGAATAAAAATTGATGTACTTGCCAAACTCAAAACCGCATATGATATGGCAAAAGCCGGAGTAAAGCGGCACAAAACTCTTGATGGCAAACAAGATCTCAATGTTGCAAAATTCTATGCGGTTTACGCAAAAAACGCTCTGATCGGTGAAGAATCAGTTGATATGGCAGAAGCAGGATATGTTTTTACCGATTATGGCAAACGCACTGTAATCATCCGCAGTCAGGCAATGGAACAACTGCTCAAGGAGCTTGGTGTAGAGTATGCCAATGTCGATTTGTCCGGTTTTGACATTACGGACACATGGGAAAACGGCAAAAAGCCGGAACTACCGGAGTGGGCATCAAAAAACCGGGATGAAGATTGGCAAAAAAGATACCGGGTTTGGACTTATCACGCCAGTAAGACAGGATTTTTTGACAACGTTGAAGATGCCATAAAATATTACATAGAAATAGTCAAAAAACACACCACTGTTGACCAACCTAAATATAAAATTCTCACCTACAAAGCCATATCCGGAGAACACAAGGGTGAATATTACCTTGCGGCAAAAATCCGTGGCTTCGGTGAAATCATTTTACAGTATTTCAAATCTTTGAGAGAAGCATGGAAATACAGCGAAGAACACGCTGATGATCTTCAGCATCAGGCGGCAGAAATTGAAGAACAGAAAAAGGCTGAACGCAAAGGCAAGTTTACCGGAAAAAACAAACCTTTGCGTCTGCGCTTCAATGCAGAAACTCTCCGGGATCGTGTCGGTATTGATTACCGCAACGGCAAGGATGTTTCAGCAAAAGAATTTGCCGAAAGATTCAATTTCCGGGCGGTTGAGTTTGGTAATTCAGTTTCTCAAAAAGAACGTCAGACCGCTTTGAATGCGCTTTATGATTCATTGATGGATATGGCAAATGCGCTTGATATATCTCCCGAAGCAATTTCGCTCAATGGTAAATTGGCATTCGCCTATGGTGCCAGAGGCTCCGGCAATGCAGAAGCGCATTACGAACCGGAAAAGAACGTTATCAACCTGACCAGAACCCGTGGAGCAGGAAATGTGGCACACGAATGGTGGCATGCTCTTGACTATTATTTTGCCGACAGCAAAACCACTCCGGCTACTGACGGGAAATTCCGAAGCGGCATCAGGGATGAAGTGAAAAACATCTTCCAGAAGTTGAATATTCTTTTCACCGGCGACAGCTCCTATGTCACCCGCGCAGAAAGACTTGATGCTTTTACCAAGAAAAATTATTATGCCCAGCCTACCGAAATGGCGGCAAGAGCTTTTGGAGATTACATCTCAAGGATTTTGGAAAGCAGAGGTCAGGTGAATGATTTTCTGAACAGCAGCGTTTCAGAAACAGATTGGAAAGGTGAAGAAAATACCTATCCGTACCCGACCGGAGAAGATGCTGTAAAAATTGATGATACTTTGCAGAGCCTTTTTAACACCCTTGATGAGAAAACCGACGAATCCGGCAACCGGGTACTGTTTTCAATGGTTGGCGACCGTGGAGCCGCCCGGATGGATAATTCTGAAACGTTGCTTGACAATCTGCGGATTGCCAAAGAGATGACCGGCAAAGGTGAAGATGCGAAAACGATCAAACTTGCCACCGGCTGGGAAAAAGGCAAAGACGGCAAGTGGAGAATGGAAATTCCGGATTTGAAATGGAAAACCGAAGCGACTTTACCGGATGGCATAAAATACGAGAGAACGCCTTTTGATATGATATGGACTTCCGGCAAGTTGGGTGATTATGTCAATGCTCCGGAACTCTTTCAGGCATATCCGGAATTGAAAAATATCAAACTGGATTTCAGCGAATTGCCTTGGGCGCAGAACGCTTATTTTGATGAAGTAGGCAACAAAATCGTTATCAATAACGAAAAACTGAGACCGGTTGCAGAAAGCATTGATTATATTGAAGATCAGAAAGGCAAGGAATCCCGCAGACAGGAACTTGTTGAAATCATAGAAGATATTTTGATCCACGAAGTTCAGCATGCCGTTCAGCAAATCGAGGGCTTTGCCAAAGGCGGCAGTTTGGAAGCAGACAAAAAAATTTCCCCCGAAGCAAGACATAACGCAAGGGCAAATTCACTTCGCAAACACCTTGCTGATGCCGGTTTTGAAGTCTCAAAAGCTGAAGCAATGCTTTTGACAGATGAAAATGCAAACGATACGGAATTGGAAAAACTCTGGGATAAACTTGTTGCTAAAGGCATGACCGAAGAAAAGTACAATAAGATTTTCCAGAAGATACCGCTTTTTATCGGGTACAACAATCTTGCCGGAGAAGTTGAATCCCGTAACGCCGTTACCCGTTCCCGAATGAGCATGGAAGAACGCCGTCAATCCCTGCTGGATGAAACCGCCGATGTCGCTCCCGAAGACCGTATTTATCTTATGGAAAATGCCGGAGTAAGCGAGTTGGCGAAAGCAAATATCACGGATATCAACAACCTTTACGAATATGCAAAATCTATCAACCTTCCTGCAAATCATATATTTTTCAAAATATTGAGCAGAAAAGGCAGTATTTTTAATGGAAGGAATCGTGTTTATTTAGAAAGCAAAGGGGTGCAATCAGGATTAGGAAAGCATATTCTTGAATTGGGGTATGCTACAAGAGGGGGAATCTATTTACAAGAGTTTATCAATAATTTTGAAAAGACATTTAACGGGAAAAGAAGGTTTGACGCGAAAACCAAGGAAGGTTTTTATGAACTCTTGAATTCAGAGGACAAGCCAATATATACCTTTCGTACTTATGAAAAAGATGGCAAGGAGTATTTTGAAAGTTTCTATGGTCATGCAAGAGGCGAGAAGCAGACAAAAAAAATAATTGCGGGTCTGCGGACATCTCACGGATTATTATCCGATCTGGTCCCCATCAACCCACAATATAAAAATAATATAACTTCTCCGGAGGCAAAAGTCAACCCCGCTTCTGAAAAAAATCCGGAAAATTCTTTAAGCACTACTCTCACTCCGGAAGAAGTTGCTGAACTTGAAAACAACGAGCAGCTTGCAGAAGAAGTCGGCAACGGCATCAAGTTTTCACTGGTCACTGACAAAAAGATCATCGACAAACTTGATGCGGAAGAAAAATCCGGGGATTATCTCACATTGTACCGTTCTGTGCAGATTGGACCGGACGGAAAACTGCATTCCCCGATGGCGGCAAAAATCGCCGGCAAATGGGGACCGGAAATCAAACTTGGTGCATGGGAACAAGCAGATGAACGCCCGGAATTATCAAAAGCCAAAATCGCCAAAGACGGCAAAATAAAATATTTGTTTGACCTGAACAAAGGCAATGGCAAGACCATTGGCGGTGTGTTGTATAATCCATACATTCACTCATCCAATGTCATGCTCAATGATCAATTCAGTGAAGCATATCAGAGACCGGAATTGGTGACTGTTGAGGTTCATGTACCTGAAAGTGAATTGACCAGCGGATATAAAGCAAAAAGAGCCAATGATGCTGTCGGCATGAAAGATTGGAAAGCCGGGGTTGTGCAAAGCAAATTGACCGGTAAAAGAAAAGTTATGCTCTCCCGCTGGGACAAACCGGTACGCATCGTTCCGGATTCCGAAGTCGCACAGCATATCAAAGAGTTGATTGCCGGAAAAGATATTGCTATCCCCGCCAATGTGGTAACTCCGTCTCTCCGTGCTGAACTTGAAAAAATCGGCGTAGAAATTGATTACTCCGTCAAAGAGTACGTTCCCGAAAGAGAAAGAACCGCACAACCGGAGTTGAAACTTTCCCTCACCTCCGACCGCAAAGCAGCGCAGAAAGAATCGTTGTTGTCGCAGGTCAAAACGTTGTTTGAAGCGAAAGAGCCGGTAGTTGACAAAAAGTGGGTGATGACCAACCGTCAGGTGTATCAGACTTTGTACCGCTATGTATTCCCGACTGCGGAGTTTGTGAAAGATATGCCGTCACAGCGGGAAATGGAGATATTGAACATGGTCATTGAATCCGGCGATATGTCCGGAGCTGCGCTGGTTGCCGATAATTGGCATACAGCGAAAGCAAAAAAAGTCACCTGAAAACTGTTGTTTTCAGGTGAAAATTGCGGAAATTGGGTGAATGTGGCGGGAGTCTTTCCCCACGGAGCTGTTTTACTGATTTCAGAATTATTTGAATTGTAAAACGCTGGGATCGTAAATCTCCGGAGCTTTATATCCGAGCAGCTCGATGCAGGTCGCACCAAGTGAACTGATGCCCAATCCTTCCCGGAGTTCAGGCGCATATTCGCCTTTTGATTCCGGATCGTAGATGATGCACGGTACCGGATTGAGGGAATGGCTGGTCTTGCGGGCAAGATTACCGGCTTTATCCCGTTTGGCATTGCCTTGTTTGTCATGTTCGAGCATGTCATCGGCATTGCCGTGGTCAGCTGAAATGACCAACACTCCGCCGGCAGCTTTGACTGCATCCCGGATCCTGCCGAGACAGATATCCAACGCACCCATTGAAACCAGAACCGCTTCCATACTGCCGGTATGACCGACCATATCCCCGTTGGGGAAATTGAGACGGATCATCCGGTATTTGTTGTCGGCAATCGCGGCGACAACGGCATCGGTGATTTCAGCACATTTCATCCATGGACGCTGTTCAAATGGAACGACATCGGAAGGGATTTCCATATAGTCGTCATAGTTTTCATCGAATTTACCGGAACGGTTGCCGTTGAAAAAGTAGGTGACATGACCGTATTTCTGGGTTTCGCTGATTGCCAGTTGTTTGACTTTGGTTGCGCAGAGAAATTCATCCATGGTACTGTCGATTTCCGGAGGATTCACCAGATAATTTGCCGGAGCATGAAGATCCCCGTCGTATTCCATCATTCCGGCAAACATGACATCCGGCACATTGCCCCGGTCAAATTTATCAAAAGAAGCTCCTTCTTCAAAAGCTGCCGTGATTTCCAATGCCCGGTCGCCGCGGAAGTTGAAAAGCACTACTGAATCGCCGTCGTGCATTGCCCCGGCAGGAGTTTTGCCGTCTTTGGAAATGACGAATGCTCCCAAATCCTGGTCAATTGCCCCGGTACGCTGGCGGAGAGTTTCAATCGCTTCAACTGCAGATGCAAAAAATTCGCCTTTGCCTTGCACATGGGTTTCCCAGCCCTTGCGAACCATATCCCAGTTCGCTCCGTAACGATCCATGGTAATGACCATGCGACCGCCGCCGGAAGCAATGAGATAATCAACTCCTTTGGAACTGAGTTCTGCCAGTTTTGCTTCCAGAGGGCGGATGTACTCAAGTGCACTGGTTTCCGGTACATCCCTGCCGTCCAGCAGCGCATGGACACGCAGAGTTTTCACTCCGGCGGCAAACGCAGCATCAATCATTGCATAAAGATGGTCGATATGGCTGTGAACGTTGCCGTCAGAGACCAGACCGATCAGATGCAATGCACTGTTGTTGTCAATGACATTGGCAATGATTTTTTTCCAGACTTCACCTTCAAAAAGTTTTCCGGAAGAAACCGCTTTGCCGACCAGTTTTGCTCCCTGAGAGAAGACCCGGCCGGAGCCGATGGCGTTATGACCGACCTCACTGTTGCCCATGTCCGCATCAGAGGGCATTCCGACAGCAGTGCCGTGGGCTTTGAGTTTGGTACAGGGGCAGCTTGCCATAAGTTCATCCAAAATCGGGGTGTTGGCAAGTTTGACGGCATCGCCGTCAGCATATTTTCCGAATCCGACTCCGTCGAGGATCGCCAAAACTACCGGCCCGCGGCGGGGAGTGAATTTGCTGTTGATTTCCAAAGGTTTAAGCATGGTATATTTCCTTTTTTATGATCGGGGGGAATCAGTTGCGGCGTCCGCCGTGATTGGGGGGCACGACACCTTTTTTGCTGTTGGCGCAAAATTCCAGAAATTCCAGGACTTCCGGAGTCTGCGGCAATTCAGTGCGGATTTTTTCCAGAGCAACAGACGGGATCAGACCGCTGCGGTAGTAGATCCGGAAAATATTTTTGATCACAGAAATTTGTTCCGCAGTGAATCCGGCGCGTTTCAAGCCAACCAAATTGATCATTTTGACACCGCCGTTGCGTCCTTCAGCCATCATAAATGGCGGCACATCCTGTGAGAATGCCGAGCAGCCGGAAATGATAGCAAATCTGCCGACGCGACAGAATTGATGGATTGCAACCAGACCGGAGAGAATGGCATTATCATGAACCTCTGCATAACCGCCGGTGACCGCAAGACTGATGTAATGAACATTGTTGCCAACTTTGCAATTGTGAGCGACATGGCTGCCGTTCATAAACATGTTGTTGTTGCCGATGGTGGTGGCAGAACCGGGGAGGGTGCCGGTGTGAATGGCAGTACCTTCACGGAAAATATTGTTATCACCGACATTGAGGTAAGTTGCTTCGCCGGGAATAACGGAGTGATCCTGAGCCGGTTGTCCGAGGGCGGCAAACGGGTGCAATACGTTGTTTTTACCCAAAGTGGTGTAACCGTCGACACTGCATTGGGCTATCAGACGGCATCCGTCACCGATTTTGACATTTTTGCCGACAAAACAAAGCGGACCGATTTCCACTCCGTCACCGATAATTGCACCGTCTTCGACAACTGCACTTGGATGGATTTTAGCCATAAGAAAAACTCCTTGATAAGTGTATGGTTCTGCGTTTAATTAATAATATAATATCAATTTGGCTTTTCGGCAAGAGAAAAACTTGTAAAAAATGCAATGAAATGATATTTTATACGGTATGGATACTGTAATTGAACAATTGCCGCCGCTGGTGTTGGTGCTTGACCGGTTGCGCAGCGCACATAATACCGGAAATATTTTCCGGATAGCAGAAGCACTTGGAGCCGGTATCGTCGCTTGCGGTTATACTCCGTGTCCTCCGCATCCGAAATTGGAAAAAACGGCGATGGGAACGGACAAAACTGTACCGTGTGTACATTTTGAAACCTCTCTGGAGGCGGTGCAGGTGTTGCATGCCGCCGGATATACTGTTCTGGCGGCGGAACCTGGCGGTAGGGAAGCATGGGAAATTGATACGGTTTACCCGCTTGCAGTCGTATTCGGCAACGAAGCTTTGGGAATTGCCGAAGAAACACTGGAAGCGGCAGACGGGGTGGTTTCTCTGCCGATGAATGGCTGTAAAGCCTCTATAAACGTTGGAAATGCAGCAGCGG
Organism: Lentisphaeria bacterium; assembly: GCA_017504435.1. GTDB lineage: Bacteria > Verrucomicrobiota > Lentisphaeria > Victivallales > Victivallaceae > UBA1784. The sequence continues at coordinate 41,344 of JAFVRD010000035.1, read as the reverse complement.
CTATACTTTATGCCCTTGATGCCAGGCGTCGGGGCAGGATCGGGAATAAATCATGAAAATCAAATTAGTTGGTAAAAATCTGGATGATATCCGACCGGTGCTTTCTGAATATGGTCTGAGTGAGTGCTCCGGCAGTGAAAACGTTGAGTTGATAGTGACCTATGGCGGCGATGGATCATTGCTTGGAGCGCAGCGTGACTATCCGGATATTCCCAAACTGCCGTTGCGTGATACTGCCACCGCACCGACCTGTCCGGCTCATCCGGCCAGGAAAGTTATTGAAAAATTTTTGAATGGCAGCATGGTTCTGCAACGGATCCCGGTGCTGGAAGCGGTTTGCCGGGGGGAAACGATACTGGGTATCAATGATTTGGTCATCCACTCCCGTGAATATGTAAGTGCATTGCGTTACCGGGTTCGCATTGATGGTGAACTTTATGCACGCGAGATTGTCGGAGATGGGGTATGTTTTTCCGGAGTACATGGCAGTACCGCGTATTACCGGAGCATTACCAGAGGCATATTCCGGGTCGGGGTCGGTTTGGCATTTTGTAATTCCACCGAGGTTGTCGACCATCTGGTCTTACCCGAAAAATCACTCATTTCTGTGGAAATTCTCCGGGGGCCGGGGGTGCTGACTGCTGATAATGATCCGCGTAAAATAGACCTTGAAGTCGGGGACGCTGTTGATTTCCGTCAGACGGAAAAGTTTGCCGGGATTTGGGATCTGGACGGTTTTATGTGTCCAGATTGCCGGACACTGCGTCATCGCCGCAAGTAAATCCCATTGATTCCAATACCTCAACAACTGCGTCAAAAAGGTATTCCGGGGTGCTGGCTCCGCTGGTGATCCCGATCACATCGGCTGTATTTACTGCTGCATCTGGTATCTCATCGGCATTGTCGATAAGAAATGCTTTTGCTCCATGTTGTCCGGCGATTTCCCGTAATCTCTGGGCATTGGAGCTGTGAGGTGAACCGATAACCAATATCACATCACATTTTGAAGCCAGTTGTATAACCGCATTCTGCCGTTTCCGGGAGGCATCACAAACGCTTGAACACTCTTTTATGTGCGGAAAACGCTTTTTCAATGCATTCAGTACTGTTGTAACTTCCTGATGATCCACTGTCGTTTGGGATATGAATACCGGAGCAGTCAGTTCAGGCAGAGCTTTTACTTCATTGACGGACGGCACGATGAACACTGCTTCAGTACCGGAATTTCCTGCGATACCTGCCACTTCCGGATGACCGGATTTTCCGCAGATGACCAGTTGCTCATCCGGAGAAAGTGATGCGGCGATATGGTGCAGTTTTTTCACGAGAGGACAGGTCGCATCCCGGCATGATGATGCTTTGGCACGCAAAACAGCCTCGATTCCGGCAGAAACACCGTGGGCACCGATGACTATTGCGGAACCGGCGGGGATATGATCAATATCATTCACACAATGCACCCCTGCCGCCGTCAATTTGGCGGTTACTGCCCGGTTGTGTACCAATTCCCGGAAAACATATACTTCCTGATTGCCGGCAGTGGCTTCATCCAGAATACGCAATGCCGAAAAAACTCCGCCGCACATTCCGTGGACAGATGCAGTGATGTAACATTTCTTTTTCATGATGTATAAGATACACTCCGGAACCGGATTTGTCCAGTTCCGGAGGCAGAGATTATTGATGTTTCAATTTCGATGAAATCCATGAGAGGAATCATTCGACAATAAATCCGTAACAGTCTCCGTTTACGACCGGAATATCGGCACCGGATTCAAAAATTTTTCCATTATGTTCTCCGATAATGCCGCGTAATTTCCGGTTGGAAGGCAGATTTACGCTGGTGTTGCCGGTGTGGGTTGCGGTAATAAACAGCAGATCATTACCGATGTGCAGATTATTCCGGCTGTCCGGTGAATAGATATGTATTCCTGCATTGCGGAAAAGTTCCCGTAACACATCAACATGAGGCGTGGTCAGGGTGGAGAAAATGTGATTTATACCATTGATTTTTTTCTTTACCAGTACCGGAGTGCCGGCACGGTCGGTACCGAGGACCTTGTCAAAACCGGAAACCGGATAGAACCACGGCTGCGAATAAATCGCATTGGCAAATGCAGGCATATTCACGTTAGCAATTGGAGTGAAATCCGGGAGCCGGGGAGTCATATCCATGCGGAATTTCATTCCCAGCAACTCTTCCATATTAGCTGCTGACGGTGGTGCATCATGGCGGCTGGCTCCGGTGGCATAAAGGTGAAGTACGGTGGCGTTTTCAGCGGCGAAGCGTTGTTCCAGCTGCCGGTATTTTTCCGGAGTCATCATGACCAAATTGGTCAAAATGTAGAATTTATGTGCCGGGATCCGGTCTTTTTCCAAAAGATCTTTGACAAACACATGACGGAAAGGCACTCCGGTACGATTGAATGTACGCAGGAATTCATAAACCGTGCCTTTATGGATATTACGGGCAAAATTATGCCGGGTGTAATAAGCATTTTCCTGATCGCTGACAATACATACTTCGATCGGGGTGGTGTCCTTTACCTGCGGCAGAGCCATATAGGTTTCATTGATATTCTTGATGATTTCCAGCAGGACGTTTTCCCGGAACCAGATTTCGTGCATATCATACCAATGGGTTCCGATGCCGCGGGTGGCAAGCATGCCCAATGCCCGGATCATGGCATTGATCGTTTGATGCGGATTGTCGGTTCTGCCGTTGCCGGCTTGCATGTGACTGGGTTCGGAGAATGTCCGGATATCCTGTTCCACGACAACAAGTTTACCGTGAGACGTGAGTGTTTCAGCGGCTTGCATAACTCCGTCAGACATGCCGATCTGACGCCAGTGGTATATGGATGGCGCCCAGAAAATGTCCACGTACGGGGAACGGGCGAGTCTTTCGATTTCCAGATGACCTACAGTTTGAAGTTTGCGGTTGACGTGACTGAACATGACAAAATAACCGTAGTAAACTCCCACCAGATAACGGTTATCTGATTCTTCTTTGATGACTTTGCCGAATGTTTCGATCGCATCGCCGAGTGCCCGGTTGCGGAAACGGAAATAATCCATGATCCGGCGGTCTTTGACCGGATCGAGCAATTCACCGCAGCCGGCACGGTCAATTTCCGCAGGCAGGGGCATTTTGAAGTTTTCAAATGTCAGACCGGGAATGTTCCATGCTTGGGCAAATGCGGCATCATCACCGTAAGCTTCTTTGAGATATGTGCGGAATGTTGCATAATCGGACTTGCTGTAACCGCTGGTCGCACCGCGATGTACGCTCCAGAACCATTCGCAGTTCCAGCCTTCGGCAGGGCCGATGGCAAAGATCCGGTCTGCGTAGGGAGAACTTTTGATATGCCGGATCATTTTGCGCAAAGAGTGCGCTCCATCCTGCCGCCAGCGGGCAGAGGCGAGGGCTTGCCGGTCATGAGCTTTGGAACGGGGAATGCCGTTATGATAAGTAACGGTATCATCGGGATATTTTTCCAACCACCAGTCGGGCATGGTCAGTTCGATCTGCAAGATCACCTTGATTTCAGGAGCATTGACGGCGAATTCATCCATAAACCGGTCAAGTATGGAGAAGTCAAAGTTTTCTTCGCTTTTCCACATCTGGTGCATTGAGCAGGTTATACGGACGATTCTGCATCCGCTTTTTTTAGCCTTGTCCAGCATCCATGAGTTAGCCGGTTTATGATAACCGTCATAGTATATAGGCGGATATTTTTCTCCGTTGATGGTGATGTAAGCCCGTGAGCCGGTACCGATGATTTTTGCCGTGGGGATTTCCAGTTTTCTGATGTCCGCAGCCGGAAGTGTGCAGAGTTTACCGGAAGCGTTGATAAACAGAGAATCAAATTCTGCAGTTACTCCGGCAACGGCAGTTTCCGGCAGAGCGATTTTGATGGGTAATTCTTTTCCGGGCAGCCATTGTTCAGTACCGGGAGACACTTTGCCGGAGACCTGGCGTGAAGTACCGTCGGGATAATTCAGTTTGAATGTGAGAGAATCGGTTTTTACCGGTATTACTGTTGCGGGTTTGATCACAGCTGAGAGTTCTCCGGCAGATTTGATTTCTACATTGCCTTTGGGGCCTATGTAAGAATAGACCAGATCTCCCCACGGCGAAGTTGGCGGTGCGCCCAAAACCAGTGCATTGGCAGTGTATTTTTCAGGAGGATTGTCTCCGCCGACTTTGTAGACCCACGAATCATCGGTGGGGAAAAAGTATACTTTTCCGCCGGCTTGGGCATAAACTTCACCGATCATGCCGCCCCATGCAGAAACGTTGTGGGTTTTAATGATGATGGTATTGAGACCGGGTTTGAGAAATTTTGCGGCATCAGCCCGTACCGGCGTGCGCCATGAATCTCCTGAGCAGACCTCCTGTCCGTTGATGTAGGCTGTGAACATATCATCCGCGGTAAAGATGACAGCTCCTTCTTTTACCTCTCCGTCCAAGGTGAATTCTTTTTTGAACCAGACATTGGCATTGGCTGGTCCGAATTCGGTGTTGCTCCATATCCATTTGCCGCGCCAGTCAAACGCTTTTTTATCCGGTTTGCTCAAATTCAGTTCTTCTATACAGGGAAATCCGGAAGTTTTTGCATTGCGGTCAATGTCAAGTATTGCCCGGGTACACATTTCCGGTACGAAAAAAACACCTTGTTTTTTTTCTGCGGGGAGGACAAATTGATCAAGTTTACGGTTGCTGCGGTCCAAAAAAGTCAGTGTCATTCCGGGGTTGCTGCCGTTTTGCCATGACAAGGAACATTCGGCACGGGGAAGCAGGTCTATGGTGGTGATTTGCCGGGATTTGTTATCTGCGGCAAATGGGATGATATTGTTCCTGTTGTTTGCGGAAATACGTTCAAAATCCAAAGTACAGTTGCGTTCATAGGCGCGCCAGATGATACGGAGATTGGTGATTTTTCCCTGCCATGCCGGATTGGATGCCACGTCAAATGAATAATCACGCATTTCATACGGGTATGCGGCGCATGACAGATACGAGTTTTGTCCGGCGGCGGTGGTAAACTCCAGGCGGAGGAATCCCGGTTCATTCGCCGCCATACGAATGTCAATGGACTTTATTTTGTCCGCCTGCCAATCCAGATCATTGCACTCCAATCCCCCGTAAGGAGTACAAGTGAAAGCCTGAATTTTTCCGGGAATACGGGAGCGCATATTGACCGGTTTCCAGAATCGGCGCAATGCTGAGCCGCGGAAATCGGTTCCGGTAACTTTGCGGGCATTTTGGGCAGCTTGGAGTTCTGCATGGGACAACTCTTTGACATTTACAGAATTTATCTGCACGGAGCCTTTACCGGAAACGATGAAATGCAGCCGGTAAGTTTTTTCATTTTCTCCGGCAGTGAAATCATAAGTAAGTGTATCTTCCTGCCCGGTCAAACCGTCGGCTTTGATTGCTGCCCAGGGTCTCCGTTTGGCGATTTGATTGAGCATAGTGACGGAAACATCGCTGCTGTTGCGAATGATTTTGGCTGTTACCCGGTAATTTTTGCCGGGAATGATTTGTTGATCTGCTGCATTGGCAAAAGAGACTATTCCTTGAGCAAGGTTACTGGTAACGAGCCATTTTCCATCGCTTTGTTTGATACTTGTGCCGCTGCCGCCATCGGCAGTGACAGTGCGCCACGGACGGGTAATCAGCCAGTTTTCATCCGGGTCAGTTGCGGATGTTTCACGGTAGGTGATTTTTTGGATCGTAACGGTATTTTTGTTGAATACGATAGCGTGGATACGCATCCAGGTTTCTCCCGGATTGGCGGTGAACCGGTAACTGATGCGTTCCGGTTTACCGGCGATACCATCAGCTTTGATTGCGACCCACGGGCGTTGTTTTTCGATTTGAACGTGCATTGAGAATGGCGCGTTGCTGCTGCGGACAAATTCTGCTTCCACAAGATAAGTTTTTCCTGGCATAATTGGCAGGTTCCGGGTGTTGGCAAATGAGACAAGTCCCTTATTCAATTCAGAAATGATTTTTCTGGAGCCGTCAGCAAGGGAGAGGGTTTTGCCTTTGCCGCCATCGGCTGTGACTGTACGCCATGGGGCATCACGCAGCAAATCGTGAATGGCAGGATCTATTGCCGCTTTGGGGACGGATTTGACCGGTTTAACTTCCGGAGCGGATATACTTCTGGCTACACTGGTGATCGTGACACTGCCGTGACCGGATACGATAGCGTGGACACGCATGCCGGATTCTCCCGGCTCAGCAGTAAATTCATAGCTGAGAATTTCCGGTTTGCCGGCGATACCATCGGCTTTGACAGCTGCCCAGGGAGTACGTTTACCGATACTTACCAGCATGGTCATGTTAGTGTCGGCATTTTCCCGGACACAGGTCATGGTGATCCGGTATTTATTCCCGGGGGTGATCGGTAGATTGCGGGAATGGGCAAACGAAACAAAACCTTCATCGGCATCAGAAATGACCTTCCTTGTTCCATTGGCAATTTTTTCCACACTTCCAGTTCCTCCGGAAGCAGTAACAAATCTCCATGGCGCATTGCGGAGCAAATCATCTGCTGCCAGCAGCAATGCAGTCATACAGAAGAATGTGATCAGAATTTTTTTCATAACGATATCCTTTTTTACGTGGGTTGCAATTCAAGTTTGTACTTCCCGCATCCGGTTGGAAGTGATTCTGCGGAACACTGCCATTTATCGGGGATAACAATTTCGATCACCGTATTTGCCGGAGCGGAAATCTCCCAGATGACATTGCCGTCCGGGGTGAATTTCCATTGGGATGAAACCTGACCGTAGGAAGTTCCGATCTCAGCTTTGGCATGACCGATACGTTTATCAGGAGTACATGAAAAACGGATATTTTTGCCGCCGGGGGAGGTCAGACGGATGCCGCAAACAGTATCGACGACCCATTCATGGACCGCACCGTAAGCATAATGGTTGAAACTGTTCATATTGACATTGCCGAAACCGTCTTTGAGGGTATATGAATTCCACCGTTCCCAAATGGTGGTCGCTCCCTGATTGACCGGGAAGAGCCATGAGGGAAACGCCTCCTGTAAATAGAGATCAAGCGCGGTTGCGGTTGCGCCGTTGGCACTCAAAGCTGTATTCAAACAGGCAGTTCCGAGAAATCCGGTAGTCAGACGGTTGCCGTTTCCGGAGATGAGTTTGACTAGCAGATCACGGTTTTTCCTGCGGTCAGCATCCGGGATAAGTCCGAAATGCAGTGAGATCGCCAGTGCTGTCTGGCTGTGAATATTCACCATCCCGTCTTTGTCTACATATTTTGCCCGGTAAGCTTCATAAACCTGTTGGGCAAGTTCGGAATAAATGACCGATTTTTGCTTTTTCCCGAGAATTGCGGCAATTTTAGAGAGCAATGAAGCACTGTTATAAAAATATGCTGTTCCGAGCAATTCAGAGGGAGTTTCCACCGGTGAAAAATTGAGGTGATCGCCGTAGAATGTTTTGGGCCGAATCAAGCCGTTGGATGAATTTTTTTGAAAATTCACCCATTTTTCCATGGCGGCGAAATTTTCTTTAAGAATCTCTGTTGATCCATAACGGCAGTACATCACCCATGGAATGATCGTTATGGCATCCGCCCAACCGGCGGCACCGAAACTGTAGCCTAATATATCCGGTGCGATCGAAGCGATTGCCCCGTCATTGCGCTGAGTATCCCGGACATCGTGCATATATTTGCGGAAAAAGTTCAGTGTATTCATGCTGCAGCACGCTGCTCCGGCAAATACCTGGGCATCTCCGGTCCATCCCAGCCGTTCATCACGTTGGGGGCAATCTGTGGGCAATTCAAAAAAGTTGTCCCGCTGACTCCAGAGAGTATTTTGATAAAGCCGGTTCAGTTTTTCATTGCCGCATTCAAAAATGCCGTTTTCTTCCAGACATGAATAAAGCACTACCGCTTCAACTTCCATGTCTTTGACGGAAAAATCGGTGTTGGAGAATTGAAATCCGTCGATTTGAGCATAACGGAATCCGTGAAACGTGAATTTCGGCTCATAATCCATTACCGGTTCATTACCCATGACCACAAAGTCTGTGGAACGGGCACCGCGGTAATTGAGGTTGTACAACGTATTATCATCGTAAAGCATTTCTCCGAAACGCAAGGTATACAGACGTCCTCTGCTGCCGCCGATTTTGATGCGCAGATAACCGGAAATATTCTGACCGAAATCCCAAATCCAGACATCCTGTCTCGGATGGAGTATATCCACCGGTTTCAGAGTCATGATCTCCCGCACCGGTTCGCCCCGTTTCGGGAGCAGGCGGGGCGATTTGACAGCTGATTCTCCGACCGTGGCGGCGCGCCATTTACGATCATCAAATGCAGGCATGTCCCAACCGGGGATTTCCAATCTGGCATCGTAGAATTCACCATCGTAAATATCACTGTAAAGGAACGGTCCGGTAGTACACTTCCAATTCCGTCCGGAAAGTACTTTTTTTACGCTGCCGTCGGCAAAAGTCAATTCCAGCTGGGCCAGCAGCTCCGGACGGTCGCCGTAAAAGTTTTTTCTTCTTCCGCATCCGCAGTACCATCCTTCTCCGAGAATGGCTCCCAGTAAGTTATCTCCGGCTTGACAAAGTCCGGTCACATCATAAGTGAGGAACTGAATGTGTTTGTTAAAGTTGCTCCAGCCGGGGACAAAGCGGTCTTCTCCGGCTTTTTTGCCGTTGATATATGCTTCAAACAACCCTCTGGCGGTAATATAGAGCCGGGCTTGCACCGGTTTTTCTTCAAGGGTGAATTTTTTCCGGAAATACGGGCAGGGGGCGGAAACGGAGGGGTTGTTGCCGTCAAAACTTATCCATTGTGCTTTCCAGTCACTGTTATCCAGCAGGGTGACTTCAAACGGAATGGGTAAAGTTGCTTCTTTGCGTCCGGCATCATCCCAGACTTCCAGCGTCCAGGTGCCTTTTTCCCGGGAACGCAGTTCTCTGCCGTGCCACGGGATTGCAGCTGAATATGAGTCGGCGACTTTTCCGCTGTCCCAAATCACTTCTCCATCCGAGCTGCGGGTGACGATCCGGTATGCGCTTTGCGCCGCACCGTGACGGGCTGAACGCATCTGCCATGAAAACTCCGGTTGGGACGTGATAACAAATTCTCCCGGTTTGCGGTGATCCAGCCGAGGATCGGTTATTTGAAAACTTTTCATATTCTGGATTCCTGTAAAAACGGTTATTTCATCAGCCGTACCGGTCCGAAAAGTCCTGACGGCAATGCTTCGGTTTCAAAAACCAGCTGAATCGTATTGTAGGCTGAAGCGACTTTACGGGTCTTTTGCCAATAATCTTGTACCTCCTGTGGATGCAAAGCATTGGCAAGCGTGTTGGATACGGTTATTTCCAATTTATTCACACCTTTTTTCAATGCCGGACGCAGGTCAAATATGGTGCTGCCGGTAAAATGGCGGCCGATGACTTTACCGTTGAGTTTGACACAGCAGGTATAATTGACCTGACCGAGGTCGATGAATTTGATGTTTTCTTTGCCGTCGAAACGGAAAGTTGAACTGTAAAGAGCTGTGCCGGAGAAATCATCTCCCAGATATTTTCCCCAGTCACCAAGTTTTGCTTTGACCGGCGGGGTATTACATTCCTGCTGATAAACCTTTGCAACAAAGTGCTGTTTAAGCGGCTGAAGCTGCCATGAGGTCAATTTGCGTACACATTCGACCGGTTGTTCCGGGCGTGGCACATTGGGCACATTACCACAGTAGAAAAAGCGTGATTCATAGGGGGCAAATTCCCATTCCCACGCACCGTTTTGGGCGTCAACCGCGTAGAATACGGCATTTTCTGCATCTGCAACAGAGATTTTTTTATCTTTTTCTGCGGCTTGCAAAGTTGCTTTGACCGTAGTGTTGGATGTATTCATAACGAAATATCCGGCTTCACCATTGGTACAGACCCGTTTGTGGACAAGCAGTTTCCACGTACCGGGAGTTACTTCCAGTGCAGGTGTGATCCGGTCGGTTTCATCGGGAGTAAGAACCGGGAAACCGACTTTTTTCAGCGCGGCGATTTTTTCCTTTGCCGCAACACTCATACGGTTTTTCTCCGGAATGACCAATTGACTGTAGACAGCTGAGCCGATACAGAGTTTGCCTTTTTTCAGCACTGCATCAATAATGGATTCATCATCAATGTAGTCAAAGTCCCGTTGATGACGGCGGAGCAGTTCGGAGTATTCCACCGCGTTCATGATCGCATATTCACTTTCACGGGTGCCGAGCCAGAAATTATGGGCATCCAAATACAATGCTGTGTCAGCTCTGGCAGTGCCGATGGTGAGCAATTCAGACATTCTGCCGACGTAAGTGTGCCAGAGATCAAATTCACCCCACATCGGGTCACTTTTCCCGAAACTGGGACGTCCACCGGAGAGATTGACCTGATCGGAATATTGAGGTGTGCTGCTGAAAACAAAAGTATTGATACCGCAAACCAGCATATAATCAAGCAGAAATTTCATACGTTCCGGCAGCAGACCTCCGCCATAAATGGCAAACATTTCACCGAGAACTTCATTTTTACCGATTTGCCGGGCGGCGGATGAGGCCAGTTTCGGGAACGGATGGAGCCGTTCTCCCGGGTAGAGCTGATGCCAGATCATATCCACACCGGGACAATCCAGCCGTTTGAGTGAGCGCAGAATATGACCGAAACCGTTGGATTTGAAATTGAACCACTCATCTTCACCGCCGAAGTGTCCGGCGGAGACCATATTGTGTTTGCGACACCAGTCGCGCAGCGGTTCAAGGAAACGTTCTTCAAAAAGTTGCGCCATTACATCACAGTAATCGACCAGTTTATCCGCCAGATCTCCGCGCATTTCAGAATGATTGTGTTTGGTGAAAATGTCGTGGAGATGATCTTCCAGACGGTAGCCTTTGCGTTTGAAAAATTCTTCAAAGAGATCACTGCAGTACCCCAATCTTGCTCCGGCGGTGATTCCCGGCATGGTCGGTTCATCGGTGAAGGCCATATACATGGTTTTTCCGAAGTGTTTGCTGCAATATTTCTCATGGGCAACATGAGTAAGTTCCAAAAATTTTTCAGTCACGCCTTTTTCCAGCAAATTGGGGTAGGGGGCAGCGAGTTCCGGCCGGACAGCTTCACTGATGATTTTCCAGGAGTCGCCATCCGGTACGATGTATTTACGTGTGAAACGTTCCGGATCGCTTGCCCAGACCTGACCGCAGGCTCCTCCGGACGGCCAGCCGCCTTCATCATAGAGATAATAGTTTACCCCGAATTCATCACAGGCATCAACTACTTCGCCGATAAGTTTATTATACGGTTCCGAGAGATATTCCGGAGCCATAGTGGTCGAAATATCGATCCTGAAATTGGGCGGCACCGGATGAAAACAGACGGTCCGGACATTTTTGTCGATCATTTCCAATATCCGCTGCCGCAGCATGGCAGTATCCAGCGGTTTGCCGATGCTCCAGAAATATCCGGGGGACCGGCGGGCGGATGGGGTGCGGAATTTTTTTAAGCTGATTTTGGACATAAAACACCTCAGCGGTTCAGATAAACTTTAAGGGCATTGGTACGCAGGATCTTCCACAGATCTTCCAGCGGCAGTTCTGCCTCGATAAGCATGCCAAGTGTGCAGCGGGGGTCGATCCAGTAAAGATCGCTGGCAAAAAGGATTTTGTCTGCTCCGATCTCTTTCGCTGCGGCCTGTATCACTCCGTTGTGGAAAAAGTCTCCGGCGAGGTCGACAAAAACGTTTTTGTGCCGTTTGCACATTTCCACTGCTTCGGGAAATCCGTTCGGTCTGCCGCCGGCGTGACCGAGAACAAATTTGGTGTCCGGATAGTTGCGGCAATGTTCATCAAAAAGCAGCGGGGTGGAATACTTCTGGGTATCGTTGTAGTCAGACAATCCCCAGCTGTGAGTCATTACGGTCTTATTGAAACGTCCGGCTACTTCAAATGCCCGGGCGTAAACCAGATCACTGCCGTAAGTCCGGTGAGCCGGTGGGTGGATTTTCAAACCGACGCACTCCGGATTGCCGAGGGTCCGTTCCGCTTCAGCATAGCAGAAATCCGCATGGCGGGGATCAAATCCGGTGAAGTAACGGACTCTGCCGTTGGAATCTTTGACAATTTGAGCCATTTCCTGAGATGCAGGTGTTTCCTGACCGTCACGGTTGGTCTCGCTGGGGGTCGCAAAATAAAATTCCGTAGCATAGGCATCCAGAACCGGTTCCCAAAGATCCCATTGCGGTGCAGCACCGGGGGCGGGGAAGCGGCATGTTGTTTCCGGTCTGATCGTGTGAGCATGAGCATCGACCATGAATGGCGGGAATTTTTTCAGCGGTACTTCCGGCACATTGACCGGAGGAAGTCCGAGCAGTTTACGGAAATTGTTTCCGGCAATACCGCATTTGGTTACCCAGTCAAACTGTCCGAGTACGATAGGACCGAGAGCCTGACCGGGATCGAGGTAAGGTACCATACTGCCGTAGAGCAGTTTTTTTCCGACTCCGGCTTTGACCAGACGTTCCAAACCGAGCATACTGCAGAAATTACCATTGGCGAGGTAGATATTCTCATAGTTGAGCAGCAGATTTTCGATTGCGGCAAAGTGATAAAGCAATTTCTGGGTACCGGAAGCGATGATGAATTTTACATCCGGTTCATTTTTTGCCATTTCGGCAATTTCTTCAAAAGAGTGTTCCGTTTGGATCACCAGTCTGATGTTCCCTGAAGCGGTCAATTTGACCGCTTCCGTCGGGGCTTGAGTGCTTGCTTCTGCAAACGGAACGGGTAATTCAGAAACATAGCAATCCAGCCACGGCAACGCGGCACGGATGGCGCGGTAATTGTCAACAAAATCTTTCAAGACATTCATAAAAAAACTCCTTCTGCTTTGAAAATGGAAAATTTCTTACATATAAACCTTTTCAACATATATTATACACCAGAAAAAAGAAAAAATCTTGTACTAAACGAAAAAAAGATATAACAAATCAATAAAAAATTACGGCTTTGTATTCGATAGGGACTTGAATTTATTTTTTTACCGGTTATTTTAGGGTTCAGAAAGGAAATTTTATGCAGAATCACTCCGGTATTATAAACATATCTCCGCAGCGGGCAGGAGGAGTCGGCAAATTCAATCTCAGTGTACAATCATGGTATTACGATAATTTGCTGCGTTCTTCATGGCACTGTCACTGCGGTTTTTGCGAAATAGTGGTCTGCTGCCATGGCAGTGCGCGTAATGAAGATGAACGCGGGATGACGATGCTTGCGCCCGGAGATGTGCTGTTTTTTGCTCCTGATTCCATTCACCGTTATGTTGATATCCGTTCATTCCGTTATTATAATTTACTCTGTCTGCCGGATATTTTTCCGTTTCTGGGCGGCGGTGTGAAATCTTTGGCGCGTTTTTATCAGGATTTTTTCTCAGATGAAACATCGGCGGTACGGCGTTATCTTTCTCCGGAAAATCTGCCTAAAGCTATTGAAATATTAGAAGAAATGCGCGGCGAATACAGCAGTTGGCGGGATGACCGGGAAGGAGGTTTGTTTGCCGGATTTTGCAAAATATTCACTTTTTTCAAGCGGTATTCCACCGCAGAACGTTTTGACGTGGACAGCAGTGCCTACCAGATCGGCCGGGTGGTGCAATATATGGAACGCAATGCTTCCAACGGGGTGTCGGTTCGGGATGCTGCACAGTTTGCCGGTATGAGTGAAAGCAATTTCCGGCATCATTTTCAGAAACTCATCGGTGTTTCACCGATGGAGTATTTGCTCAAGCAGCGTTTGCATCTGGCGGTACTGGCGTTATTAAGCGGGGCATCTGTCAGTGAAGCGGCATTGGCGGGAGGTTTCGCCGATGTAAGTTATTTCTGCCGGATATTCAAACAGCGTTTTCAAAAAACTCCGTTGAAAGTGCGTCAGGAATTTTTCAATGGGACATGCGATCCGGATGATTATCTGAATTAAAAATTGCCGGAACGGAATTTGCTGTCCAAAGAAAAATCCGGCTGTATTCACTGTGAAGTCTGTTTTTTTTCAACCCGCAGAGCATCGGCAATTTTTTCTGCAACAGTTATTCCTATACCGGGAGCCCGGGCGGCGATAGTGGCGGCATCGGCTTTGCGGAGGAGTTCTATGGAACCGAATGTGCGGAGCAATTCCCGCTTGCGGATGCTGCCGATGCCCGGAATATCATCCAGCAGTGATGAATTGATCCGTTTTTCGCGCAGATTGCGGTGATAGGTTATTGCGAAACGGTGAGCTTCATCGCGGACAGATTGCAACAGTTTCAGTGCCGGATCATGACGGTCGAGTACGAGGGGATCTTTTTGTCCCGGCAGATATATTTCTTCATTGCGTTCTGCCAGTCCGATAATGGGTAACGGTGGAACTCCGGCGGCGATCAGGGCATCTATACCGCTGGACAACTGACCTTTGCCGCCATCGACCATGACCAGATCCGGCAGCGGCCGTTTCTCGGCAAGCAGTCTTGAAAAATGCCTGAATACGGCTTCGTACATCATCGCAAAATCGTTGCTTTGAGTTACTGTTCTGATTTTGAATCTCCGGTATGCGTTGCGATTGGCTTTACCTTGGGTAAATGTGACCATACTGGCAACGGCAAGTGTGCCGAGAATATTGGAGATATCAAAACAGATTATCGTATCCGGAAGATTTTTCAATCCCAGCCGTGCGGCCAGAGATCTGACCGCATGTTCTCCAGGAGGCATGAGTTGATCGGGCAGGACCGGATTTTCGAAAATCCGGTTTTTCTTACCAAAAACAGTCTCAATATTGTCGGCAGTATCGCGAAGGCGGGCTGCTTTTTCAAAATTTCCTGCTGCGGCAGCCTTGAGCATTTCTGTTTTTATTGCCTCTTTGACCGGCAGGATGTTGCCGTCCAGCACTTCCAAAGCGGCGTTGACTTTGGCACGGTATTCCTCCGGAGTTACAGCTCCGGTGCAGGGGGCACAACAATCTTTGACCAGTTTTTTTAAACAGTGTTTGCGGGTATCCGGATTCGGATCGGAACTTTTACAGCCGCGCAAACCGAAATATGCCAACAAAAATTCCCGGGTCATTTTCAGTGCAGTTCCATGCGGAAATGGACCGAAATATCGTGCGTTGTCCGGTTTTTTCAAACGGGCAAGGGTCAAGGTGGGGAATTTTTCATTGAGATCAACTTTCAGTAATAAGTAGCGTTTGTCATCGCGCATGAGGATGTTGTAATGCGGAGCATAACTTTTGATCAATTGCGATTCCAGTAAGAGAGCCTCATCTTCGTTACGGACAATGGTATATGACCAATCCGAAATAGAATTTATCAATGACCGCAGTTTGGCATCTGCAGTCCGTTTACGTGAGGGTTGGAAATAGTTGCCCAGCCGTCGCCGCAGATCTCTGGCCTTGCCCACGTAAATGACCTTGCCGAATCGGTCGCGGAACATGTATACTCCCGGTTTGGCAGGGATTTCCGAAGGGTGATATTCTTCAAATTTCACTTGACTTCAGCTCCGGTTTCCGGATCAACAAGTAAAAATTCTTCATAATGCAGAGCCGGGTCGGCACGGAAACTTAATTCATGTTTATATTTTTCTTCCATGTCGCTGAGCAGTTGGGCATCCTCATTGCGGAGCCTGGTCAGCACCTCCGGATGCATGAATACCCGCAGAGGCACGCCTTTATATTTTTTATTTCTCATAATGGAACTGAGCTTGCGCTGGATTTCCGCACTCATGGTCAATGCCGATTTGATCAATCCGGAACCGTTGCAGTAAGGACATGGTGAAAAGACTTGATCCTGAATACTTTCATGTTCACGCTGCCGGGTCATTTCCATAAGACCGAGTTTGCTCAGCGGGAGCAATTGAGTTTTGGCACGGTCATCTTTGACCAGTTTTTTCATGTGCCGGTATACGGCATCCCGGTCTGAAGCAGAACGCATATCAATAAAATCCAGCACCACCAATCCGCCGACATTCCGCAGCCGCAGCTGGCGGGCGATTTCTTCGGCGGCTTCCAGATTGGTCTGGAGAATGAATTCCGGCTGATCGGCGGTTTTTCTGCCGTGTCCGGTATTTACATCAATGGCGATCATTGCCTCGGTTTCATCAATGACGATTGCACCTCCGCCGGGGAGTTTGACTTCCCGCTGAAAAACGTTACGCAGCTCCTCATCGATGTGGTAATAATCATAAATCGGATCAGTGCCTTTGTATAACGTTACTTTACTGACCATTTTGCTGCCGCCGATGCGTTTGAGCGTTTCGCGTATATGCTTATACGCTTCCTGATCATCAACGACAATACCGTCAATTTCTTCGGTCATGAAGTCTCTTACAGTCCGGTCGATGAGGTTCGGTTCTGTGAACAGCAGTTTGGGAGCATCGCAATTCTCCATACCGTTGGCGATTTTTTTCCAATAGTCCAGCAGCAGTTCCAAATCGCGTTTGAAAAAGGTTGAACGGCGTCCTTCGCCGACAGTTCTGCAGATCACCCCCATGTTTTCGGGAAGATCCAGTTGTTCAAGGATTTTCCGGAGTCGGTCCCGTTCCGTATTACTTTCAATGCGGCTGGACAGACCGATATGGTTACTGTACGGCATCAGCACGAGGAAACGTCCGGGAATAGTCAAATCAGTGGTTACTCTGGCACCTTTTGTACTTATGGGAGCTTTAGCGACCTGCACCAGAATCTCCATGCCGGGCTTAAAGATATGAGGAATATCCTCCAATGTGATTTTTTTGCGCCGGCGTGAAGTTTCAGCATCCAGTTTCGGGTTTTCCGGCAGCTGATGTTTTTTGCGCCGTCCGGTTTTGGCGGCACGCTGTTCACGAGCCTCCTGATCAAGCTGGTACTGTTCGATCAAACCGGTATTACCGGGGAGCATTTCTTTGTAGTGCAGAAAAGCATTTTTCTTTGCTCCGATATCTACGAATGCCGCCTGCAATGAGGCATCCAGATTGACGATACGTCCCAAATAGATATCGCCGACTTTTGGAGCATCGTTGTCATGCTCGATCTCGTATTCTTCCAGACGTCCGTTGTGACGGAGGGCGAAACGGCGTTCGAGTTTTTCACAATTGAGGATTATCTCTTTACTCATAATGTTTTATATCACGATAAATTAAAATATTTTCAGCACGGTTCATCCGTGATAAATTCGGGCAGGCTGCCGCGCATGCCGTTGCGGAACGCGGCTGCCGTCATACGTTTGCCGCCGGACGGTACCAATTCGAGGATTTCCAGAGCAGAATTGTTTTTACATCCGACAATCAATTTTCCGGACATATCGGCACACTCTCCGGGGGCGAGGTTGAATCCGGGAACTGTTTTTGCGGAGCAGATGGTAACGGCAGAGGATTTTCCGCATATTTTACATTGGGCAACTGCCCCCGGCCATGGGTAATATGCCCGGCTCATTGCTTCGATCTCGCCGGCATGCATATTCCAATTAACAGCCCCATCCCGTTTGGCGATTTTGCGGCAAATGGAAACCCTGGCAGGGTCTTGCGGTTGTTTGGTCAAAGTTCCATTGGCGATCGCCATCAGGGTTTCCGCCGCATGTGCGGCGGCAAGTTCACCAAGCGCATTTTCCAACGCATCCGCGTATTCATTGCCGGACAGTGGCATGGTCAAGGTACGGAAAACTGCGCCTGAATCAAGACCTTTTTCCATTTCCATGAAGCATACTCCGGTCTGTGCATCGCGGTTGCGGATCGCCTGCACGATGGGCGACGCTCCCCGGTATGCCGGAAGCAGCGAGGCATGGACATTGACGCAGCAAACTTTGGGTGCATTCAGCACTCCGGCTTTGAGAATTTGTCCGAAAGACACCACGCAAAGCATATCCGGGGCGATTCGGTTGAGAAAATCGAGGAATTCCGGCGTGTTCACATCGGCGATCCGCAACGGATCCAACCCCAGTTCCAACGCCGCAGCGGCAAGTGGAGTCGGAGTTAAAATCCGTTTCCGTCCGGCGGGACGGTCAGGCTGGGATATCACGGCGGAAATTTCTATTTGCGGTGCTGCTGTAAGCGCGCGTAAAATCGGCACGGCGATATCACCGGAGCCGAGAAAAACTATCTTTAATGCAGTATTCACTTGAAAAAACTTCTCTTTAAGTTGATATTATAATACTTACAGAATATAATATACTGCATTGGTCATGAAAAATCCACAAAAAAGCAAAAATATGAATGAAATCGCCATTATGTTAGGCGGAGATCTGCCCGGAACTGCAGAGGCGATGGCTGTCGCTCTGGAAAAATTTGCGGCTGCAGGCGTGACCGGTTTGCGTTCCGGAAAAGCCGTTGTTTCTGCGGCGGAAGATTGTGAACCGGGAACTCCGGATTTCCTTGATATGGCTGTTTACGGTCAATGGGCAGGAACTCCGGAAGAGTTGCTTTCGCTTTGCCAACGTATCGAAAGAGAAGCCGGCCGTCCGGCGGAGCACAGCAGCCGGGAAGCGAGAATACTGGATTGTGATATAATAATTTTCGGGGCATTGACATTGAATACCCCGAACCTGACCATTCCGCATCCCCGGGCGCGTCAAAGATTCTTTGTACTTGAACCTCTGGCGGCACTGGCACCGGAAATGCGCTTCCCGGACGGAGTTACTGCAGCTGAAGCTCTGAAATCGCTCCGTATTCAGCACGGAGCGATTATTTCCGGAGGAACTGTTACGCCGGAAACTTCCGCATAACGCTCCAGACGGTTCGCCATCGAGTTCCAGAGCCGCAACTGCAAATAGTTTTCACCCTGCGGCAGAACAAAGCGGCAGGGGCGGATAGATTGGATTCCTGCTGATTTGCCATTGATCATCAATTCGGCAGTACCGGTAAATTCCGGCAATGCAAGCATGTCACCATTTTGGCAATCAACTTTTCCCAGATCAAGTTCGCTCATGCCGGAGTAGAATATCTGTCCCTGCTGTTCCCAGCCTGCAGAGGTATCCAATTCTCTCCGGCGGGGTGAGAGTTCGACCGTCTTTCCGGCTGGTTCATATATGGCTAACTGATAGGTGCAGTAGACCTGATTATGGTAATCTCCCGTGGTGGAAACTTTGACATCAAAATCTCCAGCTAACAGAGCCGGGGTGTGAAACTCCGCCGGATTTTCCAGTTTGACAGTGTGTGTCCCATCCGCCAGTGTCAATGAGCAGATGTGGTACCGGTCATTGAAGACATCACATTCCCGGAATGAGACCACCGGGGAATCATCAACAGATACAGTACCGGTATGATTTTCCGGGACCAACAGTTTGACAGTCATATTCCCGGACGCTGAAACAGTCAATTGACTGTTGAACGGGACGAGGTTGTCATCCTGAAAACGAACCGGAAATTTACCGGAGAAACGGTGTTTTACTATGAATTTTTCCGGTTTTCGGTACGATTCAAAGATTCCGCCGATAATGGCGATTTCACCCGGCTCAAGTTCAATATCATAATTTTGGTTTTGAAAATTCAATCTGCCGGAAAGAGTCCGGTTTTCCCAGACGTTGGCGGCAAGCAGATATTCTGTTCCGTCCAGTTCCCGGCGCATAAAGGCGAGCTCCCCGCCGGTAAACGTGATTGTCGGAGGAGGCAAATCCGGAATGTTTTTCAGCGGGTCGATGATATTTTTGATAGGTCCGGAATAATCCGGCGGCACGATCACATATCCTTCGGCACGGCGGTTGAGCCGGTCGCAGAGGTGGAAAAATGCAGAACTGTCTTTTTCTTTCCAGACCTCCGGGGTCGGATCGATCACTGCATATTCAGCCAGATATTCACCGGCTGCGGCGGCTTGGCACCAGCGGGCAAGCCGGTCATTGAATTGCCGCAGACCGTACTGCATGGTGGTGTTGGTGAATTCCGGAGGGGCGAAAAATTTGGTTACACCGGTAAAGCGGTGATGAACAGCATGGGGAATGATGAAATTTACTCCCTGCATGATCTGCCAGGCGGCAATACGGGAAAGTGAATTATAATCAGCACTCCAGTTGGTCGCGGCGAACATTTCGCACATTACTCTGTTTTTACGGTTCAAAAAAGCGGCACTGGCGACATATTTTGCCCGGATATCCCATGAAGTATCATTCAATGCCGGGTGTTCGATTTGATCAGGTTTTCCTGCAAATGAGACTTTGGGCGTGAAGAATCGTTCATCATAATGAGTTCCTCCGTCCAGTACCATCAATTCGTGATCGGTTCCCGGGAAATCAGCGCAGGCGGTGAGGGCGAGAGTATCTCCTTCGGTGAATGCTGAACTGCGGCGGCACCGGGAATAATTCAATGGACCGGTGTCAGAGGTGTGAAATGTATACAGTACACCGTGTTCCTGACACCAGCGGTAGTTGTTGGCGAACCATTGACGGTAAAGATCACCGCACAACTGCCAGTAGTCACTCATTACCTGGGGATCACTCAGGTCAAAAAGTTCTTTGAGATGCTCTTCTATGCGGTAATTGAAGCGTTTGAAAAAGATTTCCGGAAAATTTCTGCTCCACGGGTAATACCGTTCCGGACAGAGTTTTTTAGTTCCGGCATTGAATCTCCGGTTGTCGGCATCGGAGAAAAATCCGGTAATGCCGTTGCCGAAATATTCGGCGAACCGGCGGTAATATTCTTCGTAAGTAAACTTGATGAAAAGTTCCGAACTGCGCGGTTCTTCAAAAGCCGGAAATCCCCAGCTGGTTTCCAGAATATCCAGTTTACCCTCACTGTTGGGATTGAGACGGAGCTGTTTGAGTTCCGGAGCCACGGCGGCAATACGTCCGGCGGCATCGCCGGGAGGATAGTTGAATCCGTCATTGATCCACAGCTGCAGATCCAATTCTTTGGCTGCACTAATGAATTTTCCTGTCAGGTCAAACCATGTTTCCGAGAGATAGCCGTCGGCATCAAAACCGGTAGGAGGCTTGTTGAAAAGCACAATGCCGCCATAACCGAGAGCTTTCATGCGGTTCATCGCTGAATTGACCGCTTCTGTCGTATAATCTTCAGGCGCAGCGGTGTTGAGAAAATAAAACGGAACCGGTCTGAAATGGTTGAGTTCAATCATGACATGATACCTTTATTTGAGTATTTTGCCAGCTTCAAATGCTTTGCCGACGGTTTTTCCCAATGCCGTATAAGTATGGTTTACCGGATTGAAACAAATGGGAGTGAATTTTTCCAGAGAGATGTTGCCATCAGCATCAAGTATGGTGTCGGCGGCGGAAATATTGACGATCTCTCCGGTCGCACAACCGGTTTTGACATCGTAACTGAGCAGTTTGCATTCCAGTGTCATCGGGAGTTCGGCAATGATTGGAGCATTGACAAATTCTGATTTGACAGCATGAAATCCGGCTTGGGCAAATTTATCCGGGACATTGTTTCCGGAAACAATACCGACATAATCACATTCAACAACGTGTTCGGCATCTCCGATACTGACGGTGAACGCTCCGGTTTTTTGCAGATTTGCTGCGGTTTTATGACCGGGATCAATGCAGACCCCGATTTGATTGGTGTCGTGAATACCTCCCCATGCGGCATTCATGGCATCGGGATTGCCATTTTCATCGTAAGTGGCAACAATAAGTACGGGCATGGGAAAGAGCCAGGATTGGGAACCGAAATTTTTACGCATGAGCAAATCCTCAAAAATTATCATTCAAAGTTATAACGTTCAGCGGCGGCAGAAATCCTGCCGCCGCTGACGGGGCGTTTTTTATTTGGTGATAATGGCCCGGAAGCGCGGATAATAAGTTCCGGTGGCCTTGGTCAATTTTACCCGGACGGGATCATTGCCTCCGGGGATGGCGAATTCAGCCACTCCATCGGCATTGAAAACCGCATCCGCCGGAGCTGCTCCATCCAGCTCGATCCGGAAGTTTGCTGTTTCGGTGGTATCACCGTAAATCACCAGTTTACCGCCGTTGGCAGGACGGGCCAGTTCCATATCAATAAATCCATTGGGGAATACGGTATTTCCGGCAAAGCGGAAAAATTCTCCGTTTTCGATACTGGCATGGCTGGCGTGCATGTAGCGGGCAATGCGCCATTCATCCGTTACCGCGCCGCAAATAATGCTGTCCCGGGTATCCGGACAATATTTTTTACGCATGGCAAATTCAATGTCATATTCTTCCTGCAGAATACCGAAAATAGCATAGAACGGTTTGAGGTAAATGGATTCCATATCTGATGCCACCCGGAACAAATGGGTGTCCAATCCGTTGACAAAACGTGCGGCTTTGATATCTGCAGTGGCAAGGTCATAACCGGCACATTCGCTCAATGCGGCACGTCCGGCGGCTACTGCTGCTTTCAAGTTGGGGGCTGCAGCATTCCCGGCTTCCATATCATCAAAGTAAGC
The DNA here is from genome assembly GCA_017504435.1 of Lentisphaeria bacterium. Lineage (GTDB taxonomy): Bacteria > Verrucomicrobiota > Lentisphaeria > Victivallales > Victivallaceae > UBA1784. The sequence goes on along the minus strand of JAFVRD010000035.1, from coordinate 18,944 downwards.
ACAGGTGATGCGGCAGAGCCAGAGGAATGCTGTCGTAGCTACTTTGGCATTATCCCAAAGCTGCTGCCTCCAACGGTATTCATTTTCCCAACCCGGTTCCACCGGCAGACTTGCCAACAGGGCACGGCTGCGGTCGACGATGGCACAGGCCTCTTCTTTTTCCCGGAGAATGGCATCGCGTCCAGGAGTTTTGTTGTCAAAAAGGATCGACCATACACCTTCACCATTGTGGAGGTCAACACCGTTTTTAAAAGTCGCAAAGATGAATCCGGCTTTAAGGTATTTGGTCATCGGCTGACTGGGGAACTGGTGGAAAATCACGTTGCCATCGACAAAGTTGGTTTTTTTCACCATTTCAAAACCATCCAGTCCGAGCTTGTAAAATGCTTCCCGGGCTGATTCCGGAGCGTGCATGGCGAGCCATTCACGGCGGATATCTTCTGCGGTGACAGTTTCATCATCAATGGCACGTTCGTAAGCGTAGAGATTGATCTCATAAGTGTCAAATGTCCGGTTGCCGATCCGGTCAAGACGAATGGCGTAACGGTCAACTCCGGCAGCCTGACCGGTACGGACATATTTAACAATGTTGTCCACATTTTCGGCAGGCAGAACACCGGCACCGAGAAATTCGCCGAGGCAGTCGCATTCAGCACCGAGGGTCGCGCCGGAGAGTTTACGCAGGAATGGATTGGTCGGCAGGAACGGGTCAAAGTCATACGGCGTGATCTTGGTTTCGACCTCAAAACCGAACTCTTTTGCTGCTTCTGCTGCCCCCGCGAGGATATCTTCATAATCCTGGGCAATTGAACCGAATGAACGGAGAATGAGCCGTTTGCCGCGGGACTGCAGTTCAGACGCAAAGATCCGCACCATGTGACCGACGACTTTGCGCGGCGGAAACTTCTCTGTATTGGAGTTGTGGATGACGGAATAGCTTGCTTCTGTCAATGTCAGTACCAGACCATCGAGTTCAGGCATGGCTTTGAATGTGCTATCTATTTTATAGCGGAGCAATTCTTCGTATGCTTTGCCGAGCAAATCGAATTCGCCGTTTTCATCCAGCAGATCGGGACGGTCGATCAGCAGACCTTCCGGAACCATGGCTTCCCGGTGCCAGTAGACGACCGGTTTATTGATGCTGTGGGCAAGATTCAAAATTTCCCGCAGTTTTTTCTTATTGGCTTCTATTCCGGCGAGGTCGATACGTTTATGAGTTTCCGGATAATCTGCATAATCGGTCAGACCATCCATGCCGCCGAGATTGGTGTGACAATCAGCACAGATCTCAAAACTGTCCACCCGGTATTCGGCGGCTTTGGCGACGACCTGTTTCATGTAATTGACATCCAGCGGGGTCGGATGCATCAGACTCCAAGTGATTTCAGCTTTAGGCATAATAATTTTCTCCTTGTAAAAAAATATGTTAATCGTCAGAATCAATTGTGTTTTCAATAATGTTGCCAGTCCCGTGGACACCTATGACCAGCTCGCCCTTCCATTCCCGTTTTATGGCGGCAAGTTCAGCTGCGGAACCGCGCAGAACTTCTTCATGAATTTTAGTTGCTTCCCGGATCACGGCAACTTTTGCCTCCGGTGCTATAGCGGCAAGCTCAGCAAGGGTACGGGCAATACGGAATGGCGATTCGAAGAAAAATCCGGTACGGTCATCTTTGACGATCGCAGTGAGAAATTTTCCTTTTTTGCCGGGTTTGACCGGAGCGAATCCCCAAAAGGCAAATTTATCCATCGGCAGTCCTGATGCTGTCGCGGCAAAGGTCAGGGCGGATACTCCCGGTATGATGGTAGGTTCGATTCCGGCTTCCAGTGCCGTTCTGACCAACAGGAAACCGGGGTCGGCGATCGATGGTGTTCCGGCATCGGAGACCAACGCAAGAGAATTTCCGGCTTTTACAAATTCAATGAGTCCGGCGACTTTGCCGTGCTCATTGAATGCGTGACAGCTTTCCAGTTTGACATGTATATCGTAATGACTGAGCAGCTGCCGGGTATGCCGGGTATCTTCTGCGGCGATAAGGTCAACCGATTTGAGTACCGATAGCGCACGCAGAGTAATGTCTTCCAGATTGCCGATGGGGGTACTTACCAGATAAAGTTTACCATTCATAGAAGTGTCAAATGCCTCGCGAATACCAAAAAAAACATTCTTTGTTAATATACACATCAAATGATGAGCTTTCAACCTTGCCAAGATGGGATTTTGGTACTATTTTATATAACATGACAAATCTGACTAAATATATATCTTCCTGTTGCGGGGCAGTTTCCCGGCGTGAAGCGGATAAATTGATCCGTTCCGGCTGTGTATCTGTCAACGGAGTTGTTGAGTCCAATCCGGCATACCGGGTCGTTCCCGGAGATGTGGTTGTTCTCAGCGGCAAAGTATTGACTCCGGCGGAGCGGCATCACTATATTTTGCTGCATAAGCCGCGCGGCTATGTGTGCAGTAATTCAGATGTTCATGCCGAACATCTGGCGGTTGATTTGATAACTGTTTCCGGAGTGCGGCTGGTTTCCGCCGGAAGATTGGACAAAGACAGTGAAGGGGCGATAATATTTTCCGATGACGGGGATTTTATCAACTTCCTGGCTCATCCCCGCTATGAGGTGTTGAAAAAATATCTGGTGACGGTCAACCGCCCGTTGAAAAGCAGTGAATTGACCGCGATCAGTTGCGGTATTGAAGATGACGGCGAATTTCTGCAGGTGCGTTCGGTTCGTCCGTCCGGCAGCCCCAACGAATATGAATTTATTCTCAATGAAGGGAAAAAACGTGAGATCCGCCGGTTGATCGCTGCTTGTGGAGCGAAAGTTATCCGTCTGATCAGAGTCAGTATCGGCGGCGTTGTTTTGGGTGATTTGCCGGCCGGTGAGTTCCGGGAATTGAGTGATGCCGAAATAGATATGCTGTATGGGAGACGGTGACACTCATGAAAATATATACTTTGACTGATATGAATTTGCTGTTTCCGGAAAAGGAGATATTTCTCCGGCTTGGCGGTAACGTTTTCAAAACGGTTCTGCCGGAAAAAGCAGCTCATGAGTATCGCAGAAGTGCATTGCGTGCATTTGAATTGTGCCATCCCTGCGGCAGATGGTGTGTTTTCCCGGCGGTCAGAGTTGATGATGGAATCCTGTTATCAGACGGGACGCTTATTCCGGGAAAGGATTTTGCCGGACGAAATGAGGAGATCACGGCGTTGTGGTGCGGAGCAGTTACCGTCGGTACGGCAGTCGTGAATGCGCGGGATAACTGTCAAAGTGTTGCTGAAAGTGCGATTTTTGATGCGGTTGCCAGTGAATGTGCGGATCTGGCGATGGATCATTTGCACCGGGTGGCAGCAGCAGAGTTGCTCCGCCTGGGGATGTTTATGGCGGCGAGGCGTTATTCACCCGGGTACGGTGATATGCCGTTGTCGATACAGAAATTTTTTTATGAACGGTTGAATTTAAGAGATTTGGGGTTGGAATTGACCGAACAGGATTTTTTTCAACCGGAAAAAAGTGTGACTGCTTTTGCGGGAATAATTCAGGAAAAACATTATGAACAGAGATGAATTCAAACGTCTGGCGGCAGAACGGATATTGATCCTTGACGGTGCCACCGGTACGGAACTTGTCAAACGGGGCATGCCCGCCGGGGTTTGTCCGGAGTTGTGGGTTTATGAGCATCCGGAGAGCATCCGGGATATTCACCGCCGTTATATTTCTGCAGGAAGCAATATCGTTTATGCTCCCACATTCGGCGGCAACCGTTGTAAACTGGCTGAATTCGGCTTGGAATCCCGCTTGCATGAGATAGTTTCCTCTTTGGTAAAAATTGCCAAAGAAAACGCTCCGGATGCGCTGGTTTTCGGAGATATTGCTCCGACCGGACGTTTCGTGGAACCTTATGGCGATCTGCCGTTTGATGAAGCGGTAGAGATTTTCCGGGAAAGTGCCTGTGCCATGGTTGCTGGCGGTGCTGACGGGTTTGCCATTGAAACGATGATGGATTTGCAGGAGGCCCGCGCCGCGCTTCTGGGAGTACGCGAAGCTGCTCCGGATTTGCCGGTGATCGTTACAATGACATTTGAACCCGGGGGCAGATCGTTGACCGGAGCGCACCCGGTGGCGGCATTGAATGCTTTGCAAGCGCTTGGGGCGGATGCATTCGGCTGCAACTGTTCTACCGGTCCGCAGGATATGGCAGAGATCATTACTATGCTCAGACCTTATGCCGGAATTCCGTTGGTCGCCAAACCCAATGCCGGAGTGCCGAGACTGGAAAACGGCAGAACCGTATTCCCCATGAATGCGGCTGATTTCGGAGCTTGTGCCGGATTGCTGACCGGTGCGGGTGCCGGTATTATTGGCGGCTGCTGCGGTACGACTCCGGAACATATTGAAAAATTGGCATCCGCAGCCGGAGATTGTCCGGTTCCGCGCGCTCCGGAAGAAATCGTATCGCTGGTAAGTTCTGTTTCCGAATTTGTCCCGGTGGCGGTGAATGCTCCGTTTACGGTTATCGGCGAAAGAATCAATCCTACCGGTAAAAAAGCGTTTCAGGCAGAGTTGCGGGAGAGCAAAACCGATATGGTAGTGGATTTTGCACTGCAGCAGACATCTGCCGGAGCGAAGATACTTGATGTCAACATGGGATTGTCCGGAATCAATGAGTGCGAAATGATGAAACGGTCGCTGACCAGATTGCTGAAAACGGTTTCTGCTCCGTTATGTATTGATTCTACAGATCCAGCGACGGTGGAGTGTGCATTGAAACTTTATCCGGGCAGAGCATTGCTCAATTCTGTTTCCGCTGAAGAAAAACGACTTAAAGAAATATTGCCGGTCGCTGCCAAATACGGAGCCATGCTGATAATATTGCCATTGACCGATACGGGGATCCCGGAAACTGCCGCCGGGCGCATGGAGGTGGTTGATGCGATTATGGCGGAGTGCCGTAAATACGGTTATACCGAATCAGATGTCTGTGTGGACGCATTGATAATGACAGTTTCAACAAATCCGCTGGCTGCCGATACGGCATTGCAATTTATTTCACTGTGCCGGAGGCGAGGGTTTGCCACGGTGTGCGGATTGAGCAATGTCAGTTTCGGTATGCCCAACCGCTCTTTGCTCAACCGGACATTTTTGGGAATGGCGATGGGATGCGGATTGAAATTGGCGATCGCCAATCCGTTGTCAGCTGAACTTATGGAAATGGTGTTTGCCGGAAATGCGTTAAGCGGTTTTGACAGTAAAATGGAGCAGTATCTGAATAAATTTGCGGGGACTGCTCCGGAAAAAATGGCCACTGCAGCAGCGGAGTTGACACCGCAGGACGCATTGAAACGGGCGGTGATGCTGGGAGATGCTGAACAGGTTCCCCAACGGATCGATGCGCTTTTGCAAGCCGGAATTGCTCCGGTGGAAATTCTGAATGAAATTTTGATTCCCGCCATTACCGAAGTCGGAAAAAAATATGAAAATAAAGAATTTTTTCTGCCACAATTGATTTCCGGTGCGGAAGCTATGCAGCGGGGGACCGCTTGTCTGGAACCGATGCTTGCCGGAAATGGTAAACGCAGCTGCAAGGCCAAAATGATTCTCGCCACGGTCAAAGGTGATATCCATGATATCGGCAAAAATATTGTGGCAGCGGTATTGCGTAATTACGGCTTGGAGATCATTGATCTTGGTAAAGATGTGCCGTCAGAAGTTATATTGGATACTGCGGAAAAAGAAGATGTGCAGATCATTGGGTTATCCGCATTGATGACCACCACGATGGGTGCGATGCGGGAAGTCGTGGAGTTGGCAGGTGAACGCAACATGCACCATCTCAAATTTATTGTCGGCGGAGCTGTTGTCGATCAGGTGTTTGCTGATGAGATCGGTGCATATTATGCAGCAGATCCCATGGGGGCACTGCACCATATTCAGAAGATGTTCAACTGAATATTTCCAACGGGAATTCTCTCCAATCAGTACAGTACCAGTCGGCAACTTCAGAAAGCCTGAGCTGTTCCGGTTCGCTGGCGTCGTAAACCGCGGCAACTTTGTATCCGGCTCCTGCGGCAGATTCTGCCGCATAACAGGCATCTTCAAAAACGATGGTTTCAGCCGCCTGAGCCTGCAGTTTTTGGCTCATTATTTGGAATGGTACCGGAGTTTTTTTGGAAATATTGTGTTCCGCACCGCTGAAAATGCCGCCGGTGAAAAATTTTTTCAATCCGGTAAAATCAAGTGCCAGTTCCGCAAGCTCCGGTTCAGTGGCAGTTACCACTCCGGCAGAGATACCGGCATCGGTTATAGTCTGCAAGAGTGGTATTATGCCGGGTTTTACGGTGACTTTGCTGCCGTAAAAAATGTGTAAAGCGGCATATATGGATTCGGTTTCGGCGTCCCGGTCGATATCCATGTTGAAAAAATCAGCCATATAATCCACCGCCCCGCGAATGGATGGTACGGAGGCGTGGATCGCAAAATCAGCCGGGGGTGATATCCGGTGCCGGTGTAAAAAATCCGGGGCCAGATTTTCCCAGACATGCATGCTTTCCAGCAAAGTTCCGTCCATGTCAAATATTGCCGCTTTGAAAGTCATTACCAACCTTTTTTTAATTTTTCACTCAATCTTACCGAGCAGAAATCCGGACCGCACATGGTACAATATTTACTGCCGTGTTCATCCGGAGCGGCTGATGAATCCAACGCCTCCCGGCGATATTTTCTTGCCCGTTCCGGCTCCAAAGCCAATGCAAATTGTTTTTCCCAGTCAAATTCAGATCTGGCATCACTTATCGCATCATCCCGGTCACGTGCGCCCGGACGGTGCAAACCTATATCTGCCGCATGAGCCGCGATTTTGAACGCTGTCAAACCGCGCGCCACATCATCTGCTTCCGGCAGTCCCAAATGTTCTTTCGGAGTTACATAACAGAGCATTGCTGCTCCGTAATATGCTCCCATCATACCACCCATTGCCGCGGTCAGATGGTCATATCCCGGCGCACAATCAATGACCACCGGCCCGAGAATATAGAACGGCGCATCCTGACACACTTCCTGTTCCCGGCGCATATTCATTTCGATTTGATCCAGCGGCACATGACCCGGACCCTCGACCATGCATTGCACTCCGGCATTGCGGCAGCGGCTGACCAATTCACCAAGCGTATCCAATTCTGCAAATTGAGCTTCATCTGACGCATCTGCCAGACAGCCGGGACGGAGTCCGTCTCCAAGCGACAATGTGACATCATACTCCAGACAGATTTTCAATATATCATCAAAAAATTCATAGAAAGGATTTTCACATCCTGTTTCTTTCATCCATGCCGCCAGCAATGCTCCGCCCCGGCTGACGATGCCGAGTTTGCGTTTCAAAGCCAACGGAACATGTTTTTTGAGCAGCCCTGCATGGATGGTCATGTAATCCACACCCTGTTCTGCCTGTTCTGAAATAACTTCCAGCATAAGTTTTTTGTTTATACCGGATGCGCCGGCTCTGGCGATCATTTCATACACCGGCACAGTTCCCAGCGGCAGAGTTGATCGGTTCAGCAATGCTTTCCGGATCAATTTTATATCCCCGCCGGTAGAGAGATCCATGATCGTATCTGCTCCGTATTTGACGGCGATATCCAATTTTTCGTATTCCCCGCGCGGACATCCGGCAAGCGAACTGTTGCCGATATTGGCATTTACTTTGGTACGCAACGCTCTGCCTATGCCGCACGGGATCAATTTTTTATGATTGATATTGGCGGGGATGACCACCTTGCCGTCTGCGATCAGCTGCCGCAATGACTGAATATCAATTTTTTCATTTTTTGCCACCGAAATCATTTCCGGAGTGACAACTCCGTCTTTTGCCGCCAACATTTGAGTCGAAGCCATTTTTACATTCTCCTTTTTTTCAGGGGATGAACCTGAAAAATGCGGGCTTACAACTCTCCGGAAATGTAAAACTCATCTCCGGAAACGGCACTTCCTACGGCTGCATTATCAGCGTCAGGTTCAAAAGGGTCGAAGCAGATGCTTCCTCTCAGCCAATGTTGGCTCCCCTGTGGTTGTTGTTTATTTCTTAATATAATTCCACTGCAGTCTGATTGCAAATTTACCGGAGGGTCAAAACTGCCATGAATTGCAATATTGCTCCTGCCAGTACGAAAACATGCCAGACTGCATGAAAGAATTCTTTTTTTATTATGTAAAAGATAACTCCGGATGTGTAGGCGATCCCTCCGGCGAGGAGGAGCAGCAGTCCGTCCCGGCTCATCCCGGTGAGCAGCGGTTTGGCAATGGCAATGCACATCCAGCCCATAAGCAGATATATTCCGATTTCAATACGGTGAAACAGGCGGCTGTCCCGGCAAAATTTGATGATGATTCCTGCTGCTGTCAGCACTGAAAGGGCAAGCATTACCACCGCTCCCCGCCGGTCTGGGGCTATTTTGGTTATCAGTGGAGCGTAGGTTCCGGTGATCAGCAGATATATTGCACTGTGATCAAATTTCCGGAACAGCATCCTGTACCGGCTGTCTTTGGTGGCATGATATAAAGATGAACCGCAAAACATAAAAAGCAGAGAAAACCAGTAAAGACAATTGGCTGCTCCGAATATGCTGAATTCGGTCACCGGCAGAAAAAATATTGCACTCAACGCAAAAAGCACTCCAACTGCGTGAGTTATTACATTGAATATCTCTTCGCGGTCAGTGTACTTGCGGACGTGTCCCGGCATATATCACCACCGGATGAGCATTGATGCCCAGGTCAGACCGGCACCGAAACTGGCAGTAAGAATCAGATCTCCCCGTTTCAAATTTCCGGAACGGTTCAATTCATCCAGGCAAATACCGATCGAAGCGCTGGATGTATTGCCGTAACGGTCGACATTGAGATAGACTTTTTCCGGACAGCCGATACGTTCGGCAACTGCATCTATGATCCGCCGGTTGGCCTGATGGGGGATCGCCCAGGCGATGTCATCAATTGTTTTACCGCTTTTTTCCAGCACGGCACGGCAGGCATTGGTCATGGAAAGTACCGCCATGTGGAATGTTTTGGGACCACCCATTTTAAGGAAATGCAGTTTGTCATCCACGGTTTGATGAGTCGGCGGATTGGCACTGCCTCCTCCCGGGACCTGTAATATATCTGACCAGTTGCCGTCAGCCCCTAATTCGCCGGCGACGTAAAAATCTCCGGTCTCCGGATCGCCGTCATTTTCCAACACAAATGCGGCGGCGGCATCTCCGAAAAGTACACATGTGGAACGGTCGCTCCAATCCACCAGAGAGGTCATTTTTTCCGCTCCGATGACCAGCACCCGCTTGTAAGCCAGCGGAGAGGACATCAGGGCGTATGCCGTATTGAAAGCATAAAGCAGACCGGAACATGCTGCTTCCTGATCAAAACACGGGCACTGTCCGGCACCGATTTTTTTCTGCACCAGTGCCGCTGTACAGGGGAATGCGTGATCCGGAGTTACAGTGGAAACGATGATGAAATCAAGTTGATCGGCGGTGATCCCGGCATTTTCCAATGCGGCAAGCGCGGCTTTGGTAGCCATGTCTGATGTGGTTTCATTATCAGCAGCGATATGCCGTTCTTTGATGCCGGTACGGGTGACGATCCATTCATCGGAAGTATCCACCATTTTTTCCAAATCGGCATTATTCAATATTTTCTCAGGCACATAACGTCCGGTTCCCTTGATTCTGATTCCCACAATAGACCCCTTGTCGAAGTGTTAAAAACTAATATTGACAACAATATACATCCGTTTCTGCAAAATATCAATCTCGCCGGATAATAAAAATCATCATTTTCCATGGTGAATTTCTCAAAAAGATTTTTTTATGCAGCTGATGCAATGAAATTGGGAAATTTGCTGTTTTGTGCATAAAAATATTGTTTTTGTGCAAGAATTAAGAACAAATATGTTGTATACTATCATTGCACAACATGTATTTTGGAAATATGCAGGGAGATTATTTATGAAAAAGTTTTTGCTGACGGTTTTATCCGGTGCAGGTATCGTATTTTCGCTGATCGCCGGTGATAATCTGCTTACGTCACAGCCGCGGCGCATTGCAGCTTCCGGCAAGGTCGAAATGATTCCAATGGCAAAAGCAGGAAAGGGGAGATCGGAAAAGGGGACACTCCGGGAGGTCACTGCCGTTCCGGAGGATGAAAAAAACGCGAATCTGCTTGCCGGAAAAAATATCCGCTGGGGGAGCCGGGTCCGCAAAGGTGCAAAAGGAAAAGTAACCGTCAATCCTGACCGGAGCCTGACATTGAACCGCAAAAATCCGGCAGGAGAAGTGTTGATCGTCAATGATTCTCCCATTGTCATTGAAGAAAGAAAATCCTATCAGGTCAAAATGGTGCTGGATGCAGCATCAGATGTCAATGGTGCGCTGGTGCTGCAGATGCCCGGCGGCAACCGCCGTCCATTCCCGTCAGTGCGCCGGGATTTGCCGTCCGGTGAATCGGAAATCTATTACCGTTTTACCGCCGGTCCTGGGGAGAAAAATCTGAAGATCCATTTCTATTTGCGTACTCCCGGTACCGTAAAGGTCAAAAAAATTGAACTCACAGAAATACCGGCCGCACAGGTACAGTCAGGTCCTTTGTGTTTGAATACCTTGAATTGTAACGGCGCAATGTTGAAAAGACATTTTTCTGTCGTGCATAATATCCGCAAATACGATTCTCCGTTCCCTGATGCTGAAGTCCGGGCTTTTTCCGGAGGATTTCATTGTCCGTCGGTGAATGTGCCGACTGCAGGGATCAAGATGATCGAGGTGGAGTTCCGGGCGTTCCGGCAGGGCGGTGCGCTCCGTTTGGATTTTTCGGTTGAATCAGACGGACGGATATTTAAATCGTTTCAGACTGCATCAGTAGTGCCTGACGGAGAATTTTACACATTGCGTTTTCCGGTGGCGGATGACCCGGTGTGGAAGGGAACGCTCAAAGAGTTGAAACTCTCCTGGCAGAGCTTGCGTGAACCGGGCAGAATATCTTTCCGGTCAATGCGGGCATATAATGATGCCAATGTCATTGTCGATGCCTGGAAAGTGCTGCTCAAAGGTTCTGTAAAAGCCGATTTTTTCCGTCCCCGCGGGATTTACCGGTTCAGCCGGCGGGGGGAGGGGGCTTCAGCGCAATTCACCCTGACTTTTTTTGACCGGCTTGGCAAAGAGATTGCCCGGGAGGTTTTGCCTGCCGGTGAAAAAGAGAAAATTTTTACCGCACCGGAAAAGATGGTTACGGCAAAAATTTCAGCAGATAATATTGCCGGAGCCGCAAATGTTTCCCGTCTGTTCCGTGTGCCGCTGGTGGAATTGATTGAAATGCCGGTGCTGGATAAATCGGTTTTGGAGTGGCGCGGCAAATGGATATGGAGCCGCAGCGGTGAAGGTCCGATGCACACCAATGTTTATTTTGCCAGAGATATTGAGTTGCCTGATGAGGTGGCAGAAGCATTTTTTGCCGGAACGGGTGATGATTCCATGACTTTGAACATCAATGGCAAAAGTCAGCTGGTCACCCGGGAATGGCACGCTCCGAAACGGCTGGATATTACCGGGATGCTGAAAAAGGGAAAAAATACGGTAGTGCTGGATGTTTTCAATTTCGGAGCTTGGGGCGGAGCTTTGGCGGATATTTATATCCGCTGCAAAAACGGCAGGGAGTTTTATATCACCACAGATGAATCGTGGTTCTGCCGGGAAGGCGGAAACGGCGCGATTGACCGCAAAGTTCATGTTATCGGACCGGTTCCGGCAATGCCGTGGGGCAGTCGTCTTGCTTTTTGTTATGCCGGCGCGCGCGGCAGATTGGAATTGACTCCGGCAGGAGATATGTGCTGGGATGCCAAAGTGAAAGCATTGCCGGTGGCAGATACTGACAAGTTTGATTTTCTGGTGGATATGCCTGACGGTACTCAGGTTTCCACGGTGGGTACAATTACTCCCGGCAGCGGCAAGTGGAAAGTCGGGGAAACGCTCCGTCTGCATGTGAAATTGCCGGATTTGCGCTGTGAAAAAGCCGGGATCGCAACCGCGAAAATTTCTTCACCGCTGCTTGATGCCGCCGGCAAAGGTTTGGAATTCCCGGTTCAGGTGCGGGAAAAATCCCCGTTGTCCACCATGGCGATCACCGGGGCGGGCAGCCGACCGTATTTTGTTATCAACGGCAAAAAAAGTTTTCCGTTTTACTTTGTGCTGCCGACTTCGTTCATCATGCAGCCGGAGCGCATGGAATATCTGCTGCGCAATGCCAGGAATTCCGGATGTGAGGTGGTGCGTTTGACATTCGGTCTCCGGCATGCAAGTACCGCCAAAAGTGTGTTTGATTTCAGTCAGCTGGATCGCAGTTTACGGGTGATCGCCGGGAATGATCCGGATATGAAAGTTATTCTTGCCACGCCCTGTTATATGCCGGAATGGTTTTTGAAAGAATATCCCGGAGAAGCAACCGCATTTTTCGGTGGAGTCAAGCGCAACAGGCAGGATGATTTTCAATCTATAGCCTCCCGCAAGTGGCTTGAAGTGATGGCAGATTATTTTGCTGAATTGAAAAAGTATCTGGAAAATTCCCCGCATGCCGGCAGGGTCGTCGGTATCAATCCCACCGACGGAACTACCAGTGAATGGCTCTGGAGTCACGGCCGCGGTCATGGGAAGCGGGTATACAGCGGGTGGTCGGAAGCCGGTGTGAAAGCGTACCGGGAGTATCTGCGGCGGATCTACGGCAATGATCCGGCAAAACTTGCCGCGGCATGGCGCAGAAATGTGAATTTTGACAACGTTCTGCCTCCCGAACCGTCGCGTATCGACAATTCATCTGTAGGTGATATGCTTGATCCGGCTCGGGACAAAGACATTATCGACTGGTCAGATTTCCGCAATGAATGTTTAAGCGACGCATTTATTGAATTATGCGGTATGGGTAAACAGGTCGGCGATGGCAAATGGATCGCCGGTTCATATTACGGTTATTTATCAATGTTGAGCTGGATGCATAATTATCTGCAGGATTCCGGTCACATGCGGATCACGAAAGTGGCGCGTTCTCCGAAAGTTGATTATGTTCTCGGGCCGACACTGTACCATTGGCGGACGCTTGGCAATGGTGACGGTCTGATGCAGCCCGCAGAAAGTTTCAGTGCCAATGGTACTTTGGTCATTGCTGAATTGGATATGCGGACATTTACCGAACCCAATGAGTACGAAGCGCGCAACGGCAGAGCTTCCACCGTGGAACACTCTGTTTCCATGCTTGACCGGGTATTCGGCATGCTGCTGGCACGCGGCTGCGGCGGTCATTGGCTGGAGATGTATGACCGCTGGTTCCGGGAACCGGTGATCATTGATCAGCTCCGCAGTTTCCGTGATCTTTACATGTCATTGCCGGAGAAAGCGTCGGGCACTGTACCGCGGGAAGTAACGGTGGTCAGCGATCAATACAGTACCGCGTACGTCAAAACCAACAATTCCGGCGGCATACATGTATTGCTCATCGCGGAATTCATGCGCCGGATGCCGGAAACGGCGGTCAGCTTCAATCATGTACTCAAAGAAGATCTGCTTGTCCCCGGCAAAATTCCGCCGCAGAAACTCTATATCATCACCAATGTATTCACACTCAGTGCGTCTGAGCGCCGGGCGATGCTGGCACGTTTTGAAAGGGAGAAAGCCACGGTGTTGTGGCTTTATGCACCGGGCGTTTTCTATCCGGACTGCGGACCGTCGGCGCAGTTTGCCTCGGAATTGCTCGGTATCAAACTGGGGATGGATATGCGGCGCAGCGGCATGACGGTTGATTTTCTTGATCCGGAGAAGTGGGGAGTCCGGCAGGCGTTCTGCAATTCGGTTTTCACTCCCTATTTCTTTGCTGAAAGTGGTTTTGATGAAGTCATTGCCAAAAGTTCAGACGGCAAACCTGCGGTGGTCAGGTGGCAGCGTAACGGCGTTACCAATTATTTCAGTACCATTCCCTCTGTTCCGGCTGGATTCATCCGTAAAATTGCCGCTTCTTCCGGAGTCCGGGTCTGGAGCCGCACCGATGATCCGGTGTGGGCGGGAAATGATTTTGTAACTTTGCATGCCCGGACCGGTGGAGAAAAACAGCTGGATCTGCCTGCCGGTACGGCGGCACGCAGTGTATTGGGGCCTGAATTAGGGGTTCTTGCTGACGGCAAGTTCACTGCGGAACCGGGCAGGACATACGGATTTGTTATCGAAAAGCGGTAATGCTGTCCGCTGTCATCAGCATGTGGACAAAATATACATAAGAACACGTAACTGCTTACAATATATAAAAATCGGTGTTTTTTTGATTGCAGGTGTTGACATCGTCACATTTTTGTGCTATACTATTTGCCGTAAGTGTATAATTGTATTTTTTTATTTTTTTATGGAAAGGATGAAAAATGGCTGAATATAAAGATTCAACATTGTATGCCGATGATACAAGTTTGACCGAGATCATTGTTAACGGCAATACCTGGACTGGAGAAGTGGTGACAAGTTTTTCGTATCCGCTTGCTATGGGGGCATCCAGCGCGGTCGATATCACTATTGACTCGCCCACGTTTACAAAACAGCAGTTTAATTATGATCAGCCTCTTATTACCACCGGCAGCTCCCAGACCGGGATCACCGGTTCGACCTTTTCCAATATTAAAATACTTGTAGAGAATATCAAGCCCCACACCAATGGCACCACTCCTGCATCCAACGCGAACTTCAATGTAGTTATGAGTGCCAACGGGAGAACTGTCATTGAAGATACCCTGTTTTATAATAACTATGCGGAACGCGCCCGGGGTACGGTTCGCAGCAGCGGTTACAATACGTTTACCGGAACGACTTTTACCAATAACTATGCCGGTGTCTACGGCGGCGCCATTCATCAGTATTCCGGCGGTACGATCAATATTGAAAATTCATATTTTTATGACAATAAAAGCTATACCGGTGGTGCGATTTCAGCGCAGGATGTCGGTCCTGTCTTTATCACCGAATCATTTTTCTCCGGCAACAGTGCCTCCACCGGCGGTGCTTTGGAGGTAGGAAATTACCGTGGACACTTTTATGTTTACGGTGGTACATTCACCGGTAACTATGCGACGAGTAATGGCGGTGCAGCAAACAGCACCGGTGAATTGCACATTTATGCTTCTGAATCCGGAAAACGTTCTCTTTTCTCGGGGAATACCTCCGCAGCCGGTTTGGGCGGCGCAATCTGTATCAATGCCGGCTATCTTTACCGTTACTGGGATGCCACAAACTCCAAGTGGGCTGTTTCTCACAGTAGTAATTATGCTACTGCAGCCCAAGCCATTGCCGTTACCGGATCTGATGGTAATACCGGAAGTTTTACGCTTATTTCCAATTTGCGTGTGGAAAATGCAGATTTTATCGGTAACAAAGCTTCTTACGGCGGTGCGATCTATGCTGCCAGCGATGCGAATATTATCAACTGCACTTTTTCCGGGAACACTGCTGCCAACAGCGGCGGGGCACTCTTTGTAGCATCCTCCGCCGGCGGATCGGTTGTCCGGGTGGAAAACAGTGAGTTTCGTACCAAATCGGATACGATCTATGTTCAAGCCGGAGGCAAATTGGAGTTGGCAGGAAATATCCTGTTGAATGCCTCTGTGAATGTTGCAGACAATGCTGACGCGATAACTCTTGACGGTGTGACTGTCACTTTTGAAAACACCAGTGCGATTTCGGTCGAAGATATCCAATTTGCTGAAAATACAGTCAACAAATTTATTTTTGCAGGTGCAGCGAATATCTCCTTTGCCGGGGAAGATTTTACCGGAGTTGATATGATCGTGAAAAAAGATGCTGTTTCCGGCAACGTTGCGGTCAGCGGTATACTTGCTCAGGGAAATTTGATCTATGACAGCGGTAAGGCACTTGTGGACGGTGATGCGTTTATCAACAACCACGGCGCATTTACCATTGATGTTTCCGATAGCGGTTTTGCATTGCAGATGAATGCCGTCTATGTGTCTGATGCAGCGGATTTTATTGCTGATTTGAATCGTGCCAAAGCTAATGGAGTTTCTCTTGTCAAATTCGGCGACGCATTGTTTGGCGAAAATGACAGTGCGGCAATTGCAGTTAACGAAATGTATGCCGTTTCCGCACCGTACTCCATGCTCAATGATTCCGGTAAAAAAGTTGTTTTGACAGGCAGCGGCAATAGTTGTTTTAAGGTTCAATCCGGAAAAACTCTGGAGCTTGACCGTATTGATCTTACCGGATTCGGCGGTGCTGCAGACAACACCGCCGGCGCGATCATTAATGAAGGAACTTTGAATATTTCCAAGTCTGTGTTTTACGGCAACATTGCCGGTGACGGCAGCGATGGATGCGTTGCCAATGCTGCTGCGATTTATAACGCCAGTACTGGTAAATTGACAGTGAATGGTTCCACATTCTCCGGAAATACCTCGGATAGTGACAGCAGTGGCGTTGGCGGTGTTGTTTTCAACATGGGTTCGACTGTAACCTTGAATGACTGTCTTTTCTCCGGAAACACGGTGTTGAGATCTGACACCGACAACTATTACGCTCGAGGCATTATCCGCAATGACGGCGGAGGCGTCATAAATATCAATGGCGGCACGTTCTATAAGTGCAACAGCATTAATTACGGTGCAATTTACAACAATAAAAATGCCGGACAAGTCTATGTTTCCGGTTATACTGCTGCCGATGGTACGGTGAAAAAAGCTGTGTTTGACAACAATTATAACGCGTTTTACTTCAATGGCGGTACTCTGGCTGTTGATAATGCGATAATCAAAAACAGCACTGAACATGTCGCTTTGTCAGTAAATTGCAATGGAACCAGCAAAGATTATGATTTTGCAAAAAATCAGACTTATCGCGGTAACGTTCATATTTCCAATACTGTTTTCAACAATAACGTGAAAGGTTCAGTTGTTTTTGACGGCAGTGATGTCGTTATTGAAAACAGCCGCTTTGAAACGGAGAAAGATATCATTACCAACAAAAACCGGTTGAACGGAACTGAGGTGCTCAATACCGGAGTTGTTACATTCAAAGGCGATTTGCTTTTTAATGCCAATATCAACGGTGACGGTACCAACAATGTTGTCGATGCAGATATTTCATTTGAAAATAGTAAGACACTGACCCTCTCAGGATTGACTTTCAGTGATACGTTGAGTACCATTACTTTTGCCGGTTCTGAAACCGTTATTATGGGCAAAAACAATCAGACTGGTACTCAGGATTTGAGCAAAGTCGCAATCACTGTTTCCGCAGATGTGCTGAACAAAGCCAAAGGTTATGTTATTGCCGACAATATTGCTCTCGGCGAAAACCAGACCATCACCGTCGGCGAAAAGCAATACGCCGTCGGTCAGGAATTTGTGATCGGTGATTATGTTTACAGCTTTGCCAACGCCAACAATAAGTTGACTTTGGAAAAAACTGTTTCCACATTCGATATGGTTTATGTTGCTCCGGAAGGTACGGAAAAAATTGTTGTAAACGGTGAGGAAATCGCACTTGCCGGACGCAAAGATGTCTTTACTTCCGTCAGTGATGCCAAAACTCATCTCAACGCCGGCGGCACTATGGTCATCGCCAAAACTGACAGTACTGGAGTTGTCAACAATCAAAAAACCGTGTTTGTGGATTCCACATTTACGGCTAATCAAACGATGACCGATGGAGTGTTTTCCGGAAATGTGGATATCACTTTTGAACGCAGTTCTATCAATAAAGCATATATCATCCAGAATAATTCCAATACGGATGGTGATGTCAATTTGACCTTGAATGGCGTGGTGGTAAACACAAGTTTCAGTTTGACTCGTGCCAGCCACGGCAAGACGCTTTGCAATAACGTCAACTATACGATCACCGACTCTCTTATCCTCGGTGAAGGTATCTATGGCGGCGGTTCAGATGCAACTGTCTCCATTGGCGGTACAATCACTATGAATTTGATCGGTTCTACAGTTGCCTGTACTGAGGTTGAGAATGAAACCGACGGTGTTCTCGGATTGGTCGCTTCCCGTGCCAATAAAGTCACCAGCGGTCAGGCTTTCATCAATCTTACCGCTTCCACGGTCAGTCATTTGCGTAATCAGCAGTTGAGTAAAGCCGATACCGGTGTTTATCTCACGGTTACGGTCAAAGCCAATGAGCTTGAAAAAGATGACACCCATATCGGTGTGTTCAGCGGCATGGATAAATTGGTTATTGAAGCCAATGCTGATTTGAATTTCACCGTTGCGGCAGATTTGAGCGACACTCTTCTGGTGGTCGATGCCAAAGACAGCGACAAGATCGTTGCTACCGGCGTTGCTAAGATTGGAGAATATCAGATCCTTAACGGTAGTAATAATTCAGTTTTGACGGTGGTAGACGGCAATGTTGTTATCAGCGAAGCCACTATCTCCGACGGTACTGTCGTTGATACAAACTTCATCAATAATACCAATTCCAGCCTCATCACCGGCGGTGAAATCAAAGCTGTTTTCGTCGGTACGGATCTTACATCCGGAAATGTGGATACCGAAGTTCAGGGCGGTAAGTTCAGCAAATTCTTTGTCGGCGGTGCGCTGGTCAAAACCGGTTCAGCGGTCATGGGAACGGTTGCGGTCACCGTATCCGGCGGTGAATTCGCCGACCGCATCTACGGTGCCGGTTACGCTTACGGTACTGATGCTGTAACCGAACTTAGGGCTGAAAATTCTGTTATCAACATTTCCGGCGGTACAGTCAATGACGGCGTTTTCGGCGGTGCTCATGCCCGCAAAAACGCCCATGTCTTGGTAGATGCAGTGGATATCAACATTTCCGGCGGCACGTTCAAAGACATTTTCGGCGGCGGCAGGGCTGAACGGAACAGTGTCAGTACCGTGACCAGTG
>JAFVRD010000034.1 GCA_017504435.1 Lentisphaeria bacterium | reverse complement strand
TATTGCGTTTGCCGACGGTGACACCTGCGAATGGCTCTGGGCGAGTCATCCTTATGGAGGCAGACATCACTTTATTTTCCAGAGCAAATCTCCCGCTGATAAAGAATCATTTGCCGCATTTCTGACCAAAAAATACGGCAAACTCCCCTATGATCCCGAAATCCCGCATCCGGAAACCTGGGGTGCCCGGGATGAAGGCATTTTCCTGGATCCGGTCAAAAGTCAGAAAGTGATCGACTACTGGGAATTCCGCAGTCAATGCTGTTCCGACGGCATCCGCACCTTTACCAAGTTTGTCAAAGATTATTCAAACCGTAAGCTTTTAAGCGGTGCATATTACGGTTATCACATTCAGCTCAGCCGGGTATTCCATCTCTTCCAGGGCAGCGGACATCACCGGCTCAATGAAGTAGCGACCAGCGGGAACTGCGATCTCTATTTTGCACCGACGATGTACGGTTTGCGCGTACCGGGTGAATCCGACAGTACCATGCAGCCGGCAGAAGCCATCACCGGAAACGGCGGAATCCCGATCATGGAATTCGACTACCGTACCTACAGTGAATTCACTCCCGGTCAGCTGCACAACGGCGCGGCAGACACTCCGAAAACGACATTGAGTCTGCTGGACAAAGGTTTCGGCGTGGCAATGGTCAGAGCCGCCGGCGGTCACTGGATGGAACTTCATGAAAGATGGTTCAGAGAGCCGCTGCAGTACAATCATGTGGCAAAACTTTTCAAACTGTACCGTTCACTGCCGGAAACTCCGGCGGGAACCGTTACCAAAGAGGTGTGTATCGTCAACACGGAAACTTCCAATTTCCGTACCGCCAACAATACCGGTGACGGCGTTTACCGGGCGATCATCTATGAATTGTGCCGTCTGATGCCCCGTGCCGGAGCGGCATACCGGCATGTCCTGCTGAAAGACCTGCTCACTCCCGGCAAAGTTCCGGCACATAAATTCTACATTTTCACCGACTTCTTTGAATTGACCGATGCCCAGCGGCAGGCGATCAAAGAAAGGTTGAATAAAGAAAATGCCCATGCGTTGTGGATGTATGCTCCGGGAGTTTTGAAACCGGGCGAAAAAGTCGATCCGGCAGGTATCACCGAAATGACCGGAATAACCGTGGAAAGACTCGATCATCCGTGGACAGCCCACTGGGAAAGTACTCCGGAATTCGGCGGCAAAACCCATTACGCTTACCTTACCACCGGACTGAATTTCCGTCCGGCATCCGGATTTGACACCATTGTTGCAAAATCGGGCAAACATCCCAGTGTGGTCGGACGTAAAAACGGCAGCCGCACCGATTATTTCGCAGCGGCACTCGTGCCTCAGGAACATGCCATGCAGGAAATGCTGCGGCGCGCCGGAGTCCACATTTATCAGCACGGCACCGATGTACTGCACGCCGGGAACGACTTCCTGGTGCTTCACGCCTCCACAGACGGAGTCAAAAATTTGCTCATTCCGGCAGGACATTATGTGGAACAGGTTCTCGGTCCGAAAGTAAAATTTGATCCGGCAGCCCCCCAATGGCAGGGCAAAGCTGGTTTAACATATGGTTTTATTCTTAAAAAGGGAGATTATAAATGAGCATCGAAATCAAACTGAATTCGGAAGAAAACATCTATCTGTCAATGAAAGATGTTCTCGCGCAGGCAGACACCGGTGATACCGTCAATATCACCATGCAGGAGAACGACATCCTTACCGGCGGCAACAATAATAACGGTGCTGGCACAGCTCTCAACTACAACATTACCGGCGGAACCGTCTCCGGCAACACCTCTGACTCCGGCGGTTTTGTCCAGCTGGTTTCCGGAAAGACATTCAGTGCCACCAATGTCGTGTTTGACAACAACAAATCGACCGCCGAACCGAGATGGAATGGCGGCGGTGCGATCGCCGGCGGCCCAAGCGACTCGATAAAAAACAGTACTTTCATATCTGTTTCCAACAGCACTTTCAGCAATAACACTGCCCTAAAGGAAGGCGGTGCAGTAACAAGCATTGATACCGCAGTTATCAGCAATACGGTATTCAATAAAAACATCAGCACCAATTCCAATGCCGGAGCATTATACCACCGGGGCAATAAGCTGACCATGGAAAATGTCACTTTCACCGGCAATCAGGCGAAAAACGGAAACGCCGGAGCGGTGTATCTCCATTTGGGAAGCATGAGTATAACTGGAGAAAATAACATATTTTCTTCCAACACTGCAACCGCCGGCGGCGGAGCGATTTATATCAATGGCTCAAGTGAAATCACCAATGCGCAATTTGAATCCAACTCGGCGAAAAACGGCGGTGCGATTTACAATAATTCAAACGTAACATTGACCAATGTGGTATTTTCCAGGAATACTGCATCGGCAGACGGCGGAGCTATTTACAACGCCGCCAGCAAATTAGTTTATCTTTTCGACACAACTTTTGCAACCGAGTCGGATACGATTTACAACGCCGGAACAATAAATTTCTACAAAACAAACACCATTAATGCCTCCATCAGCGGCAGCGGAACATTGATTCTCAATAACAATGCAGCATTGACATTTGACAATGACACAGACATTACCCTTACGGCACTGACGGTGAAAGGCGGCAATACGTTGAACTTCTCCGGAAGTGCAGCTGTCGGCTTCACGGGATTGGATTTGACCACTTTGACCATCACGGTCAATGCGGAAAACCGCAGCGGCAGTACAACAGCGGTTGCCACCGGGGTCGCCGGTTCACTGGACGCAAATGACAAAATCCTCAATGACAACAAGAGCCATTCATTCTATCTTGATGTAAATGAGAATACTCTCTGGCTGAAAAAGTATGACGTTGCAATTTCCCGCGAAGATGCCGAAGGCAATACTTTGGGAAGTTACAACACTGTTTCTGAAGCATGGCAGAATATCGCAGGGGATGATGAGACCATTAAAATCGTCATGGGCGAAAATGCCATCATCTATGGCGGTAACGGAGACTCCGGAACAGATATTTTTGCCAATTACAATATCTCCGGTGGTACGATTTCCGGCAACACTGCGGTACGCGGCGGATTTGCGGGATTGAATGATGGATGCTCATTCACCGCAAGCAACGTATTATTTACCGGCAACCGATCCATTGGGGCAGAAGATTGGAACGGCGGCGGTGCAATTTCCGGCGGCACCAGCGGAAACGTGGCAAATTCCTCAACCCTGACGATCAGTAACAGTATTTTCGACAGTAACTATTCTGACTCAAACGGCGGTGCGGTAGTCGGCCGCGGCACCGGCAGCTTCTCAGGAGTTCAGTTTACAAACAACAAAGCCGGTCAGAACGGCGGTGCATTACTGCAGCGCGGCAGCAGCATTACTTTTGAAAATATCACTGTCAATAACAACTATGGCGGAGAACGTTCCGGTGCATTCTATATACAGATGGGCAATTCCTCCATCAGTGCGACGGACGGCAACCGCAACAAGTTTGCCAATAACTTTGCCAAACTCTCCGGCGGTGCCATTTACTACAATCAGGATATTCATACGATTTCCGGCACTGATTTTTCCGGAAATACTTCAGCCACGACCAATGAAAAATACCCGGGCGGCGGTGCGATTTTCAGCAATGCAAAATTGACCGTTACGGACAGCACATTTGAAAACAATATTTCTTATATCAACGGCGGTGCCATTTATAACGAAAAAACTTTGACTTTACAGCAAGTTTCGTTTTCCGGAAATACTGCTGCGGTTTCAGGCGGTGCGATTTTTAACAAATCCGGCGCAACTGCGACCATCAAAAATTCAACGTTTTCAACCGAAACTGACACCATTTACAATGATGGAAACGTTATTTTCGAGGGCAGCAATATTATCAACGCCACGGTCAGCGGCAGCGGAACATTCTCTGTTGTCAACGCGACACTCACGTTTAACAACACCGAGGAAATCAATGTTGCCGCATTGACTTTTAACGGCAGCAATACGATCTGTATTAATGGTAAAAAGGTAAACTTTACCGGACTGGATGCAGCAAATGTCGCTATCACCGTGGACGGAACCGGACTTAAAGTCGGAGATGTCATTGCCACCGGTGTCAGCGGAACTCTCGGTGCTGATGACATCGTCACCGGCAATGATGAGGTGAGACTGGCAATCGACGGCACTGATCTGGTGCTGAAAGAAAAAGCCACCATTTCAGCCGGAGATGTCATCACTGAAAACAAAATCAATCACACTTCTGAAAGCCTCATCACCGGCGGTGAAATCAACGCTGTTTTCGTCGGTACGGATCTTACATCCGGAAATGTGAATACCGAAGTTCAGGACGGTAAGTTCAGCAAATTCTTTGTCGGCGGTGCGCTGGTCAAAACTGAAGCGGCT
>JAFVRD010000033.1 GCA_017504435.1 Lentisphaeria bacterium | reverse complement strand
CCTGCCGGAAACGAAGTCACGCAATTTTTTGCGTGACAGATTGAAGTTGGAGGCAGCAACGTTCCGATACAGCAAATTCTGCCTCCGGCGGCTTCGCCGGACGCGGTCAAGCGACGGAACGCTTGTCGCCGCCTAAGCGACGAAATATCAGCGCAGCGTCAAGAGAGTGCCATAAAAAACCGCTGCTCACCGTCAAACGGCAGGCAGCGGTCTTTTTTTCAGGCAATCAGCAAAAATCTTACTGCCAGCGCAGAGCGTGCAGATTCACTTCCACATATACCTGATCATCCTGTTCTTTCACGGTACAGTCAACACTTTTGCCGTTGTCAAAAAATGCTTTGCCCGTCCAGACATCATCGTTGATCTCCTGAGCAAGCTCAACTTTGATACATTTGGGAGTTTTTTTACCGGCAGCTCTCGCCAGAATCCCGAAGTTATCTTCCACAAATTTATTGACCACCGGCACGGCATCCTTTTCCAGAGCCGCTTTTCCGCAGCCAGCAAGCATGACAACTGCCACCGCACACAACAAAATCATAAAAAACTTTCTCATTTGTCATCCTTTCTCTTTTTATACGCTGCCGATATCCGGCAGATGACCATTTTTGAATATATCGCGATTTTCTGTTTTTACAACCTTATGCCGGAATATTTCTGTACTCCGGATTAAAACTTTGTATGACATTTGTGCAGCCGTCATTGCCTCAGTGCCGCAAAAATCATTCAAGTGTCTGATTTTATTGCAGAATTCCCCTGCATTACCTTTGAAAAAATCGCTATGTGACAGTATATTATATAAAAGTATTTTTCATCCGGGCGCAGTAAAACAGAAATCCGGTGCGCTGCGGAAATTTCCGGTCAACAACAAAAAAGGTTACTATCATGGCTACTCTCCTCCCCTTTCACGGCTTGATGCCCACCCCCGAACACGCAGCTGATGTGTCCGCCGTACCTTACGACGTCGTAAACAGCGAAGAAGCTGCCGTTCTCGCTGCAGGCAAACCGTATTCATTTCTGCACGTGTCCCGTCCGGAAATCGACCTTGAACCGGGAATCGACCTCCATGATGACCGGGTCTACGCCCAGGCCAAAGCTGCATTTGACCGCATTTGCACCGAAGCCCCGTTAAAACTGGATGCCGGCAAACATCTGTATGTTTACCGTTTGATCATGAACGGCCGCAGTCAGACCGGCATCATCGGAGCCGCCAGCGCAGAAGAATACAAAGCCGGTATTATTAAAAAACATGAAAAAACCCGGCAGGATAAAGAAGATGACCGCACCCGCCACGTCATGACCTTGCGTTCCCATACCGGTCCGGCATTTTTCACCTACCGCGCAGTGGATGCCATCAATGCCATTGTCAAAGCAGAATGCGAAAAAGTGCCGTACTTTGATTTTGTCTCCCCCGACGGAATCCAGCACACCATCTGGCGCATGGATGAAAATGCCAGTGCAAAATTGTCCGAACGTTTCGCCAGCGATGTGCCGGTGTTCTATATCGCCGACGGCCACCACCGCAGTGCCGCCGCCGCCCGTACCGCCGCCGAATGCGCCCCCAATAATCCGGCTCACAACGGCAGCGAAGAATACAATTACTTCCTGACCGTGGCATTCCCGGACAGCGAACTGGCGATCATGCCTTACAACCGCGCGGTCAAAACCCTCAACGGTCTGGATGAGGCCGGATTCCTCGCCGCACTGGATAAAGAATTCACCGTTTCCGATGCCGCCGACGGAGAAGTCGCGCGCCCGGGAGAATTCAAATTTTACATGAATGGCAAATGGCGTCTGGCTGTGCCGAAATTTGATATCTCAAAATTTGATGAGATCGGCAGACTGGATGCCAGCTGGCTGCAGGAGCGCATCCTCGCCCCGATCCTCGGCATCGATGATCCGCGTACCAGCACCGGGATCGACTTTATCGGCGGCATCCGCGGTACCAAAGAGTTGGTGAAACTCGTGGAATCCGGTTCCCATGCCGTGACATTTTCACTCCATGCAGTGACCCTGGATCAGCTGATGGCAATCGCCGATGCCGGTAAGATCATGCCGCCCAAATCAACCTGGTTTGAACCGAAATTGCGCGACGGTCTGGTCTCTCACAACTTCTGAACCGGATGAAAACGTTAAAAGTTCAGAAAAAAATGCCGTTCGTAACTTGCATTTTTGCAAAACGGGTGTATTTTAACTGAATGTCATGTATGATGTAAAAAAATTTTAGAATAAAAGGAGATTGAATCATGGCACATAAGAAAGGACAGTCCAGCAGCCGCAACGGCCGCGACAGTCAGCCGAAATTCCTCGGCGTTAAAGCGTACAGCAGTGAATTTGTCAGCGCCGGTTCCATTATCGTCCGTCAGCGCGGCACCCGTTTCCGTCCCGGCAACAATGTCGGTTGCGGTCGTGACTTCACCCTCTTTGCTCTGTGCGACGGCACGGTCGAATTCGTCCGCTCCCAGCGCAAAGTCAATGTCATCCCCGCCCAGTAATGGCGCGGAGCTGACATTAGTATTCACGAAAAAGCTTTTTCATTCCCGGTACGCAGCAATGAGTTCCGGGATTTTTTTTGCAGTAACTCATGTGACAATACAACCGTATATTCAGGTTGCGGAGGTGTAAAATGTTTGTTGATAAAACCGAAATCGTGGTAAAAAGCGGCGACGGCGGTGCCGGATGCTGCAGTTTCCGCCGCGAAAAATTTGTTCCCAAAGGCGGCCCGGACGGCGGCGACGGCGGAAATGGCGGCGATGTGATCCTGGAAAGCACAACCAGCGAACAGAACCTCAACAGTCTGGTATACCGCAGACGTTATGCCGCCCAAAACGGCCCTGCCGGTCAAGGTGCAGATAAACACGGACGCAACGCCGATGCCGTCATCATCAAAGTCCCGGTGGGCACGATCGTCCGCGATGCTGTCACCGGAGAAGTTCTCGCCGATCTGGATACTCCCGGAGCCCGGGCGACAGTCGCCAAAGGCGGTCACGGCGGCAGAGGTAATGCCCGGTTCGCCACCAGCACCAACCGTGCCCCCCGCCGCAAAGAACCCGGCTGGCCCGGCGAAGAAAAAACTCTGGAACTGGAGCTCAAACTGATCGCCGATGCCGGTCTGGTCGGTTATCCCAATGCCGGTAAATCCACACTGCTCACCCGGATATCCGGTGCCCGCCCCAAAGTGGCAGCGTATCCATTCACCACACTGCACCCGGTCATCGGTGTAGTGGAATATCCGGATTATGCCCGTCTCACCGTAGCCGATATCCCCGGTCTGATCGACGGAGCCCATGCCAATGTCGGTCTGGGGCACGAATTTCTCCGTCATATTGAACGCACCAAAGTGCTGATCTATGTTCTGGATATGGGCGGAGTAGACGGCAGAACACCATGGGATGATTATGCCAATTTAAAAAAAGAGCTGGAGCTTTACAAGCCCGGCTTATCCACCCGTCCCGCTCTGATCGTTGCCAACAAAATGGATATTCCCGAAGCCGCAGAAAATCTCAAACAACTCAAAGAACATCTCGGCAATGAAAATGTTCCTGTCTATGAACTCTCTGCCGGAGAAAACCAACTGGGTTCTCTGCCGCAGGCACTCCGGGAATTGATCAAAGCAAGTTTGGAAGAAACCGAAGCGGCATTGCGCCGGTTGTGACCAATTACCTCCGAATAAACAATTTCAACAGGTTTTCTTTGCAGAGTTTATCATTTCGGCACTTGAAAAAGTCGCATTCAGATGATATTTTATATTCAAGTATTTTTTGAATAACAAACACTTAATATATAACAGGAGTTTTGACAATGCCGGTAGATATTCTGGTAGGTACTCAATGGGGTGATGAAGGTAAGGGCAAGCTGATCGATGTGCTTACCCGTGACGTGGATATGGTCGTGCGTTTTCAGGGCGGCAACAATGCCGGTCACACGGTGGAAATCGGTGATAAACGCTATGTGCTGCATCTGGTTCCGTCGGGAATTTTCCGTCCCGCTGTAACTTGTGTCATCGGTAACGGTCTGGTCGTTGACCCGGTCGCACTGGATGAAGAATTGCGCGGCATTGAAGAACAGGGCTTCACCACCGGCAATGTCCAGTTGAGCAACCGCGCCCAGATGATCTTTATCTATCACCGGATCGCCGATTCCATCAATGAAAACAGCACCTCCACCAAAATCGGCACTACCGGACGCGGTATCGGTCCGGCATATATGGACAAAATGCGCCGTACCGGTATCCGTGCCATTGATCTGAAATTCCCGGAACGGCTGGCAGAGCAGTTCCGCACTGAATGCGCCCGCTATAACCGCATGTTCGCAGCTGCCGGAGTCGCTGAAGTCGATGTGGAAACTGAACTTGCCAAAGTCCTTAAAGCAGCCAAACGGCTTGCCCCGATGGTCTGCGATACAGTTTATTCAATAAACCGGGCAGTCAAAGAGGGAAAAAATGTCCTGTTCGAAGGTGCTCAGGGCGCATTGCTGGATATTGACCACGGCACTTATCCGTTTGTGACCAGCAGCAACACCGTCAGCGGCGGTGCCTGCACCGGCGGCGGCGTGCCGCCCCAGAGCATCCGGAACGTGTGGGGCGTTATCAAAGCTTACACCACCCGGGTCGGCGAAGGTCCCTTCCCCACTGAATTATTTGATGATACCGGCGAAAAACTCCGTCAGGTCGGCAGAGAATTCGGTGCGACAACCGGACGTCCGCGCCGTTGCGGATGGTTCGATGCCGTGGCATCACGTTATGCCTGCATGGTCAACGGGATCAACAAACTGGCAGTTACCAAACTTGACTGTCTTGACGATCTCGATGAAATCGCCATTTGTGTAGCTTATAAAGTCAACGGGGTCATCACTACCGAATTCCCCGCATCAGTTGCAGAACTTGAAGCGGCAGAACCGGTTTACGAATACATGCCCGGTTGGAAATGCTCCACCAGCGGCGTGGATTGCGCTGAAAAACTCCCGGTCAATGCCAAAAATTATCTGCTGCGGATGGCTGAACTGGTCGATTCTGAAATCGCCATTATTTCTGTCGGTCCCCGCCGCGATCAGACCTTTGCAGTTGATTCGCTCTGAGCCGTCTCATGCGTGAAGTCGGAACCAGATCCCGATTTATAACTTTTTTCGCCGGATTGGATTATCTCCAATTCGGCGTTATGCTCTTATTACTGGGGATCGGTCTGACTTTTATTTACTCCACCGGCGAACAGGTGGATACCGAAAGCAGCCGGGCATTTTTCGGCAAACAGCTCCATTGGATCGGATTGGGAATTTTTCTCTATTTTCTGATGGCGGCGATCGATTACCGGGCATTACCGGTGCGTTTTGCTGCATTCGGGGGGTATGGAATAACGATAATCGCGCTGATACTGGTGCTTTTTTTAGGCAGAACGATCTCCGGTGCGACCCGCTGGCTGGATATCGGAGGATTCCGCCTGCAGCCGTCAGAACCTGCCAAACTGGCGATCATCTGCGTACTTGCCAACATATTTTCCGATCCCAGATTCGGTAAATCCCCCTTAAAAATTGCGGTATTGACCGCAATGACCGTCGGTGTGCCATTCGCTCTTATTGCCATCGAACCGGATCTGGGCAGTGCCTTGATATTACTCCCGGTGACCGGAGCGATGCTCTTTTGTTTCGGCATAAAATGGCGTTATATCCTGACCATATTACTGGTGGTCTGCTGCTGTATTGCAGTGGTACTGGCGGATTGCTTTGTCTGGGAAAAACCGCTGCTGCTGCGCAGTTATCAAATCGACCGGATCAAAATTTTCATGAATCCCGGCATGGACAAACAGGGACGCGGTCTGAATGCTTATCAAGCCATGAATTCAGTCGGTTCCGGCGGTCTCTCCGGCAAAGGTATCGGCAAAGGAACTCAGAATGAACTGGGATTCCTGCCGCAAACCGTTTCCAATAACGATTTTATTTTTTCAGTCCTGGCAGAAGAAACCGGATTTACCGGATCGTTGTTTTTGTTAGCTTTGTATATGACGCTTTTGTATACGATATTGCGGACGGCATTTCTGACCGGCGGATACGGCAGATTTCTGGCAACCGGCATCGGCACCATGTTTTTCTGCCATATTTTTATCAATATCGGGATGAATATCGGGGTTGCTCCGATCACCGGACTGCCGCTGCCGCTGTTAAGTTACGGCGGTTCATTCACCCTGACCGGCATGGGCACTCTCGGTATGCTGCAATCCATCTACCGTTCACGGGATGAATTAATATCGTAATCCGGGAGCCTGATCATGGGGAAATTTCTTATCCGTCCGGCAATGATCGTTCTGCCTCTGGCAATCGGCTTATTTTTTCCCGGAGCCGGACAACTGGCAACAGCGCCATATCATGTCATCCGCATCACGTTGTTTTTTATGATATTTCTGGCGGCAACTGGAATTGAATTCCGGGATCTGAAGCCGCAGCAAGATCACATCAAACTGCTTGCCGTCAATATTCTGCTGGGAGTGATACCTTTTATGGTCTGCAAATATCTGCTCCACACCTCTTTGGAAACTGCCCTGACCGTGTTTTTTATCGGCATAACTCCCAGTGCCGCTGCATCATCAGTCATCATATCGTTGCTCAATGGCAAAGTCGGATTCGGATTGACCGGATTTATATTCACCAATGCCGGAATATCGCTGGCACTGCTGGGACTGCTGCCTTATACGACCGGAAATTTCACCGCCAATTTCTGCGTGGATGCGGCATTGACGATCATATTACTGATCGTGCTGCCCATGAGTGCAGCACAGCTGGTTCGCAAATTATATCCGGAAATAGTAAGATGGGTTCCCAGAATGAAAATGATCTCATTATCGCTGTGGTCGCTTTCTCTATTCATCCTGGCGGCGCGGGCACGGCAGTCATTCAATGATAATCCGGGAGGCTCAGGCATGCAGATAATATTCTGCGGACTCATTTCACTGGTATTTTGTGCCGTAAATTTTTATCTGGGCGGCAAAATCGCATCCGGAAACTTCAAATCTGAATGCAGTCAGCTGTTGGGACAGAAAAATACAGTTTTTTCCATTTGTCTTGCCCTCGCATACGTCGATAATCCGATAACTCCTCTGGCTCTGACTTTTTATATCGTCTGGCACAATATTTACAATGCCGGACAACTGTGGATTTTTGACCGCAAGCGACGTCTGCCCCCTCCTCCGGGCAATTGAAATGAAAGAGTAACGTCGCTTGTAAATAAGTTGTAAATAACTTTTTCAAAAACGATTTTTTTCATTGTAACTTCATGATTTTTCACGAGGGTACAAAAGTTACAAAATATTAATCCGTTTCCGTATTGTTTTAATTCCCGAGAATTGATACAAAATTAGTTTGGACAGCCTTATTATGTCGGAGTTCAAATTTCTATAACTTATTGATATTGTGTTTTTTGTTGTAAGTGCTTGAAGTTTTGGAGAACTACAAAGAAACGTCTCCACCATGGCAAAAAAGATAAAAAAAAATCTTAAAAATTTTTATTTTTCGTAACCCCATGATAATATGTTGACTTGCATTTTTTTTCCCAAAAAAGTACTTGTTTACTGACTTGCAAATTTCCTGTTTATCCTTTATATTATACACTGTCAACCGCCTCCACTTTCCGGGGCGTGTTTTTGTTTGTGGTTTATCAATATTGAGGTTGTGATAAAATGGGAAAAAATACTTTGAGTGCTGCAGAGGTGTGGGATATCGCCGTCAGCAGACTTAAAATGGAGAGCGAAACTCTCTACAATTCCTATTTTGTCCGTTTACCTGCGTTGACATTAGAGGGCGATCTGCTCTCTCTGGGAGTTTCCGACTTCTTTCTGGCAGATGTGATCCGCGGTTATGATGATATGCTCTGCAAAGCTCTTACCAATATTTACGGCAATTCGTACCGCTATGAATTGATCGAAGGGCATGAATTGAACCCGGTAGCAGAGTTCTCTGCTCCAGTCCAATCCCCTGCTCCTGCCGCTGTGGAATCCGGAACTGCCAAAAAGAGTTCCCGGCTAAAACCGGCACTCTATACCTTTGACAACTTTATTACCGGTTATAACAACCGCCATGCGTGTGCCGCAGCTAAAAGCGTTGCTAAAATTCCCGGAGAAATATATAATCCGTTGTTTCTTTACGGTACCAACGGAGTCGGTAAAACCCATTTGCTGCAGGCAATATCTCATCAAATCGCCATCGATCATCCGCAAATGACCGTCAATTACGTGACCTGTGATGAGATGCTCAATGATTATTATGAATTGCTGAAACAAAAACGCAGTATTGCCGATTTCCGCGCCGGATTATGCAACGTGGACGTGCTGCTGATCGACGATATCCATCGTCTGGCGAAAAAACCGGTGCTGCAGGAGGAATTTTTCAACGTTTTCAACATCCTGTGCCGTCAGAACAAGCAAATCGTACTAACCAGTGACCGCCAGCCCTGTGAATTGTCTGATATTGACAAACGACTGAGCAGCCGCTTTGAACAGGGTATGATTTGTCAGGTCGGAATGCCGGAATATGAAGAAAAAGTCATGATACTGCGGATGTGGCGCGAAGCAACTTTGACCCGTCCGCCGCTTTCAGATGAAATACTGGATTTCCTTGCTGAAAATATTTCCAGCACCGTCCGGCGGCTCAAAGGCAGTTTCCTGCGTCTGTCAGCATTCGCTGAGATGAATGGATGTGAATTATCCATTGAGGAGGCAGAGAACCTGCTCCATGCTCAATTAGCACAGGAAAGTCTGGCTCGGGACATCAGTCCGGAAAATATTCAGCGTACAGTTGCCAACCATTTCGGTATCACGCTGGCGGATATGATCGGTAAATGCCGTTCCCGCAACGTGGCTGATCCCCGGATGGTCGCGATGTATCTGTGCCGCAAATTGACCCGTCTCTCCAGTAATGAGATCGGCGATGTATTCGGACGTACACACGCCAATGTTCTGCATGCAGCTAAAACGATCACTGACCGTTGCAACAGTGATGATCAACTCCGCCGGTCTGTAAACCAGCTGGAACGGCAGCTACAGAAACATTGATCATTGAAACGTTGATTGACAACAGCTCTATTGTTGCCAAATTCACCCCAAGCACATTAAAAACAGCTTGCATTTATCATTTGACATAATTCCCGTTTGGACATTCCCAACGGCAGATTTATCCCATGGGAAGCTGAAAAAATGATGCACTTCCCCTGGGAACTTCCGGGATATACAGAGAAGCTTTTCAGAATCACAACTTGCTGATAATAAAATAAATATATAATTTATTCAAGCAAGTTCCCATATTCCCGTATCATCTTGTCATGCGCTGATTTCAGCCGTTTATTGCATATATACGACCGCATCCGGGAACTTGGGAATATTTATATGGAGCAGCTGATTTTTGAGTTTTTGCAAACAATTGATTTAATACCCGCCGCCGATACGGATCCCGGTCAGAGTAAAAAATTCATCTGCAATAATCGCATCAGGAAATTCAAAAGCAAGAAAACCGGCATCTCCACCGGTAAGAACCACACTTTTCAAAGGAAACATCCGGGCGGCGGATTCAACGAATTCCCTGACCATTCCGATGATTCCCCGGTCAATACCAAAAGAAATCGCATCCGGAGTATTGCAGCCGGGGAGTTCCGGTACTTTTTCATACAATGGCACCTCCGGAAGCTGCCCGGTGCCGCAATGCAACGCCTGACGCATCAATTTCCGACCCGGAGCAATCGCTCCACCGCGAAAACGTTTATCCGCATCCACCACCTCCATCGTCACTGCCGTACCACAGTCAATGACTACTCCCGGCAAATCATATAATTCAGCCAAGGCAATCGCATTGGCGACCCGATCCGCCCCCAGCGTGGCAGTATTCACCGCAGAAAAATCAACTGCTGAACGGTGATTTACGGCAGAGATGAATTCAATATTTTCTCCGGCAAGACGCTTTTTTACATCCGGACAGACACACGCCGCCACGGCAGGCAGATCGCCCGCAGTACCGGAAAAATCCGCAGTCGCCACCCGACGGAGACTGCGGATATGTATGCCATCCCAAAGGGCAATTCTGGTAAAAGAATTGCCTATATCCAATATTTCGATCATAGTAATGACCTGAATCAAACACGCATCAGGCGGACATCTGCTCAATAATTTTGGTCAGCGGCAGGAACAACGCAATAACGATCGTACCGACAATGACCGCCAAACCTACGATCATCAACGGCTCGATCAACGAAGTCAATGCACTGACGGAGTTGTCCACATCATCTTCATAAGTATTCGCGATTTTGTCCAGCATTTCCGGCAGTTTACCGGTTTCTTCACCGACCTCGACCATACTGATAACCATTTCAGGGAAAACTTTGGTCTTGCTCAACGGTCCGGCAATACCTTCACCTTCTTTGACTGCGCCATATACCTTCTGCACCGCACTGGCAACCACGTCATTACCGCTGGTCTCTTTAACGATAGCCAGCGCATTAAGCACCGGCACACCGGAACTCATCAGAGTACCCAGTGTACGGCTGAAACGGGAAATTGCCGACTTGGCAATGATCGGTCCGAATAAAGGCATATTGTATTTGCACCAGTCTACCCCCCACTTTCCGGCAGGGATCATAACAATGATTTTGTAAAGTATCACAATGGAAATCACGCCGATAATATAATAATACCAACTGGTCATCAACGTGTCACTGACCGTAATCAAAAATGTGGTGATCCCGGGCAACTCGGCATCATCTCCCAGCAAATCTTTGAAGATCTTACTGAAGTTCGGCACGATAAAGATCATCAAGCCGACCACCGCCAACAGCGAAATGGACAACACCACGGTCGGATAGATCATCGCTGATTTCACCTTGCCGGCGATCCGGGCAGATTTCTCCATAAAACCAGCCAAACGGTCAAGAATGATCTCCATGGCACCGGATGCTTCACCGGCACGCACCATATTCAAATAAAGCTTATCAAATGATTTCGGACTCTGGGCAAGAGCTTCGGCGAATGTGGCACCGCCCTCCACAATGTCTGAAGTTTTAGCCAAAACCGCCCGAACCGAAGGATTTTTTGCCTGTTTTTCCAGCGTCCGCAAAGAACGGATCAACGGCAGACCGGCGCTGAGCAGGATCGCCAACTGACGGGTCACCACCGTCAAATCCTTGCGGTTGATAACCACCGGACCGAGGTTGATATTGAAGCTGGCGGCACCTTTTTTGCTGCTCTTTGCTTTTTTAGTCTCCACGACCATCTGCAAAGATTCAATACCATAACCTTTGCGGCGGAGCTCAGCACTGGCAGCTTCCTGACTGGCGGCATTTATTTTGCCCTGACGGCGCTTGCGCGAAGCATCCCATACAACATATTGAAATTGCGGCATAATATTTCGTCTCCAAATATGTTAATTGTTTCCAAACTAAAAATTCATTATGTGTAACGCACTACTTCGTCAACAGTGGTCTCGCCGTTGAAAATCGCCAGCAGACCATCATCACGCAATGTCCGCATTCCGAATTCACAAGCCTTGTCCCGCAGAATATTTGCAGGAGTACTGCTGGCAATCATATCCCGGAGTTCTTCATTGACAACCATAAGTTCAGTCAATGCCTTCCGGCCTTTGTATCCGGTATTGTTGCAAAGTTCACAGCCGCGTCCGTAACAGAATTTGCGGTCTCCGACCTGGGCACGTTCCAGATTGAGACGGTCAAGATCCTCATCGGTCGGAGTATAGAATGTTTTGCACTCCGGACATACCCGGCGGATAAGACGCTGTCCCAACACCCCCGCCAATGAAGACGCGATCAAAAACGGTTCCACTCCCATATCCATCAGACGGGTAACTGTACTGGCCGCATCGTTGGTATGCAGCGTACTGAACACAAAGTGCCCGGTAAGCGATGCTTCGATTGCGATCTGGGCAGTTTCAAAGTCACGGATCTCACCGACCAGAATCCGGTCAGGGTCCTGACGCAAAAACGCACGCAATGCTTTCTGAAATGTCATACCGACTGCATCATTGATCGGACACTGTACCAAACCGGCAATATCATACTCAACCGGGTCCTCGGCGGTAAGAATTTTATCCTCGATCTTGTTGATCTCACTCAATGCTGAATAAAGGGTCGTCGTTTTACCGGAACCGGTCGGACCGGTCACCAGCAGAATACCATTGGGCAACTGGATCATTTCCCGCAGTTTCGCTAAAACATCTGCCCCGATGCCGAGCGCATCAAGTTCCAAATTCACCACCGACCGGTCAAGCACACGGAGCACCACGGATTCACCGTGACTGGTCGGCAGACACGATACACGCAAATCGACCGGACGGCCATTATATTTCAATTGAATACGTCCATCCTGAGGACGGCGGCGTTCCGAAATATTCAATCCGGAAATGATCTTGATACGGCTGATCACCGGAGTCGCCAGACTGCGCGGCGGTTCAGGCATCTCATAAAGCGCACCGTCGACCCGGTAACGGATCCGGAAATTGGATTCAAACGGTTCAAAGTGAATATCCGATGCCTTGTCTTTGATCGCCTGATGGATCACCACATCCACAAATTTGATAATGGGCATTTCATTGGCTTTATCTTCATCAGGAATATCCTCATCGGAAATTTCCACTGTTCCCATTTCGGCAATAATATCGTCAACAGAATCCTCTTTTTCAGGATAATAACGATCCAATTCACTTTCAAACTGATCCGGATCACAAGCAACCGGCAATACATCCTGTCCCAGAATAAAACGCAACGCCTCCACTGCATGATAATCCAGCGGATGACGCATCGCCAGATGCACGCAATTATATTCCCGGGCGATCGGAATAACTCCATTGCTCCGGGCAGTGTCCACATCCAGCAAACTGATGATTTCCCTGGAAAGATCCACTGCCCGGGGATTCCAAACGTAGGAACCCAGACTTTCCGCGATCAATTCCAGCATCTCTTTGCGGGTGAACAGACCAAAGTTATCAATAACGTCTATAGCCGGTTTACCGGAAGCTTCACACTCCTCCGCAACCTCTTTGAGATGGGAAACCAGCGCCGGATTATCCGCCGAACGCTCATTGCGGAGCAGATCTATAAGAGCGGAACTTTCAATATCCAACATATTCTTATCTCCCTTTTTTAATTCTCATCGCGCAAGGTCACAAAAATGACCTCTTCCAGAGTGGATATTCCCGCTTCAGCTTTGCGGATGGCATCATCACGCAAACTGCGCATGCCGTTTTTACGCGCAAACGAACGGATCGTACCGCTGGTCTCATTGGAAAAGATCAACTGGGCGATCTCTTCTGTAATCAGGAATATTTCATAAATACCCACCCGGCCCTTGTAACCGGTGTAACCGCAATGACGGCACCCTTTGCCCTTGTAGAACTGGTGATTGGCAAGGTATTCATCGGTAAGCCCCAATATCCGCTTTTCGGCAGCACTGGGGGTGTACGGCTCGGAACACTCTTTACATACCCGCCGCAACAGCCGCTGCGCCATGACCGCCCGCAACGCCGTTGCCACCAGAAACGGTTTCACGCCCATATCCACCAGACGGGTGACCGCTCCGGGCGCGTCATTGGTGTGCAGGGTACTGAAAACAAGGTGACCGGTCAACGCCGCGTTGATTGCGATTTCAGCAGTTTCAAGGTCGCGGATCTCACCGACCATGATGATGTTAGGTGCCTGACGGAGCATACTGCGCAACGCCGCAGCAAAAGTCATATCCACATGTCTGTCCACCTGCACCTGATTGATACCCGGCAGCTGATACTCGATCGGGTCCTCGACCGTAATAAGTTTTCGCGCCGTGGTGTTGATGGTATTCAAAAACGCATAAAGCGAGGTGGTTTTACCGGAACCGGTCGGCCCGGTCACCAGGAAGATGCCGTCCGGATAATTGATGATCCGGGTGACCATTTCCAGGTCGTCAGCATAGAACCCCAACCGGGGAATATCCAGCTGGATACTGCTTTTGTCCAAAATACGCATAACGATACTCTCGCCGAATACCGTCGGAATGGATGATACACGCAAGTCCAGATCCTTGTCGCCGACTGAAATCTGGATGCGTCCGTCCTGAGGAATGCGTTTCTCGGTAATATCCAAATGCGCCATGATCTTGACGCGGCTGGTAAAGTTTGCCTGCAAATATTTCGGAGGCCCATCAACTTCACGCAATGCACCGTCAATACGGTAACGCACCCGGTAACGTTTCTCCATCGGTTCAAGGTGAATATCCGATGCCCGCATTTTGTAGGCATCAATGATCAATTTGGAAACCAGACGGATGATCGGGGCATCATCATCTTCATCGACCGCAGAAGCATCTTTTTCAGCGGTTTCAATGATCATCTCGGTCTCATTGATATCCAAATCTTTGGCGATACTGCCGGAAACCTCTTCTTCTTCGGGATAATATCTGTCCAACGCTTCCCTTATTTCACGTTCCGGGACAATGACCGCTTCGACATCGCCTCCGAGCAGATAACGCAGCGTATCCAGTTTTTCAACATCTGTCGGATCAGACATCGCCACAGTCAACATGGCATCTTCCCGGGACACCGGAACGACTTCATAGTAACGGGCATACTCATTTTTGACAGATTCGATGACTTCCAGCGGGATGTCATAATCCGCAATGGACATAACTTCCATACCGTATTGCTGGGCAAGCATGCCGAGCATATCATCATAATCCACTGCTCCGGAAGCAATCAATTCCCGGATCGGATCATTACTGCCGGTATCCATGGCGGCTTCCCGGGCGGCGGTGATCTGCGCAGGTGTAACCATGCCGTTTTCCTGCAGCAGCTTAAGCGCAAATTCAGGATCTTTTATCAATCTCGCATCCCTCTCACTAATAAAAATAACCCAAAAAATATTGTAATGTAAAAACTTAACCCCGATATACCGCTTTGTCAAGCGTTTATTTCAATATCATCCACAATTTTTTGCAGTATTTGAGCATATCCGGGAATTTTTGCCTCTTCTTTCAATGCCAGATCCACCGGAACTGACGTTGCCGGACTGGAGGGCGCAAAAACCGTACAACTGTCCGGAACCTGCACACTGGACAATTTCATCGTACCGATGCGCTCCGCCACGGCAATGGCTTCGAGTTTGTCCGCTCCGACCAGCGGACGCAGAACCAGCATATCAATTGCCCGGTTGATCGTATCCATATTTGCCACGGTCTGGCTGGCGACCTGTCCGAGAGCCTCTCCGGTCACGATCGCTTTGCAATCTTCCCGGAGCGCGACCATTTCCGCAATACGGAACATCGCCCGGCGATAGAGTACGGTACGCATTCTTTCGGCACAATTATCGCGCACCGCTTTTTGAAATTCAGCAAGATTGGCAACAAAGAGCCGTCCTTTGCGCTGAAAACGGTTGAGTTCGGCGGCAATTCCCCGGACTTTGTCCACCGTTTCCGGGGGCGTGTACGGCGAACTGTGAAATGTCAGATAATCAGTCGCTGAACCGCGTTTCATGATCTGCCACGCCGCCACCGGAGAATCTATTCCTCCGGAAAGCAGAGTCAGCACCCGGGGATTGCTCCCCACCGGCAAACCTCCCGGACCGCGGAAAGTGTCAAAATAAACAAGTGAAAATTCATCGCGGACTTCCACTCCGAGCGTAATATCCGCATCATCGCTCAAGTCGATTTTGAAAACATCACTGCCGACTCTGCCCGCCAATGCCGTGACCAGATCTATTTCAATATCTTTGGAGGTCAGCGGAAAACGTTTATTGCTCCGCCGGGCGCGCACCCGGAAATGAGGTTTTTCACTGCCGGCAAACCCGCCAAAAACCTTTTCCGCCATATCCAGTGCGGTATTGCGTATATCATCCATGTCCACGGTCAGCAATTTTGCCGGAGAAAAAGATTCCAGACCGAAAACATCTTTCAATATGTTTTCAACTGCACGCAAAATATCTTCCGGAAACGTTCCGCCGTTTTCCGGTTCGATCCACACCCTGCCCCGGATACGGCGGACTTTCATTTTGAAATCCACGGCGCGCATGGCATGCCGGATATTATCCACCAGACACTTTTCAAACATATTGCGGTTGTTGCCTTTGGTGGCGATCTCGTGATAACGGCATATTACACAATCATACATAAATCCGAACTCTTTCTCTTGAATAAATCATGGTTTCACAATCAAGGCAAAAGCACAAAGGCATATTTCTGACATACTTTGCGGGCGGATTTTTCCGGGACCCACCCCGGAATATTCTCATAAATGCCCCATGAATTGCTCACTGCGATTTCCCCAGTCAATTCATTATAACCTACAATCAAACACAAATGGGAATTTTTACGGGAACTTTTAACCGTACGCTGCTTGCGCAGTATTTTTGCCCATGTCTCCGGAGATCCGGCTTGCATACGCAATTTGGCATTGCTCCGGCGCATACTCTCATACTCATTAGTTGCAAACATCGTCCACAACACCGGAATTCCGCGGTCTATGTATTTTTTGACCGCTTTTACGGAAACTTCCCCGATAAATTTCTGCTTCATACCGTATTCCCGGCACAGCGGTTTGAGAGCCTGATTCAACGCTGCCAGCGAAGTGCCGTCTTCGGCATCGGATTTTGCTACATCAGCAAGCAGGTGCATCCCGGCATCTTTGATTCCCAGATACATCACCACCCGGGCAGCTGTCGCCACGGCACAATAACCTTTGCCGCCCTGATCGATCATGGGGATATCCCGGATGAATACATCTCCGAATTCATTGCGCACCACATTACCGGAGAGATCCCCGGCGATCTTCTCCGGCTTACGCGATACACTCTGCTGTGCCGGACGGATATGGATGATCGCATATTCACCGCGTTCTGACTCCAGCATGATCGCGCAGCCGCCGCAATGCCACACCTGAACATCACGGCGGAATTTTTTGGTATCCGGTCCCAGAGTTCCTTTTTCCGGTTTGCCGAATTCAACGGTCAATTTATCCCGTAAAGAACGGATGCTCTGCCGGATGGCTGTACCGGAACGTCGGGAGATGTCTCCTTTATTGGCAAAGATAAAATCAATGGAAGATACGTTTTGATTTTTCCGGTCGGTGATGACCGCGATCTCCATGCACACTTCACCGAAAACTTTTTTCCCGTTCAGAAACGCGCTGTGCCTGCCGGGACTGGATTGCAGATTTATCCGCACCGAACGCAGACGTTTTTTCAGTGGGGCAAATTCCCAAGTTTCTCCGGCAAGCGGCAGATTTGCCGCCCGGTTCAACCGGGAGACTTCTCCGGCATAACAGGAAAAGCTGATGCCTGTAAAACCAAGCATCAGCATAATTGCAAGAAAAATTTTTCCCGCGCCGGAAATCATTTTTTCCGGGCGGCAATATAAGCATCTATGGTCTGGCGCAGAGCATCACTGAATGTATGCGCCGGGACAAATCCGGTGGCTTTGAGTTTATCCACCGCCGCCATGGAGTGTTTCACATCCCCGGCACGTTCCGGCAAATGGACGATTTTCGCATTGGAATTGGTCAACCGGATGATTTCAGATGCCAGATCATTGATGGTGATCCTGCCGCCGTAAGCGATATTATGCACTCCGGTGATATCATTCATTGCAAAAAATGCATTGGCTCCGACCACATCTTTGACAAAGACAAAGTCCCGGGTCTGTTCACCGTCGCCGAATACGGTGATATCCTGATTGTTCAAAGCCTTTTCAATAAAAATCGGCACTGCCGCCGCATAGGCACTGTTGGGATCCTGACGGGGACCGAACACGTTGAAGTAGCGCAGACAGGCAGTCTG
Organism: Lentisphaeria bacterium; assembly: GCA_017504435.1. Lineage (GTDB taxonomy): Bacteria > Verrucomicrobiota > Lentisphaeria > Victivallales > Victivallaceae > UBA1784. The sequence continues at coordinate 34,921 of JAFVRD010000033.1, read as the reverse complement.
CAATCTGCCCTCTTTGGTGAACATATTGCAGTAATACTCACCGTCCAGTTTGGTAATGGCATACGGACTTTTGGGTTCCGGCAGCATGGTCTCGACTTTCGGAACGACCGGATTATCACCGTAAATGGCGGCGGAGGTGCTGAAACAGAGTTTTTTCACTCCGGCGGCGGCGGCAGATTCCAGAACGTTATTCATGCCCAGGTTATTGATCTCGATACATTCGGCGATCTTGGTCATGGATTCAGGAACGCTGATCATTGCCGCAAGATGAAAGACGTAATCCACACCTTCCATCGCTTTGTCCACAATGGCACGGTCCCGAATGTCGCCTTTGATAAAATCGACCTCAAAACCGTCCAGATTTTTCAAATATCCGCTGCGCAGGCTGTCAAGCACCCGCACTTCAGCTTTGCCTTGAAAATGTTCCACCAGATGACTGCCGATAAAACCGGCTCCGCCTGTGATCAATACCCGCATTTTATTATCCTTTCCATGAAATTCATTTATTTATCTGCTGACTGCGAATATACAGTCATTAAGGCAAGATCTGCAATTACCCGATCTCCACACCGGAGGGCATCGTCCCATCAACCGTGACCAGTTTGAGATTTTTGCCGTCTTTTGCCGCCAGCAGCATGCCTTGAGATTCAATGCCGCGGATCTTGGCAGGTTTGAGATTGGCAACGATCACAATGGTTTTGCCGACGATCTCATCCGGAGTATAGAATTGAGCTACTCCGGCGACAAGCTGCCGGGTTTCACTGCCGACTTCGATCTGAAGTTTCAGCAATTTATCGGCTCCTTCGACCTTTTCAGCGGCAAGAACTCTGGCGGTTTTGAGTTTGGTCTGGAAAAATTGATCTATCGTCACCAATCCGACCGGTTCAACTGCAGCGGCAGGAACAGTTTTTTCCGTTTTTTTCTCACCTTTTTTCTCCGCTTTGGCAGCAGGAGCAGGAGTTTCCTCCTCCACAATGATACGGGGGAAAAGCGGAGTGGTCTCTTTCATCACACAACCTGCCACGCTTTTGAATCCGGACAGAGCAGATATCCCGGCAATCGTTCCGGGAGCGACACCGAGAACTCCGAGCAATTCGGTCATCTTTTCCGGCATCACCGGCTCCAGCAGCACCGCAACCCGGCAAATCGCGTCGGCGGCATTGTGCAAAACAGTATGCAAACGGGCGGTTTTGCCCTCTTTGGCAAGTGTCCACGGCGCACATTTTTCCAGATAACGGTTGCCGGCGCGAACCGCATTCATCGCCGCATTGATACCCTGATCGAGCTTGAAAGAACGCAAACTCTCCTCCATTGCGGCAACTGCATCAGCAACCGCTTGGGCAAGTTCAGCATCACCATCACCGGATTCCACAGGTTCCGGAATAACTCCGCCGGTAGCACGGACAGTCAATTTACTGACCCGGGAAAGCAGATTGCCCAGATCGTTGGCAAGATCACTGTTGTAACGGGCAATAAACGCATCTTCACTGAAATTGGCATCATTGCCCGGCGACATCTCTGCCAGCAGAAAGTAACGGAACGCATCCACTCCGGCACGGTCGATCATATCCATCGGATTGACCACATTACCAAGCGATTTGCTCATCTTGGAATTTCCGGTGAGCCACCAGCCGTGGGCAAAAATAGTTTTGGGCATCGGCAGTCCCATCGCTTTGAGCATAGTGGGCCAGTACACACTGTGGGTGGTCAGAATGTCTTTACCGATCAAATGACAGCTGGCGGGCCAGCGGTTGGCGAAATTATCCGCATCAGTGCGGTATCCAACTCCGGAAATATAGTTGATCAAAGCATCAAACCAGACATAGCAGACGTAATCTTTGTCAAAAGGCAGCTCGATGCCCCAGCTCAAACGGGATTTGGGACGGGAAATGCAGAGGTCTCCCAACGGTTTTTTCAGAAATCCCAGCGTTTCATTGGCACGGAATGCCGGCAAAATGAATTCGGGATTGGATTTGATATGTCCGATCAGCCAATCCTGATATTTGCTCATCCGGAAAAAATAGTTGCTTTCGGTGATCGCATTCACATCCCGTCCGCAATCCGGACATTTACCGTCAACCAGATCTTTTTCCGTAAAAAACCGTTCACACCCCACGCAGTACCAGCCGGTGTAATCGGCTTTGTAGATCTCGCCACGGTCGTAAAGTTCCTGCATGATCTCCGAAACCACCCGTTTGTGTTCCGCCTGAGTCGTGCGGATAAAACGGTCATTGGTGATGCCCAGACGTTTCCAGAGTTCCTGAAAACGCACTACCGTCTCATCGCAATGCTGCAAAGGGGCAACGCCCCGTTTTTCTGCAGCATTCTGCACTTTCTGTCCGTGTTCATCGGTTCCGGTCAGAAAAAAGGTGTCGTGCCCGAGCGAACGGTGAAACCGTGCCAGCACATCCGCCAGAATCGTAGTGTAAGCATGACCGATATGAGGACGGTCATTGACATAATAAATGGGGGTGGTGATATAAAATTTTCCACTCATGGCAATACCTCGTATTAAAAACAAATATTGTTATTTTTATCAAATTCACAACGCTGAGTCTCAAGAATTTTTGAGAACTTGAACAATTACGTCTTTATAATATAATTCACTTTTTCTGTTTATGCAACATCCTTATGGTATCAGACCGGACACGCAAAAAGATTTTTTGCTGTTCTGCGGGCAGATTATCCGGATTTATCGACGCACATATCCGGCTCACGCTGACCGGATCATTCCGAAGGACGGCGATCCACATATAAAAATAACCGGTCAGATCTCCGGATATTCCATATTTTTGTGCGACCGGAAGCAGTCTTTCCGCAGTTGACAATTCATTGTACCTGAAAAGACAGCTCATCGCCGAAATAAATGCTTGCGGAGAAGCCGGTGCGGCATCCCAATAATCAAGATAAGCGGCAATGACCTCCGTTTTGGCAGCACCGGGAGTGTTTTGCATCGCCAAAGCCCATGCATGCAGATCTGCCGCCCGGTTCCGGGGCATGGATAAGCCGCAGTATACCGATACCGCGGCCGCCAGCCCTCCCATGAACAAAGCAAAATATTTTCTGCGTACCGGTAAATTACGGTAAGCATAAAAAGCCATTACCGGCGCAATGATGAAATACGGTACCAGCATCAGGCGGTAACGTCCGATGACATCCCTGGTACACAGCGGCAGAGCCAATGTCAGTACCGGAACGGCAATATACCAGAAGCGTTCTTTTTTCCAATATCCGGCAGCAAGCAATATCAGAAATGCCGCCGCCGCCGCCGGAACAACTATTCCGGGCGCAGGCAGAATATGCAAAAGCGGCAGCTTTTCACACCAGAAATAGATATTCTGATTTTCCATGCGTTCATAAGCGGCAAAGAGCCACGGCACCCGCCGGACGGCATTAAATAAAACCGTATATTCCGATGCAGGCGCGTCTCCGGGAACTGAATTGAACGTTTTGGCATACCCCATTACCGGATAAAACGGCGAAAAATCCCATCCCTGAAATTTATTGAAACTGCTGTATGTCCCCAGCATTACCGCCAGTGTCAGCAGAAAAACAACGAACCTCCGGTATTTGCCCAGACGGTACATCCGGTAAGCCCCCCATACTCCGGCGGCACCGGCAAAAAGCAGTGCAGCCGGTCTGCCGCTGAGCGCAAAACTCCATAAAACGCCGGAAATCACCGCCCATTTCAACGCAAACCGGTACCGGAGAGCTTTCGCACTCCCCCATGCCGCAAAAAGCGTCAAATATACCGCCATCGAATCCTGCAGCACCGAAAATTCATACACTAAAAACGGCAAACATGCCGCCGAAACCATCCCTGCCACCAGCGCGCCGCGCTTTTTTCCGGTCAAACTCAAAGTCAGATCGGCAATTACCAGAGAAGCAAGAATTCCCAACAGAGCCTGCACGGCAAAGATCCACCCCGTTTCATGTTTTCCTCCGTGGCAGAACCAATTCACATAAAGCAGCAGCCGGTGGGGAGAGAAAAAAGGCGGAAAAACCGCCTGCGGAGTTCCCCATTCAGCAAAACGCAGCAAGGTCTGCATATCCAGTCCCGGCACCAGATGATAACTGCGGAACATCGAATTGCTGAACATGCAGGCAAAAATCCCCCGCACTGCAGCGGCAAAGAGCAAAACGGATAATAATATTTTTTTACGGGTCAGCATCACTTTTTCCTTCATTGACTCAATCACATAATCCCGTTTGAATATAACACATCTTGAAGATTAAAACAAGTTTTTTTTGCAAATATCTGTATAAACGCTATATTATGTGAAACGCAATCAAAAAAAAAATGTTCCGGAGAAAACAATATGTGCAAAAAAATGTTTCCGATGCTCCTGCTGGTATTATCCCTGTCCGCTCAAGCCGCCGTAATTTACGAAACTCCGCTGGCTCAGGGAACTTGGAGCATGGATGATTGGGAAATGGTCAAAAGTCCCCGTTCCGATTACCGGGGAGAATGGGTACAGCATCCGGATATGATCGTCAACAAAGTCCCGGATGGAACCGATCCGGCAACGTTTGTCACCAGTTCGACGACCACATTTACCGGAATGCTTTTCAAGCGTTCATTTTCCGGCGATATCACGATTTCAATGGATTGTAAATTTGCATACCGGATGGCTCCGGGGATCCTGATCGCCGCCGAACCGCTGCGTAAAAGCGGTGATCGAACCGAATTGGCGGAACATTTTGAGATCATTCTGTACGATAACGGTTTGAATATATGGTTTCACTATTTTGAAAACGGCACGCCGAAGTATGTCAAAAAAAGTTCTTTCCTGGAAAAAGGTGTTTTCACAGCAAACAAATTTCACCGTCTGACCGTGAAGTTTTATACCCGTAAAGGCAAACGCTTTATTGATGTTTACGGAGGAGACAAACTCCTGAGTGCTTACACTGCAGAAATAACCGGCAGCTTCAAAGTGGGGATCGTCGGTTCGGAAGGAGTCAACTCTTTCCGCAACATTCAGATATCCACACCTTGAAAATCCAGTGTTATCGGTAATTTTGCCGAAATCCCCCTTGCATATTGTCCGGGCGGTGGTTATATTATATACGGATATATATTGACCGCGGGCAATCGCGGCAGGGGCTTTTTGCGCCCTGTTGAGGAAAGTCCGGACTGCACAGAGCAGGGAGTCCATTTGAAAAGATGGATGCTGCAGACCATATTCTGCGGAAAGACCAGTGCAACAGAAAGCAAACCGCTTCCGGTTTTCCGGAAGTAAGGGTGAAAGGGTGGGGTAAGAGCCCACCGGGCGGCAGTGAGAGCTCCGCCGCATGGTAAACTCCTCCCGCAGCAAGACCAAATAGGGGGTGAGCCGTGGCTCGCGGCGTTATAAACCCCGGGTTCTGGTCGCACAGACAGATGATTGCCGCTGCTGCAAAGCAGTACAGAATCCGGCTTACAGCGGTCAGTATATCTCCTTTGTTTCAGATGTTATGAAAATTTATATATTTCAGAAAGGTTGAGGACAAAGTTATGAAATATGCGGTGTTGAGTGACATCCATGCCAATTCAGATGCGTTTGCCGCTGTATTGGAAAAGTGCGCCGCACTGGGAGTGGATCATTATTTGTTTCTGGGCGATCTGGTCGGATACAATGCCGATCCGCAACGCTGTCTGGATATGGCAAGAGAATTGAATTTTCTTGCTTCAGTCCGGGGCAACCACGACGAATACACCATCAGCGGCAACACGGAACTGGCGGGATTCAACAAAAATGCCACCATCGCCATCCAGTGGACCAGACAGCAGCTCAACGATGAGGATCTGGACTTTCTGGATGCCATGCCGCTGCGCGCCAGCATACCGGGAACACCGATAACTCTGGTACATGCGACACTGGATTCACCGGACACCTGGGGGTATGTTTTTGACTCCCACCATGCCGTAGGTAATTTTTCCTATCAGCGTACGCAGATATGTTTCTGCGGGCACTCCCATGTGCCGGTGGCTTTTGACAAAGCTCCTCTGATGACCGGACGAAAACTTGTCGACCGGATCGAAGAATGGGAACACAACTTTTATTATCCGGAAGCTGATGAAGATTTTTCACTGGCAGATGAATTGCCGGTTCAACTGGAAAAAGGTCACAAATATCTTTTCAATATCGGCAGCATCGGTCAGCCGCGCAATAATGACCCCCGGTCAAGTTTTGCCGTTTTCGATGATCAGACGATGACAGTTTCACGCTACCGTGTCCCCTACAACATTGCGGCGGCACAGGAAAAAATCCGGGCGGCAGGATTGCCGGAACGTCTGGCATGGCGTTTGGAAGCCGGGCAATAAGTCACTGGGAAACGATAAGAGGTCAACAGTGCATATTCTAGTGGTAAAACCGAGCAGTTTCGGAGATATTGTCCATCTTTTCCCCGCACTGGCTCTGCTGCATGAACAATACCCGGAAATGACAGCAGATTTTGTGGTCAACCCGGAATTTGTGCCTTTACTGGATTATTCACCGCTGCCGGTCAGACGCCGTATTATTTTTGAACGGCGCAAATTAGGTAAGTTCAGCACTTTTCTGCCGGAAATGTGCCGTTTATACCGGGAACTGCGCCGGGAAAAATATGATTTTGCCGTGGATTTTCAAGGCTTGTTCCGCAGCGGTTTTCTGCTGGGACTCTCCCGTGCGGCAGTCAAAGCCGGTTTTGCTTCTCCCAGAGAAAAAAGTGCCGGAATATTCTACAACCGTAAAATTTCCGTTCAGCCGGGGCATGCCGTGGACAGATGCGGAGCGTTGGCACGGCAGATTTTTGATTTGAAAGGCACTCTCCGGCAGACCGAATTACCTGAAAATCCGGCGGCTGCGGCAGGATTGCCGGAACTGCCGGAACATTATGCGGTTTTTCTGCCGGGTACGCGCTGGGAAAGCAAACGTTTCCCGCCGGAATTTTTCGGTAAACTTGCCGTGGAATTACGCAAAAAATTTCCCGGTCTCACATTCATCGCCGCCGGAAGTCCCCAGGAACGGGAGATCGCCGGAGCCATTGGCAACGGAGTAGTGAATATGGCAGGAAAAACCTCCATCGGGGAGTTGTTTGAATTGCTCCGTAATGCTGACTTCGCAGTCGGCAATGATTCAGGTCCGCTGCATGCCGCTGCCGCATTGAACCGGCCGGTTTTCGGACTTTACGGACCGACCGATCCGGAGTTGACCGGCCCATGGGGGGAAAAGTGCGGCACACTGACCGCCGGAAGCCCGTGTTCAGGATGTTTGAAACGTTTTTGCCCGGACGGCAGTTACCGCTGTTGGGATTTGGATGCCGGTGCGGCAGCATCGGAAATCGCTGATAAAGTGGAGAAAATGAAATGAAAAAACTTGGAATTCTGACCGTACTGATTGCTTTCGCACTGCCGTTGTCCGCCCAGATCGGAGTAAAAATACAACTCAACCGCAGAGCTTATATGCTGCATGAAAATATTTTTGCCTGTGTGACCTTGCGCAACGATTCCGGCAAACCGCTGCTTTTCGGTTCCAGCCCGGAATTACAGGGGTTTATTCTTTTTGACATCCGGGACAACCGCAACCGTCCGGTTCCGCCCCGCAAAGACCGGGATATCATGGTTTCAGGATTGTATCTTTCTCCCGGCGAAATCAAACGGATGGTCATCCGGCTGAACAATCACTATGATCTGTCCCGAAACGGCAATTACACTGTTTACGCTTATGTTTCCCACAACATACTGCCCCGTGAATACCGGAGCAGCGATGTATCTTTCAGTATTTCCCCCGGAGTGGAACTCTGGAAAAAACAGGTCGGACTGCCGGATATTGCCGGAACCGGTTCTGCAAGAAACGGCGAAAGGACATACTCGATCCTGTCACTTTTTGAAAGCGGTTTCCGCAACTATTATTTGAAAGTCGAAGATGAAAAACACCTGCTGGCGATCACCCGGATCGGCAATCAGGTCAGTTATGAAAATTTTCAAGCCGAAGTAGACATGCTCAGCCGGATTCATTTACTCATGCCGGTCGCTCCGCGGATTTTCCATTACATGTCTTTCAACGTCAATGGCGTAAATCTGGAAAGTTCCTATTGGCGTACTTCCGGTACTATCCCCATGCTCTACCGGGATCGGAAAACCGGCAAAGTGACCCGGGTCGGCGGCGTAAAAGCCCGCAAAGGTATTGATTACCGCGACCCCAAAGAGGGCAGACTGAGCATTTCCCAGATGCTTGATGAACGTCCCGCCCCGGTGCCGGCAGGCAAACGGGATGAGGGCGTAGTCGATCTCGGCGAACATGTCATGCCCACGAAAGCCGCCGATGAAAAGTGAGATATTGCAGATAACTTCGATCGCTTACGGAGGCGATGGCATTGCCAGAGGCAGTGACGGCAAAATATGTTTTGTTCCCGGAGCATTGCCGGGGGAGGAGATCAAAGCGGCGACCCAAGTTGAAAAAAAACGGTTCAACCGGGCGAAACTTGTAAAAGTGATCCGGAGTTCTGCTCACCGTACCGCCCCGGAATGTCCGGAATATGCCGCAGACCGCTGTCCCGGATGCGCTTATCTGCACTGCAGTTACGAATTTGAATTATCCTGCAAACATGAACAACTGCATAGCTTTCTGGTACGTAAATCCCTGCTGGAAGCTGATGCTCTTTTGCCGCCGTTTGCCTCCCCTGCCCGTTTCGGATGCCGGAACAAGCTGGTCATGCACCGTTCCGGCGGCACCAGCGGCTACGTGAGTAAAGATAATATCACAGTTTTTCCGGTAAAAAAATGTCTGCTGGCGCGCCCGGAATTAAATGAATTACTGGCGGCAAACCAAGTGGAATATGAGCGTGAAACCTTCCGTTTCACCGCTAAAGACGGCGCGCTGAAAGTCAACGGATGCCAGATACGGTATCTGACCGAAAATATCCCCGGTGCCGGAGAATTCAAAGTGGCTCCGGATGGATTTTTTCAGACCAATATCCCGGTGGCGGCAGAGATCGTGCGCCGGGTAACAGAGGAAATTGCAAACAGCGGCAGCAGCAACCTGGTGGAATTATATTGCGGAACAGGTGTTTTCTCCATCGCGGCGGCAGAAAAAATCAGTGATCTGCGCTGCACCGGAGTGGAATTTTCAGCAGCGGCTGTTGCAGCGGCAAAAATCAACGCCGCAGATCATAACGTTTCCGGACAGTGCTGTTTCATCGCCGGAGATGCCGGTAAAATCCTGCGTAAACTGCAGCCGGAATATCCGCATATAATGGTCGTTGATCCGCCCCGGGCCGGCTTGGATGAAACCGCACTCAAGGCCATAATTGATGCCGCACCGGTAAAGCTCATCTACATTTCCTGTGCACCGGATACTTTGAGCAGGGATTTGACTGTACTGTGCCGGAATGGATATACGGTAAAAAATGCCGGAGTTCTGGATATGTTTCCCGGCACCGCCCACTTTGAGACCATAGCCGTATTGAATAAAATATGAGGTTTACCCAATGACGACGACCGGAACCGGCAAATTATCCATTCTCATATCCTGTTACAATCAGCGTGATCTTATCGGCAATGCCATCACCTCTTTCTTTGAGCAGGATCATGAAAACCGGGAGATCATCGTACTGGATGACGGTTCAACTGATGACAGCATGGCGGTCATCGCTGAATGTGCCAAAAATGCCCCCTGCCCGGTAATATATGCCACGCAGGAAAATCACGGTGCGGCGTATACCTTTGCCCGGCTTGCGGAGATGGCATCCGGAGATTATCTGCTGTTTTGCGGCGGTGATGATTTTGTACCGCCGGATTCGCTCAGCTGCCGGATCCGGATGCTGGAAAATTCTCCGCAGCTGATGTTTGTCTGCGGCATGACCCGCTATGTTCACGGAGCTGTTCCGGGAGATTGGTTCTGTCCGGTGGAACATACCATGAAATTAAACACCATTTCACCGGAAGATATATTGCATTCCATGAAATACCATACCGGAGAGAAGGTGGAAGGATTGATATTCTCCGCATGTATAATCCGCAGGAGTGATTATCTCGCCTCCGGCGGTTTCTCCCGGAATATGACTTGCGATGATGCCGTGCTGCTTTATAATCTGCTCTCATACGGTGCAAAAAACGGCAAAAAAATTGCGGCAGTCCCCGATTTGGTATTCTTTTACCGCCAGCATGAAAATAATATCAGCAAAGATCCGGAAGCGATGTGGATAAGATTCAGTGAATTGTACAATAAACTGGGTTTCCCGATGCGGAAACAGGCATCATTTTCTGCGTATGCGACATATATGCAGGAAGTTCGCAAAAGCGGAAAATGGTTTCATAAAACATTGCTGAAACGGATATTTACCGACCCGGCAGTAATAAAATATCTCACCATCGGCGCGATCTGCAGGGATCTCTTATTTCCCCGTTTCGGACGTTTTTGAATCTTGACAAAAAAGGTTTCCGGTGCTAATTTTACCGGGAAACAGAATTTATGGAGATGTATACGTGAAACGACTGCTCTTATTTGCCCATTATGACCGGGATGGTCTGGTGGATAAACATGTCCTGTATCTGCTCAAAGCTCTGAAGCCTTTTTGCAGTGAAACGGTATTTATATCCAACTCCCCGGTTTCCGGAAGTGACCGGGCGGACTTGGATTTGCTGGTCGACCGGATCATCTGCCGGGAAAACAGAGGTTTTGATTTCGGTGCGTGGAGCGAGGCTCTGAATATATACGCTTCCCGACTGGAAGATTTCGATACCGTTTTGCTGGTCAATAATTCCTGTTACGGACCGCTTTTTCCGCTGCAGGAAATGTTTGATACCATGGCGGCACGACAGTGTGATTTCTGGGGAATAACCGAATACAGCGGCACTCATCACATGCCGGCACATGTGCAAAGTTATTTTATGGAAATCCGCAAACCGATGCTGCTTGCAGATGAATTCAAAGATTTTTTTCGCAAAATCGGCAGCAAATGCACTGATTTTGAACAGGCAGTACGGCAGGGAGAAGCGGGATTCTCCCAGGCGATGTATGCCGCCGGATTCACCGGAGATTGCTATATCAAAATGGATTTATCGCGTCAGGCGTTCAACGTTGGCGTCTGTGAAACATTTTCCTATAATTGCGCTCATTACCTGATTGAAAAATACCGGATGCCGCTGGTAAAAATAAAATCTTTCGCCAAAATTTCTCATCGGCCGATCTTCCGGAGTGCAGAAATATTTCAAGCGATCCGGAACAGCGGCAGTGACTATCCGGAGCAGCTGATCGTGGATCATCTGCGCCGGACGACTCCGCTGTCGTGGCATAAAAATCTGCCGCAAACAATGCTTGCCGTTGACCGCAACGCCCGAATAACGACACTGCCGACACTGAAATTTGCAGTAGTCATCCACCTGTTTTATCTGGATTCGTTTGCTGAATTGATTCCGTATCTGCGCAATATCCCGGTCGAATTTGATCTGCTGGTGACATCTCCTGATCTCAAAGCCGCAGATGAAATCAGTAAATACCGACCCCAACTCACCTGCTTGCAGAATATTCGCGTTTTTCAGACGGTCAACCGCGGGCGGGATATCGGAGCATGGTTATGCGGTATTCCGGCAGATGAACACTTCAAATATGATGTTATATTGAAAATACATGTCAAAAAATCTCCGCAAATGCCGGAAGCATTCACCCGGGAATGGCAGAATTTCATGAATGACAACCTGCTGGGGTCTCCGGCTCTGGCAGCCGGTGTATTGCAGGCATTCGCCGATGAACCGGCGCTGGGAACCGTTTTTCCGCCCTATCCGCCGGAAGTGACCCTGCAATGTCCGGAAGCATTTGCTGGAAATTCTGATGCTGCGTGTGCCGGAAAAGAATTTTTACAAAAATTAAACCTTGCTCCCCCTCCGGAAACAACTCAACCTGTGTTCGGAGTAGGAAGCATGTTTTATTACCGTCCGGAAGCGTTGAAAAAACTGCTGACCTGCGGTATGCGTTATGAAGATTTTCCGGCAGAACCGCTGCCGTTCTGCGGCACAATCACCCACGCACTGGAACGGCTCATCCCCTATATCGCACAAGCAGACAGATGGTATTACCGGCACAGCATACATACTGATTCACTGAGCAGAAGTTTCCGGACTTACGAAAACATGATCATTTATGCTTCACCTACCCTCAAAGAAGCGTTAAAAATATTACTGCGTTCGATCGTGATTTCATGGCAATACCGGACCCGTCACTGGTTCGGCAGGTGAAATAATGAAAATATCTGTGGTCATTGCCGCATACTGCGGAGAAAAATTTATTGGAGAACAGCTGCAGAGCATCGCCGGACAAACTGTCCCGGTCGATGAAGTTATTGTTTGTGATGATTCGCCGGATGAATCGACCCGGCTGGAAATGGAAAAATTCACCGGTATTCTGCCCATACGCTATTTCTCCAACATTTCCCGCCTCGGCGTGACCGGAAATTTCAATAAAGCTCTGCATCTGGCTGCCGGTGATATAATTTTTCTCTGCGATCAGGATGATGTGTGGTATCCGGAAAAAACGGCAAAAATGAGCAGTATGCTGACTCCCGGAGAAATGCAGGCGGTATTCTGCGACAGTGATATTACTGATGAATACGGAAATTTACAGAATTTCACCCATTTTGAAAGTCGGGGATATGGATATTTGCGTCGTGCCAAACCGGGGATATGGCAGAATCAGCTTGCCGAAAGCTGCCGGAGATTTCCGGCGGCCGGACACGACATGGCATTGACCGGAACGTTGCTGAAAACATTACTGCCGCTGCCGGAACTGCCGGCATGCCATGATAATTTTCTGGGCGCAGCAGCAGCAGCACTGGGAGCATGGCTGATTTGTCCGGAAGCATTGGGAACATTCCGCCGGCATGACCGGTCAACGTCAAAATCAGGAGGCAAAAACAGCCTTATCAGGCAGTGGCAGGATGCGAAAGATTCAATAAAAAATGATTCATTCAGCTGGAACGCCGCACTCTTTCAGGCGGTTCTGGAAAAACTCCCCAAGCTGGATGATGCAAAAAAAGCCATGCTCACCGCCCGTATTGAACACTCCCTGGCCCGGGCAAATATGAATGTCCCGCTGAGACGCCGTTTGAAAATGATCTGCCGCGAATGGAGTTCCGGAAACTACTCAAGATTCGGCAGAGGCTGGAAAAATGTCATTCAAGATGTATTTTTACGCAAAGCGGACTTGTAAAAACAATGAAGCGGAGTTATATTATCTGAATGATTGAAGTGTTTACAGAGATTTTTAACAATTAATCCATAGACAGGAGTAGAAAAATGTACGCTATCATCACTACTGGCGGAAAACAGTATAAAGTCCAGACCGGAGACATCATCGAAGTCGAAAAACTCGGTCTTGAAGCAGGCAGCGAAGTCACCTTTGATCAGGTTCTCGCCATCAGCAGCGCAGACGGCAAACTCAACATCGGTACTCCGATGGTCGAGGGTGCTAAAGTCTCCGCCAAAGTTCTGGATGAATTCCGGGCGAAAAAAATCGTCGTTTTCAAAATGAAACGCCGCAAAAGCTATCGCCGCACCCAAGGTCACCGTCAGACCCTGACCCGTATTGAGATCGGTGCCATTCAGGGCTGACGATCATGCAGTACGGAGCGAACGGAGCATTGCTGGGGACTGAGATCCCCGGCATCAAATTGGTCAACCGCGGCAAAGTCCGGGATATCTATGATCTCGGTGATGCGCTGCTTTTTGTTGCCACCGACCGTCTGAGTGCATTTGACGTGGTCATGTCTACCGGCGTGCCGCGTAAAGGCGAAGTTTTGACTCAGATCTCCCTTTTCTGGTTTGATCTGCTTAAAGACGTTCCCAATCACCTGATTTCTGCGGATGTCACCACCCGCGAGGAATTGAAACCGTTTGCCAAAGATCTGCAGGGACGCTCGCTGATCGTCAAAAAAGCCAAAGTCCTGCCGGTGGAGTGCATCGTCCGGGGTTATCTGGTCGGCAGCGGTTGGAAAGATTATCAGAAAACCGGCGAAGTGTCCGGTTTGAAACTCCGTGCCGGTTACAAACAGGCCTCCAAACTGGATGAACCGCTTTTCACCCCGTCCACCAAAGCGGCGATCGGTGATCACGATGAAGCGATCAGTTTTGAAGGAGTCGCGGAACTTATCGGTGCAGAAAAAGCCGCCAAGCTCCGTGAATTGGCTTTGCACATCTACACCACTGCCCGTGATTATGCCGCGGAACGCGGTATCATTGTGGCTGACACCAAATTTGAATTCGGTGAAATCGACGGTGAAATCATTCTGGTTGACGAAGTCCTGACTCCGGATTCCAGCCGTTTCTGGCCCGCCGATGAATATGTGGAAGGCACCAGTCCGGTCAGTCTGGACAAACAGTTTGTCCGGGATTATCTGGAAAGTCTCGATTGGGACAAAAATCCCCCGGCTCCGGAACTCCCGGATGAAGTCGTGGCAAAAACATCCGCAAAATATCTGGATGCTTACCGGATGCTTACCGGTAAAGAACTTTAAGTTCAATGATCATCAAGCGGCAGCAATGCCGCTTTTTTTATAGGATAAAGCTATGTTTGAGTTCATTTATACACTGGATATGCTGCAGCTAACGACCCTGATCATTGCAGCAATTCTTATCGGCATCAATAAAACTGCCATTCCCGGATTGGGCGTGCTGCCGGTGGTAATGCTGATGCTGGTCTTTGATTCCAGAGAATCAACCGGGATCCAGCTGGGAATGCTGGCGTTGGCGGATTTGATTGCAGTAAGCTATTACCGGGAAACCGCAGATTGGAAATTTCTGCTGAGACTTTTCCCGTGGGCATTCGCCGGTCTGGCTCTGGGCAGCGTGATACTGCACATGATCCCCGCGGATGGACCGATGATGCGGCGGGTCATTGGCGGGATCGTACTGGCATTGATGGTGTTAAGTGAAGTCCGCAAACGGTTGAATCCGGAAAAGATCCCCTCCGGCACCGGCTGGTCGGCATTTTACGGTATTTTAATGGGTTCCACCACCCAGCTTGCCAATGCCGCCGGACCGATTTCATCGCTGTATCTGCTGGCAATGAAACTGCCCAAAGATAAATACATGGGCTGTTGTGCATGGTATTTTATGATTCTGAACTGGATCAAATTGCCGATATTTGCCTGGGAAGGACGGGTCACACTGAATTCAGTAAAACTTGATCTGTGCATGATACCGTTTCTGCTTCTGGGTGGCTTTCTGGGTATCGTATTGCTGAAAAAAATGCCGCAGAAAATTTTTGAAGCCGTAATCATGATCCTGGTAGTGATCGCCGCCGTCCGTCTGTTGATGGGCTGAAAATTCAAAAATGCTTTTTACGCAGTGATGAGGCGGGAATTTTCATACTTTCCCGATATTTTGCCACCGTACGACGGGCGACATTCAAACCTTCGGCTTTGAGCATAGCAGACAACGTTTCATCGGAAAGCGGTGCATGCGGATCTTCTTTACCGATCGCATTGCGGATCTTTTCTTTTACCGCCTGAACTGCGACCGCTTCTCCGGCATCCGAATTGAATCCTCCGGAAAAGAAGAACCGTAACGGATAACTTCCCTGCGGAGTTTCAGCAGTTTTTTCCGATACCGCCCTGCTGATGGTACTTTCACTGAGTTCCAGGATTCCGGCGGCCTGTTTCATTGTCAACGGGCGCAATTCTTTGATTCCGTGTTCGAAAAACTCCCTCTGGGTATCAACAAGCATCTCGCCCAACCGTTTCAAAGTGCTGTCCCGCATATTCAATGCCTGCACCAACTCTTTGGCACGGGAAATTTTTTCCTGTAAATACCCCCGGTCATCTGCAGAAAGATTCCCATCCTGCAGAAGTTTTTCATAAAGAGGTGAAATCATGACCCGGGCCTGACGTTCCCGGCGCACCGCGACCCGGTAGCCGCCATTCCCATCCGGCAGGATCTCCAAATCCGGCACAACCACTGCCGCTGATGAATATGAATCCCGTCCCGGAGCCGGATTCAGTGAACGTAAAGTCCGCAGCATTCCCGCCAATTCATCCGGAGCGAGCTGCAATTTATCGCATAATGCCGGCAGACGGTTCTTCTCCAAATCCTCCCTGCCCTCAGTAAGCAGTTTTTCAAAAGCGGGAGTCAACTTCCCTGCCCGGGACAACTGCAGTTTCAAAGATTCCGCCACATCCCGCGCCGCCACTCCAGCCGGAGCGATCATCTGGATGTAATGCAATGCCTGCATGACCGTTTCCATATCCAAATCATTCGCCATGGCAATGTCCGCCAGCGGGACAGCAATAAAACCGTCTTCATCCAAAGCAGAAATGATCTCCAGTGCGGCCGCATGAAGTTCCTCCGGGCAATTGGAACACTCCAACTCATTGATAAGCATAGTTTTCAGCGATGGAGGCGGTGCCGGAGAGTTACCGAGATAATCCAATTCATCCGCAGGTACACCGCCGGAAATTCCGGGCAGCGGCAATTCATCAGCCCATTCATCGGCACAACCGGCATTTTTTTCATAATCATTTTCATCATCCGGAGTTTCCGGACGCTCCTCATGGGAATTATCCGGTATATCCGCCGGCGGCGGCGACTCCTCAAGCACCGGATTGACCGCAAATTCCTGAGTCAGAAAACTCTCCAATGCCGCCTGCGGCAGAGCAAGAATTTCCAAAGACTGCAGCTGACCTGTGGAAAGCTGCAGCTGCTGAACCATTTTTCCGGTCAGGTTTTGATCGATTCGGTTTGCGGTCATAATAATGAATTATCTCCAAAAAATCCGGATTTTATACCGGGAACGGATTTGACATTGCATACTATAGAATTTAAATTATAAAGCATGTTTTTTCCAGTCCGGAAATGCAATTTTCACAAATTTTTATCCCCATGCGGGCAACTGACGATATTTTTGAAGGTAGAAATGACAGAAAACAGGATTTTTTTCAACTCTCTGGGCAGCGGCAGTAACGGCAACAGTTTCTTTATTGACACTCCCAACGGCGCACTGCTGGTCGATCAGGGATTTTCACGCAAAGAACTGCTGGCACGGATGGAAAAATGCAGCTGCGATCCCGCCCGGCTGTGCGGCGCACTGCTCACCCATGAACATGGAGATCATGCCAAAGGAACCCGGATTTTCTGTGATACATTCAATATTCCGCTTTACACCACGATGATGACGGCAAATTCATTGGCAAAAAAGAAAAATCTGCCCAAAATGGTAAGGACTTTTGAACCGGGAGCACAATTTGAGATCTCCGGCTTCGGCATCACCTCTTTCGCCCTGCCACATGATGTGGATACAGTGGGATTCAAAATCGAATACAACGGCATATCCATCGGGATCGCCACTGATCTGGGCTGTGCCGGTGAAAGCATCCGCAGAGTGTTGGCCAATTGCCACGCATTAGTGATCGAAAGCAACTACGATCTGGATATGCTGATGAATTCCCCGCGATCTCTGGAACTCAAACGCCGGATCTGCGGATTCCGGGGGCACCTCGACAACACATACACCGCAGAACTGCTTGGTGAATTGCTCGGTGAACGTACCGGATTGCTGCTGCTCGCTCACGTCAGCAGAGAGTGCAACGACCCGGAACGGCTGCATGAATTGTGCGCCGCAACCTTGAAATCATTGCAGAAAGAACATCTGAAATTTGCCGTGCTGAAGCAGGATACGCCGTCGGATAAATTCGCCGTAATCCCGTAAAAACAAGAGCTTGCGGCTTGTAAAAAAGCCATTTTCATGTTATATTATATAATGTTTTTTTGTTACAGCAATTATTCAGAATAAAGAAAGCAGATCATGAAACAAGTCGATTGGAAAAAAGCCGGTTCATGGGCGGTATTCTTTCTGGTGATCGGGTTCATTTCCTATTACGGTTTGTACCGCATGGCAGGAAAATGTCTCGTTGAATTCAATGCCGGCGGCGATTATGACTTTTTCTTTTATTTCGGGATGACCGTTTCATTCGGCATGGTATTTTTCATGCTGTTTCAGGCGGTTTGCGCCTGTTTCTACAAGCCGGTGGAGCAGTGGGAATCTGATGCTGAACAACCCGGAGTTACGGTAATCGTTCCGGCTTATAATGAAGGCAGTGCTGTGGCTGACACGCTCCGCAGCCTTTTGAAAAGTGATTTCCCGGCTGATAAATTGGAAATCATCGCCATAAACGATGGTTCAAAAGATGACACCTGGAATTGGATCAAACTGGTCGCCAGCGAATCCAACGGCATAATCACCCCGGTAAATTTCGAACAGAATCAAGGTAAAAAAGCCGGACTTTATTACGGTTTCACCCATGCGAAATTTGATATTGCAGTAACCATTGACAGCGATTCCATCGTCGAACCTGATACCCTGCAGAACCTGATTCTGCCTTTTGCCAAACCGGAAGTCGGCGGCGTGGCTGGAACGGTGCGGGTCGCCAATCTCCATGAAGGTTTCGTTCCGCGGATGCTGGATATATTCTTTGTGTTCAGCTGCGATTTCATGCGTTGCGCCCAAAGCACTTTCGGCGGGGTACTCTGCTCACCCGGAGCGATCAGTGCCTACCGCAAATCGGCATTGCTGCCCCATTTGGACGGCTGGCTGCATCATACATTTCTCGGCATTCCTTCTCACATCGGTGAAGACCGGGCATTGACCAGTATTCTGCTGCGGAACAACTTTCATGTGGTGCTGCAGCATGAAGCCAAAGTCACCACCAGAGTCCCGACTGACTACCCGCAGCTGTGCCGGACTCTGATCCGCTGGAACCGGGGCGATGTCCGGGAAGGTCTGCTGATGATCAAGCACTTTATAAAATTGATGCCCTGCAAAAAGCTGCGGATGAATGTTCTGATGTTCAATCTGACATTTCAACTTTTGAATCTGACTTTGCCGCTGATCGGAGCCCCGATGCTGGCATGGATGTTGATCGGCAACTGGAGTGCCCTGAGTCTTGCCGGCAGTTATATTCTTGCTGTGACATGGCTCTGGGCGATCATCCCGGCACTGCTTTATGCAGAACGGGAATCTCCACTTAAAGCATTGATGGCATTTGTTGTCGGTATATTCAATCTGGTTGCACTTTCCTGGATTTGCGCGTACTCGTGGATCACCATGCGGAATTCCAAATGGATGACCCGGAACATCAAAAAACAGGATGAAAATATCTGCCCCTCCCCGAAACGTATCTCCTGATGGCCAAGTACGAAAGAAGAACCAAACTTATCGCAGTCGGCAAAATGCGTGACAAATTCTGCGAGCAGCAATGTGCCGGATTTCTGACCCGGGCCGGAGCATACGGCAAATGTGAATGTGTCACCATCCCGGATTCCGATGTCGCCGGTGAAGGCAAAGCGATCCTGCGTGAATTAGACAAAGAACGCAATGCCATCGTGGTCGTTCTTACCGAAGAAGGCAAAGAATTTACCACTGCTGAATTTGCCAAATTTCTGGAACGAGCCGACCGTAAACTGGTCTTTGTGATCGGCGGACCTTTCGGTCTGGCTCCGGAAGTGAAACAGCGTGCCGCACTGCTGTGGTCTCTGTCAAAATTGACTTTCACCCATGAGATGGCACGTTTCCTCTTTTGTGAACAGCTTTACCGGGGGCTGAATCTGCTCAACGGCGGAGCGTATCACCACGCCTGAATCCGGCATACCGCCGCAGAAAAATCAGTCTGTGTTCAGCAGCCAAATAAAAACAATCTGCCTCAGGAGGAGTTCCGGTTCAAAAAATCAGATTATTCTTTTCAATCGCTTGAAAAAAATTTTTCATGTACTATATTAAGTGAATTTCATTTGAACATATATTAATGAATCCTATATTTTCAGGAGATTGGAACTGTGTTAAATTTTTCTTTAACAGTCGTCCAACAGATCGCCATACTGGCTCTGCAGTTGGGAACAATTATTTTTGCCGCCAAATTTTGCGGTGATCTTGCCAAAAAACTCAAATCCCCATCGGTTTTGGGCGAATTGCTTGCCGGGGTGATAATCGGTCCGTACCTGCTCGGAGGCATAAGCATCCCGCTGCACGGTTTGGAACACGGTTTATTTGGATTCGCCCAGACCGTCCAGCTTGCCGGAGACTCGATCATCGGAGATGCCAAAATCATCAATGTGACCTTTCCGGCATATCACAGTTCACTGTACGCGCTGGCGACAATCGGTTCGATCCTGCTGCTGTTCATGTCCGGTCTGGAGACTGATCTGCGGATGTTTTTCCGTTATTCACTGGTGGGGACGCTGGTCGGTATCGGCGGAGTGATATTCTCATTTCTGTTCGGAGCATCGGTGGGAGTATTCCTGCTGCCGGAAGCGACCGGGGGCAATTTTATGCATCCGTGCTCACTTTTTCTCGGTATCCTCTGTACCGCTACCAGCGTCGGCATCACGGCACGGATACTCTCTGAAAAGAAAAAAATCGACACTCCTGAAGGTGTCACCACCCTTGCCGCCGCAGTGATCGACGACGTACTGGGCATTATCTGTCTGGCCATCGTCATGGGATTGGCAACGGTACCGGCAGGCGGAGAAACTGATTGGGGCAAAATCGGACTTATTTCCGCAAAATGTATCGGTTTCTGGCTGTTGGCAACCGCAGTGGGATTGCTGTTGGCGACCAAAATCGCCAAATTTCTCAAACTTTTCAAATCCGCGACCGTATTTTCCACATTGGCGTTCGGGTTGGCATTGTTTCTGGCGGGCATTTTTGAGCAGCAGGGTCTGGCAATGATCATCGGGGCGTATGTAATGGGATTGAGCCTGTCCAAAACGGATATCTCCTTTGCGCTGCAGCGTTCTCTGCATCCGCTTTACAACTTTCTGGTACCGGTGTTTTTTGTAGTCATGGGTATGCTGGTGGATATCCGGGTATTCGCCGATATGAATGTATTGAAAATCGGTGCGATCTACTCTCTGCTGGCGATCCTCGCCAAAATCATCGGCTGTGCGCTTCCGGCACTGTTTATGAATTTCAATATGCTCGGTGCGCTCCGCATCGGCACCGGCATGGTTCCCCGCGGTGAAGTTGCACTCATCATCGCCGGTATCGGTATGACTACCATGTATGAGGGCAAACCGATACTGGGGTCGGAACTTTTCGGTGTAGCGATCATCATGACCCTGGTGACGACGATCGTTGCTCCGCCGCTGCTTTCGGCGGTGTTGGGACTCAGAGGCAAAGGTGTCCGCAAAGAGACCAAAGATATGTCGGTCATCCATACACCTTATTCGTTCCACTCTCAGATATTGGCGGATTTTGTACTGCGTCAGTTGATCGACACATTTTCCACAGAAGGCTATATGCTCAGTCAATTGGACAAAGAAAGCGGCGTTATGCAGATCCGCAAAGATGAACTTTCATTCGCCATGACCGTTTCCGGTACAGATATCATTTTTGAATCCAATCCGGATGAAGTGCCTTTTATTCAGGCAACAATGTTTGAAGCGATCGTATCTTTGCACATGGATTTGGAAAAATTGAAAAACATTGCCTCACCTGCAGAATTGCGGCAGGATTATTTCACCAAAAATCAGGAATTCGCTCCGGAAAACCGTCGCCGGATGAAAAATCTGCTCGCCCGCAGTCTCCAGCCGGCAGCAATCATCATGGATCTTCAGGCGGAAGACAAACCCGAAGTCATAGATGAACTCATTGATGCTCTGGATAAATGCGGTGTCCTGAAAGACCGGGATGCCTGTCTCTGCGAAGTTTTACAGCGCGAATGTGTTGCCTCAACGTGTATGCAAAACGGGATCGCCCTGCCGCATGCCCGTACTGATGCGGTCAAATTCACCTCGATCGCCATCGGTATTTCCAAAAAAGGTTATGACTTTGATTCTCTGGACGGCGAAAAAACCCGGATATTCATTCTCTGCCTCAGCCCCATGCAAGCGAATGCGCCGCATATTGAATGTCTCGCCGCGATCAGTTCTATTTTGACCGATCCGGAAAAGCTGCAGAAGATCCTCAACGCGTCATCTGCCAAAGAAATCCGGGAACTTTTCATTCACTGATATTCATTGTTCAGAATACCAAAAAGACCTTTTGCAACTCTGCATCGAGTGCAAAAGGTCTTTTCTTTTACCGGATGAATCGCGTCCGGCGAAGCCGCCGGATGCAGATTATTTTTTTCTGTTATCCGCAGTGGAAATAGGTTTTGACCAATTCAAGGATCTTGGCCTGATCTCCGCCGATATCCTGACGGAGGGTGCGGTCATTGAATTTCTGCAATGACGCGATCAATCCGTCGATCATTGCGGGGGCAAACACCCCTTTATCTTCATAAATCGCCCGCTGGGCAGCAAGGCAATCTGCGGAAGCAGCACAACTGTCCGGCAATACACTCAGAGAATCCAGCAATGCAGCATTTTCCTCTTTGTGGATATTGACATTGACATAGGTTTTTGCCGCGATTTCCAACGCATCAGTGCGTTCAAAGCCGTAGCGGCATGCCACAGCCAAACCGGCGAGCAGCAAATAGACATCCGCAGAACCATCCGGAGAACGCATTTCCACCGTCTGTTTCTGAGAAGTATCAAATTTACCGGCACTTTCCAACGGATTGACCTGACTGCACAGATCTTTCTGACTTGTCCAGCCCAACGGCACCCGCACCAGCACGGAACGGTTGCGGTCGCCCCAGCAGACGTTGGTGGGAGCTTCCTGATGCGGCACCAGACGGAAATAACTGGTCGGATTGGTATTGCCGAATGCGGTAATGGAGGGAGCTAATTCCATCATACCGGCAATGGCACGTTTGGCGGTATCGGAAAGCACGCCGTTGTCCAGCATCTGATTTTTGCCGTCTTTCATCACCCGGAAGTGGATATGCATACCGGAACCGGCTTTGCCGGTGGTGATTTTCGGAGCGAAAGTGATATCCAGACCGCAGCGGTACGCCAGATTGCGGATGATCCATTTGGCGACCATCAGCTGTTCGGCAGCGAGTTCAGCCGCGACCGGGAGAAATTCGATCTCATTCTGCTCATAAATTTTACCTTCCAGAGTGAAGTTGCCAACTTCACTGTGACCGTATTTGATCTGACCGCCGGCTTTGGCGATGTAATTCATGCACAACTGACGGAAATCACCGAATTTGGCATAGGGCGAAGATTCATGATAACCTTTCTGATCGACAGCGGCAAAACAGCCGTCATCTTCAGAAATCACATAGTATTCCAATTCGCCCATCGCCTGAAATTCCAACCCGGTCGTCTCGCGGAAAGCTTCGCACGCTTTGTGCAAAGTGTATTCCGGAGAACTTGCCAGCGGGTCGCCGTCTTTGTTGAAAAACGAACAGAGGAAGTTCACTGTCGGCAGTTCGCTGAAAGGATCCATGTATGCGGTCCGGAAACGGGGAACGACATAGAGATCGCTGTTGCCGGCTTCGATAAACGGAAACAGACTGGAACCGTCCACCCGTTCACCGCAGGAGAGGATCTCATTGAGATAATCGGCATCATTGATGACGAAATTGAGAGTTTTCAATCTGCCGTCACCGGCAGGATACTGGAAATTGATGTGACGGATCTCTTCATCGCGAATGAACTTGATGATATCACTTTTGGTGAAATTTTCAGGAAGTTTGCCGATTTTGGCGGCAAGCTCGTTACTGTTGTAGTCGATGACCATAATTTTTACCTCGTTTGATTATTACCGACAAATTATTCAAATAATTTAACCTGCCAATTTGATTTTGTCAAGTGATTTATTGACAAATCCGCTATCCGGCAGTAAATTATGTATTATGAAAATCCATATTATCACCACCGGCACTCTGATCTGCCGGAAAAATCTGATCGAACCGGACAGCGGCAATGAAAAAATTGCGGTGGAAGTCTCCTGTCTGCTGCTGGCCCATGAATCCGGCGAATACGCTCTGTTTGACACCGGTCAAACTCCGCCGGAAGTTCCGCAGTCTCCGGATGCGCCATTTCAAATCAACGTTGATGAAAATGAAAGTTGTGCGGCTCAATTAAAATCCAAATATCATCTCACTCCGGCAGATATCAGTGCGGTAATTCTTTCTCACGCCCACCGGGATCATTATGCCGGATTGCGGGATTTTCCCGGAATAAAAACCTTTATGCATGAAAATGAGAGCCGCACTTCTGAAGGCAGTTTCATCATGAAAAAATATCCGCAGCAATGGCAGCTGTTTTCCGGCGAATTGGATATTTTCGGTGACGGCAGTGCGATCGTGGTACCGACACCGCGCCACACCCCCGGTCACTGCTCGCTGAAAACCGGCAATACACTCTATGCCGCCGATGCCGCCTGTACGGTCAACTGCATCAGCAATGCCCCGGAGTTGAAAAAATTTGCCGGTCTGCACATCGTTCCCGGACACAAAATCAGATAATTTGCCGGTAATCTCACAATTTTTGATGACTTATGAAATTGCCCCCGACAGCCTCAATTCCGCCAGGTCAAATGCTGCTTGTCTGCATCAGGATTATATAACGGCGCCAATTCGATCCGGGCATTTTTCATATTGCCCGCATGACCGTCGGCATAAAGAATATTGGTGGATTTGTTGTGCAGATCATTGATGTGATGGCCGTCACTTTCACCATCCTTGCGAACAAATGTATGTGCTCCGTGAGATTGTACATCAGTTCCCTGCATATTGCTGTGATTGTTCACACTGTCCACAACCGCCACGCAGGTGCTGGCTTTAGTCATTTCGTTCGCCCGCGCCGGCAGATAACGCCCGGAGGTTTTGTATCTGGCATTGTTCCACGGAGGCTGATGGGCCCGGGTTCCGAGAAAATCTGAACTGTAAGCATAAGCGATATAAAGCCAGCTGGCAACGTTGATCTGAGTGGAGGCGATCTGCACCCGGTAATCCCTGTCCAGATCTCTGGCTAAATAACCGTGATTATCACTCAAGGTTGCCATCGCAGTCGGACATTTGAACGTTTTATTGCTCATGGTTTTCTGATGCTGCAATGCCCACGCCCACGACCAACGGTATTTTTCAGTACTTTCATAAGGAATACCATACGCATCTTTATAACTTACCCAATTGGCTGGGGGGAACCAGTCATCATTTGCCGCAGTATATACGCCAAACGCAGCTCCCATCTGTTTGAGATTACCGGAACAATTCGCCCGCTGACCGCGTTCCCTTGCCGCCCGCAGTGCAGGCATGAGCATCGCTGCTAATATTGCAATAATGGCAATTACGACCAACAGTTCAATAAGTGTGAATTTGTTTACAGCGGATAAGCGATATCTTTTTTCCATAATTCCCCACTACTTTCCTATGTTATATTTTTTTGCTTGCGGCTGTTTCGTCTTTCCGGCAGAGACATTGGGATCCCATGCCTCATCGGTTTTAACGATTCCCAGATCCGGGAACTCCCGGCGGATAAGTTTTTTGAGCAGCGCGACATCCACTTCCGGAGCTGCGGCAAATTTATTCTGCCCCAGATAATCCACGATCCGGGCAAAGAAATAGTGCCCTGCCGGATCAAAACTCTCCAGACGCATGCCGCACATCAGCAAAACCCCCTTGCCGATACGCAATTCACACAACGGAGTTTTGTAACGCACCAGTTTGTAAGACGGAATGTACTCAATAAGCGGATTAAAAGGCAATTTTGAACCGGTAAAATCCATCGAAACCGCATGCCGCAGCATAGCAAAAAAGTGCCAATCCGCAAAGCCCTCATGCACCATGTCCGCAAGCAGCGGATGTTTGCCGATGATTATACCATGATGACCGGAACTGCGTCCGGCGGTAACCAACTGGAATTTTTCGACCATTTTTCCTGCCGGGAAATTTGCGGTCAGCATGACCCTGCCGCCGCAGGAGATAAAATCGATCAATTCATCATCCAGCCGGTCAACGATTTTGACATTGGCAGGGATCTCCGGAGCTTTCACCGCCGGAAAAACCCAGAAATCCCAATCATTCACAAACTTTTGCCCGTTGACCGTAAATTCTGCACTCACCACCGCTTTGACCGGTTTGTCCACCGCCGGCAGAGTCACTTCGCATTTGCCGATATCCATAACAGCTCCCGGCACCACGGCGGCAACCGCGTTTTCTCCGTTGAATTCTTTACCCGGCATCCGGAGCGTCCAGCGCAGTTTCCCGCCGGCAAGCGTTTCTCTGCCGTAATGGGATATGCCGATATTCAATGTGAACTTTGTATTTTCCGCTTTGGCACGGTAGCAATCCGCATCACTGAACAGCACCGTTTCGCTATTGATCCGCTGCATATATTCCGGAGTCACCCCGTGTTTGGGAGCGTTGAATTCATCCAGCGGCCCGCAGGGATAACCGCACCGGTGCCAGTGGGCATCATAAGCACCAAGCAGATCATACCCGGTAACGGTTCGGCAGCGGCGGACATTTTCCAGCATCGCTTTACGCTGACGGTTCGCCTGTTCACAATTCAACCGGTAAAATTCATCCGCCCGGTGAAAAACACCGCACCGGGTCAGATATTTACGCGTCTCGCGGTAAACATCATCCGGGATCCGGCACTTCTCATAGAGTTTTTCATTGCGGAAATCCAGCCAATTCCCGATGATCCCGACCTCGTGGGACAAAATCGGTTTGCCGTGAACCGTGTAACGCCGGTTGACCTCTTCTGCTCCGGGAAACTCCGTATGGATATAACTGAAAAATCCCCAGGTATAACTGCCGTAAACATCCGAAAATTCCGCCAGCTGCCGGAACTTTTCCGGATCATGGATAAACGGTTCAGTGATCACTCCGGGCACATCCGGACGCATCCGGTATTCAACTTTGGACAATCCCTCCTGCGGATTGAAAAGCGTTCCGGGCATCAGTTCCCTGACCACCTCAGAGAGCCGTTTCACCTCTGCCATACGGAAATCAGTGAAATCCTCCTCATTGCCCCCGCAAATGATCACTACGGAAACATGCCGCCGCAATGTTTTCAATATCCGCCGCCACTCCGCTTCATCCACATGCGGCGGCACTTCCACCTGACAGATCATACCGATCCGGTCGGCGGCATCCAGATATGGTTCCGGCGGACACCAGGTGTGGAAACGCAGGAAATTGAATCCGTAAGATTTCCACGTCTTTATATCCCGGACATATTTGTCAAAATCATAGGGTGCATTGCAGCTCTCCGGAAAAAAGTGATGTTCCGTAAGCCCGCGCAAATAAACCGGTTTGCCGTTGAATATGATCTGGTATCCGGAACAGCTGACCTGACGCAGACCGTAGTTGAATTGATATTTATCCAGCACTTTTCCGGATTTGCTCAACACCGCTTCAATACGGTAAAGCACCGGATCACTTTCGCTCCACATGTGCATCCCGTCCGTATCCACTGCCGCATTTTTTCCGGAAGCGGTTTTTACCACTTTATCATCTTTGTCCCGGATCGTCCAAGCCACCTCCGCCGCGCCGGAATGTTCCGCAAAAAGCAGCAGTTTTTTACCGTCAAAGCGGGCGTATGCGTCACTGATGGATTCCGACCGGGAAATTTTCAATCCGATCCCGCCGGAAATACCGCAGCGCATGCCCTGATAACCGCGCACCGAAACCCCGATATGCTGACTGTTTTCCAGAGTATTGCCGTCAAAAACCCGGTCAAAATTGGAAACCGCAAGCACAATGGTATTATCGCCGCTGAAATCCAGAAATTTATCCAACCGGCACTCTGTCCAAGTCGAATATCCCGAATTATATGCTGCCAGTTTGCCATTGCAGTAAACCGCAGCCCCCCACACCGCCGGACCGATACGCAAAGTCACCGCCGCCGGAACTGTTCCCGGAGCAAAACGGATATTTTTCCGGTAATAACCGGTCCCCACCAGATACGGCATCGAAGCATCCGGAGTCATTTCCCCCATCGGCAAGGTGAATGGACGGTAACGCGGATTGATGCGCGCAGAACGGTCAAATGAGCGGGTCTCCCGGAGCAGTTCATAATGATCATCCCAATAACCGGGGATCACCATTTGGGCAGTAAAACGGTTTGGGGAAGGCAGCGGGGCATTTTGGTCAAACGATTTCGGAGTGCAGAAAAAATCCCATTTGCCGGCAAGGTCGATCTCCTGCGGATAAGTGCCGTTCAAAGTGATGAGTTCTGCTTCCGGAAGCTGTTTGACCGGCGGAACGATCTTTCCGTCAAACGGCTCAATGCGGATATCTTTTTTCACCTGCCCGCGGAAACGGTGCCGCTGAACCTCCGGAAGGAATTCTATTTTGCCGCAAAAATCTCCGCCGCCGGAAATGACCATCGGTTCGCCACTGCCGACGGAGATGCTGAGCAATTCCCCGTCACTGGCGATTTTCACCGGATTGAAGTGATCCTGTATCAACACCGCCGGATGCAGAAAATTCCGGTCGCCGATCTGAATACGCAACTGAAAATTATCCAGTTTGACCATCACTTTGCCCACCTGAAAAATCCCGGCAATGACCGGATTTTCCGGATCAGGAGAAATTTCCAGATGCAGAACATTTCTGCCGCCGGGAAACTCCCCGGCACACAGATATTCCCCGTTTTTGAACCGGTATGCGATACTGTTGTCCCGCAGCCGGAGCTCTGCCGGCGCAAGCGGACTGCCTGCACTTGTCAAAACGGTCAAATTCATAATAAAAACCAATAATAAAACTATGTTGCATCTCATTTCATATCACCGGAACTGCGGCTTGTTATGTATCGTTTAAATTATACTGCATAAGCACGAAAAATGCAACCGGAAATGAGCCTTCCAGATTGACAAAAATGACATTAAATAACACATTTTTGGCAATCTGCATCCGAATTTGTCACCTGCCCGCAGCCGGGTCCTGTTTTTTGCCCGCAGAGACATTGGGATCCCATGCTTCATCGGTCTTTGCCACACCGCTGTCCGGAAATTCCTGCCGGATAAGCGATTTGAGCAATCCGCTGTCCACTGCCGGAGCTGAACTTGTTCCGTCCTGCGCCAGATATGCAAACAACCGGGATTTGAAGTACAATGTCCCCGGATCAGGATTGTCCAACCGCAATCCGCACATCATCAAAGTACCTTCACCGACCCGCAATTCACACAGCGGCGTTTTGCGGAAGACGTTTTTGAATGAGGGGATATATTCGATCAGCGGATTGAAAGGCAGCTGCGAATCGGTAAAATCCATGGAAGCGGCAAACTGCAGCATATCAAAAAATTGCCAATCCGCAAATCCCTGATGCGGAATTTGCGCCATCAGCGGATGTTCCGCAATGACCGTCCCCAGATGTCCCGCACTGCGCCCGGTGGTCACGACCTGAAATTTCTCCAGCATCCGGCCCGCCGGAAAATTCGCCGTCAACAGAACTTTTCCACCCTCAGCAATAAAATCTATAACCTCATCATCCAGTTTCCGTACCACTTTGAACCGGTCGGATGAGGCAAATCCGGACACCTCCGGAAAGACCCAGAAATCCCAATGATTTTCCAACACCGTTTCTCCGGCAATCAATTTGCACTTCAACACACCGGCGGCAGGAGTGATGATTTCCGGCAAAGTTATTTCCAGAGTTCCGGCTGCCGTCAACGTTCCCGGTGCGATCTCCGGAACCTGACAGACTCCGGAATATTCCTGCCCGTCGATATCAATATGCCACTGCAAAACCGCATCGCGCCAGATACCTTTGCCGAAATGCGATACCGAAATCGTCCTTTTGAAAAGTTCTCCGGCACGGAAATTCCGGTAGTTATCCAGATCACAGAGCAGAATACTCGCTCCGTTATACTGCCGGATCTCGGCAGGGATCACTCCGGGTTTGCATTGATTGAATTCATCAAGAATACCGCAGGGATAACCGCACCGGTGCCAGTGGGCATCACAAACGCCGAGGCAGTCATAACCATTCAGCGAAATACAGCTGCGGAGGTTTTCAAACATCGCTTTGCGCAAGCGGTTCACAAACGCACTGTTCAAGCGGAAAAATTCATCCGCCCGGTGAAATAAATTGTATTTTTCCAAATGTTTCCGGGATTCTTTATAAACGTCTCCGGGAACGACCGTGTTATGGTAACGCGCCTCATTGCGGAAGTCCAGCCAGCCGCCCATGATACCGATTTCATGAGATAAAATCGGCTTCTTATGCACCGTATAACGTTTGTCGACCTCCTCCGCTCCGGGAAACATAGTGTGAATATAGCTGAAATATCCCCAGCTGTAACTGCCGTACACATCAGAAAATTCTGCCAGCTGCCGGAACTTTTCCGGATCATGGATAAACGGTTCGGTTGCCACTCCCGGTTCATCCGGAGCCAGACGGTATTCAACTTTTGCCAACCCCTCCTGCGGATTGAAAAGTGTTCCGGGCATCAATTCCCGGGTCAATTCCGCCAGACGGCGCACCTCTCCGATCCGGAATTCCGTAAAATCCTCCTCATTGCCGCCGCAAATGACCGCCACGGAAACATGACGGCGCAGATATTTCAATATCCTTATCCACTCTGCTTCTTCCACATGCGGCGGAACTTCCACCTGACAGATCATACCGCATACATCCGCCGCCGCCAGATACGGTTCCGGCGGACACCAGGTGTGGAAACGCAAAAAGTTGAAACCCAGCTCCTGCCACGTCCGGATATCCCGGAGATATTTGTCAAAATCATACGGTGCATTGGCGGTTTCCGGGAAATAGTAATGTTCTGTTGCTCCACGCAAATAGACCGGTTCTCCATTGAGGAACATCCGGGGTCCCTCGCAACGCATTTCCCGGAGCCCGTAAGAAAACTGCACCCGGTCGGAACATTTGCCGTTGACCAGCGATTCGGCACTTATTTCATACAGCACCGGAGCAGTATCGCTCCAACGCGACAATCCATCGCCATCAATCACCGGATTTTTTCCAGATGCGGTTTTTACAGTTTTACCGCAGGCATCTTTGAGCGTCCACCGGACATCCGCTTCGACGCCGGAAATTTCACAATACAAATTCAGTTTGCCGTTGCGGAAATCTGCCCACGCATCAGTGATACTGCCGGCGGCGGCAAATTTCAACCGGCAATACCCGTCAATACCGCAGCGCATGCCCTGATAACCGCGCACCGCCAAACCAATATGCTGACTGTTTTCCTGAGTATTACCGTCAAAAACATGTTTGTAGTTGGAAACGGCAATGACAATGGTGTTTATTCCGCCGTCAAAATCCAGCGTTTCACTCAAATCCACCCGGCTGCCGGTGGAATATCCGGTATTGACCGAAAGCAATTTGCCGTTGCAGTAAACCGCGCTGCCCCAGACTGCCGGCCCCAATTCCAATATCACCGCCGCCGGAAGAGTTCCCGGAGCAAACCGGAAACACTTCCGGTAATAACCGGTACCGACCAGAAACGGCATTGAAGCATCCGGAGTGATTTCCCCCATGGGCAGTGACAGCGGCCGGAACCGGGGATTGGTCTTGGCAGAACGGTCAAATGAACGCGTCCGCATGATCAAATCAGTATGATCATCCCAATAACCGGGGATCACCATTTTGGCGGTATAAAGTTTTTTATCCGGCAGCGGGGAAGCCGCATCAAAATCCCGCGGCGTGCAGAAAAATTCCCATTCTCCTTCCAGCGAAATCCGGTCCGGAAAATCATCAGGAACTGCGATTTCCGGAACTTCCCCGGCTGTTTTTTCCGGCGGCACGATCTCTCCGGAAAAATCTCCACAGCTTATATCTGTCACCATGCCGCGGAAAAAATAACGCTTTTCACTGCCGGAAAATACCGCTTCGCCATCCAGCATTTCCGCACCGGAAATCACCATGACCCGGTCAATGTTTACACTGATCCGGATCAATCTGCCGTCAGCGGCGATCTCCAGAGCATTGAACATACTGTCATTGAGCACTGCCGGATGCAGAAAACTGCGTTCTCCAAGCTGAACGCGAAGCTGAAAACCTTCCATTTTCAGGAGCATTTTTCCCACGGTCAAAATTTCCGCACATTTGGGATTTTCCCCATCCGGATACAGTGCGAAATTCAATTTCCCCCTGCCGCCGGAAAAACTGCCTGCCGGCAGAACTTCACCATTTTTGAAACAGTATGCATTTTTTCCGGTACGCAACACTTTTGACTCAGGACACATATTACCCATAATCTCTGAATATCTCCGCAGTTGACATTTTTCTGAATTTTTTAAACTATAGCCCTTTTACAAAGAAATTGCAATCTTTTTCCCGGTTAAAACCTGTTAAAATCAACTCTTTTGCCGTTTTCAACTGCAGCAGAAAAAATCCGGCTTGATTTATACTCCTTGCTGAATTATATTGGAGAAAAGGTTTTTGAATTTCCAAAAATAAATCCGATCCCGTTTGCGGTAAAAATTCAATTGACTGCGAAATCGGATACCGCATCGGGACAACTGAAATGAAGGTCTGCATCATGGATACCGGAAAGTTAGCTGTTTATGCCGATTTGATCGTAAAAAAAGGACTCAATCCCGATGCCGGACAGGATGTCGTCATCACTGCCGGATTCGATCAGCTGGATTTTGTCCGCATGGTTACTGAAAAATGTTATCAGCAGGGAGTCGGCAAAGTCTGGTTCAACTGGACAGATATGCCGCTGGAAAAACTCCACTATCTCTACCAGAGCGAAGAACGCCTCGCCGCTTTTGAAAAGTGGGAAGTGGAAAAACTCCGCTGGCAATCGGAAAAACTCCCCGCCAGATTGTGGCTGGATTCGGATGATCCCGACGGCATGGACGGCATAGATCAGGACAAACGCGCCCGCACCCAGATGAAACGCTTCCCCGTGATCAAACCGTTCCGGGATGCGATGGAAAACCGCCACCAGTGGTGTATTGCCGCAGTTCCCGGAGTTGCCTGGGCGCGTAAAGTATTTCCCGGATTGGATGATGCTCAGGCAGTGGAAAAACTCTGGGAGGCGATCCTGACCGCATCCCGTGCCGACGGCGATGCCATTGCCAACTGGCAGGAACACAATGCCACGGTCCACCGTCGTGCCGCAACATTAAATGAATTCAACTTCACCGCCATGGAATACCGTTCTGCCAACGGGACAGATTTCAGAGTCGGTCTGATGCCGGAGGGAATTTTTGCCGGAGGCGCAGAAAAAGACCTTTCCGGCAGAGTTTTCAACCCCAACATCCCTTCCGAAGAGATTTTCACCTCCCCCAAACGCGGTGAAGCCGAAGGTCTGCTGGTCGCCACCAAACCCCTCTCCTATCAGGGGTCGCTGATCGAAAACTTCTCCATCCGGTTTGAAAACGGCAAAGCGGTAGAGGTCAAAGCGGAGAAAAATCAGGAAGTTCTGGAAAAAATGATCTCCATGGATGATGGAGCAGCATACCTTGGAGAAATCGCTTTGATAGCAGACGATTCTCCGATCAACAACAGCGGAATACTCTTTTACAACACCCTCTTTGATGAAAACGCCTCCTGCCATGTTGCGCTCGGCAGAGGTTTTGATATCTGTGTCAGGGATTTTGATAAATATTCCGATGATGAACTCCATGCTCTGGGCATCAATGACAGTATGATCCATGTGGATTTCATGATCGGATGTGCCGATATGGATATTGACGGTATTACTGCAGACGGCAGAAAAATCCCGGTATTCCGCAATGGGAACTGGTGTTTTTAAGCGGATGTGCGGCATCCGGTGTAATTACGGTAAATTGATATGAACATCGCGGAACTTATCTCCAATTGGCAATTGTCATTTGCATCCGCCGGTGATAATACTCTTATTACCGGCAGTCCCAACCGAACCGAACGCCGGTTTCTTTTCAGCGATGCGCAGAAAAATTTTTATATTGCCGAAGGTTACAATTCCGGAAAAACCCGATTCCAAATCCGGCAGAATATTCTGCTGGAATATCTTGCCGGACAATCTCTCTCCGGGATCCATCCGTTTATCCGTACCGGTTCCGGAACCCACGGTGTGCCAAGCGACGGACTTTTCTGGCAGTTGAGACCGTATATCCCTGCAGAAAAACTGCCGCGTACCGTATTGGGACAACAGGAAAATTACGGACAACGGTGTGGCGAATTTCTTTTGCAGCTCAAAGAAATCATGACCGCTCCTGCCGCCCCGGCAGCCCAGAATGCACCTTTTTACATGGCAAATTACCTGCCGTCACTTCTGGAATTATCCCAACGGAAAATGCCGGAAATAACCGGACAGCTCCGGGAAATTTCTGGAGAACTTGCCCCGTTTTTCAAATGGGAACGGCAGAGTTCCGGTATGTTTGCCCACGGCGATTTTCACCCCGGCAATATTCTCATGAGCAATGGCAAAATTCAGGCGGTGATCGATTGGGAATTTGCCGGAATAAAATTCCCCGGCTATGATATGGCTCTGCTGATCGGCTGTCTGGCAATGGATGATCCGGACAATCTTGACTCTCCGGCGGTAAGGAGATTGCAGGATCTGCTTTACCGCAATGAATTCATGCCGGATGAAGCCTGGGAACATCTTCCGCAGATGATCGCCGCCACCCGTCTGGGCTGGTTGGGTGAATGGCTTTCGCTGGATGAAACCACTCTGGTCAAACAGGAAATGGAACTTTTAGCTATTCTGCTGGAAAATTTCACCTGTTAAAAAAATCTGCTTCCGCCTTCCCAAACCCGCATGGAGTTTTATTTGCCATGACGCAGCTATGGCAAAACAAAAAAACAGATTATATTGATTTTTCAACAATATGCGTCCGCATCAGAAGTTGGGGATGCTTACACCGACAGAAGCAGAAGAAAAGTTTGCAGAGGAAAAATAAAAAGGACAGTTTGGAATTCCAGAGTTGTCCAAAATGTCCTTGCTGTATCAGACATCTGCAAATTACCGGATGAATTTACGCCAAATCTGCCATTTGTTTTCATCCATTTCCCACTCGCAGTAAATGGCAATGCCGTTTATTGAATTTTTGCGGGGAGATGCTGAAATGCCCTGTAATGCCGAACTGATATTTTCCACTTGTGGATGATGATAACCCACTCCCGCATCATCATAAGCGGGAATTCCCAACAACAATTCGCAATCACTTGAGCTGG
>JAFVRD010000032.1 GCA_017504435.1 Lentisphaeria bacterium | reverse complement strand
TTTTATTCCGGAGCGAAAGACCTCGTTCACGAATTGCCATTTGACCCGATGTACAATAATTATCTGATTTGCGGACATACACACCGCAGAGTCATCGGAGAGGTTGTTCCCGGTTTTATGGGAATCAATGTCGGCAGCGAGTACGGACGGATCGAACACTATCTCGTGGAAATGTGACAATGAAGCACGGAGACAGAACGATGAGTGAAGACTTGCGTGCAGAATATGATTTTACGGATGCCGTGAAAAATCCGCACCTTCCTGCTGTTGCCGATTCGGAAGCCCAGAAAGCGTTATTGTGGAAAAAGTACCTTTCAAAGAAAAAATCCTTTGCAAAGGCACAAATGCTTCTTGCCGAGTTCCGGCGAAATGATGAGCCTGCGTATCAGCAGTGGCTTGAGTCTTTCGCTGGGGAAACTTTGGCAGACACCTCTTTTTTGCGGTACGAGTACACTCGGTACAAGGAAAACATAACGATGTTCGACCGCCTTTGCCGTATGGAGAAAGTGTCGCAAGCGGAGATGGCATACCGCATCCAGCAGATCTGTATCAATGAAAATAAGTTTTTCTGGGGTGTGGTCAGGGATAAGGTGACTGCAGCAGAGCAGGAACTTGAACAGCTGTTTCGGGAACGGATAAATGAATACCTGCGTTCCCGTGAGGACTCTGCGGAAAATGCAAAACGGATTGCTGAAACCTTTGAACGGATGCAGGACAAACCTTTTACACCACCGCCACGCAAAGAACCAGGCGTTACGGAGTCTGACAGCAAGGAACTGAAAAAATTATATCGCACCCTCTGCTTGCGTCACCATCCGGACAAGACCGGCTATTACGATGAGACGCTTTGGCTGGAAATTCAAAATGCTTACGAAATCGGAAGTGTCCGCAAACTGCAGGATCTGATGAAACGCCCGGTTGTAAACCCCGATGCCCAGCAAGGCTCTTTGAGTTGCGATGACATTCTCGCAATGACTAAAGCCGTGGAACAGGAATTTAAGCCTGTCCGTGCCGCACTCAAACGGGCAAAGCGTTCTATTGCGTGGGAATTCCGAAAATGGCCAGACTCAAAGAGAGAGCTGGCAAAGGAACTTTTGCGGAAGCGTTCTGAAAATGAACATCTGGGGATAAAGCAGTTAGTAGCAGAAAAGCGTCAACAGGTGCAATCGCTCCTTGCCGCTGATAAACGGCACAAAGCAGTAAAAATTACTGTTTCCCGTGTGGAAGGCAAAAAGGTTTTATTTAATATCCTGCTGGAATATGGCGTTCACACAAAAGAGCTTCCGTTACGGGTAAACCCCAATGCCACCGCTGGGCAAATCGCTGAAAAATGTGTCATCACGGCTCTTGGGGCATTAAAGTCTCCGTGCAGGGTGGATTTTTCTCTGCCGGATGACCTTGCCGGAGAACTGCGAAAAGTTGAGCCGGGGTATATCTGTGGCGATGATTTGACAAATGTTCTCTCGCGGCATATCGTGGAGTTTAACACAGAGCCTTTGTTTCGTAAAGCAGAGGCAGAAAATATTACGAACAAGAAAATTTAAGAAGGAGATGTGGGATGAGGTACTGGATTCATCGTTGCAAATATCAAGGCGGATTTGAACATTTTGAAAAGGAGAACAGACTTACCATTGGCTTTTCTGATTGTGCAAATAATAAATAGATGCGTGATGCAATTGCCAAAAACGCAGGTAAAGAATTTGATGAAATCTATCACAATATTTATGGCGGTTCAATTTGGAGATCTCGTTGGAGTCTGTGGTATTTCACTTGCGAAATGAAAGCCGATGATATTGTTGTGGTTCCCCGTGATGGAGGTTTTTCTGTATGCAAACTCATCGGGGAAGTCAAAGTGTCTGATTTGCGTGAGATCAAGGATATCGGCTTTGAATGGAAGGTTGAAAAAATCATTGACTTTTGTGGACCTCGTGAGGCGTATGCCTCCACCTCGCTTTTGTCGCGGATGAAGTGCTTTCAAACGACCGCCGACATCTTAGATCTTGCGGAAAGCGTAAATACGGCTATAA
Organism: Lentisphaeria bacterium; assembly: GCA_017504435.1. Lineage (GTDB taxonomy): Bacteria > Verrucomicrobiota > Lentisphaeria > Victivallales > Victivallaceae > UBA1784. The sequence continues at coordinate 49,583 of JAFVRD010000032.1, read as the reverse complement.
AACGCTTCAATGATAAAAAACCTTTCTCTCTTCCGTCAGAGTTAGCGGACAAATGCCGTGAATTGCTTGATGCCAATGGTTCTCCGGACCACTTTGAACAACAGCTTCTTTCTTATTTTGCAAAACAAGGTGCAAAAGCAAAGATATTGCCGAAAAACAGCTCTGAAAAAATCGGAGATTGCGACGTTGAAGCAGTTTTTCCTTTGCTGCATCTTACAATTTCTGTTCAGGCAAAAAAGCATTGGGGGCAAACGGGGGATTGGGCTGTTCAGCAGATTACTGATTATGCAGAAAACCGGAAAAAGAGTGACAATGCTGACACCAATTGGTCATACACCAATTGGGTGGTATCTTTCGCAGAGGAATTCACTGAGTCTGCAGTCCTCAAAGCCCAGGAAAATGGAATTGTGCTTATAAACGGACGGGACTTCTGTAAAATGCTTATTGCAGCTGGACTTGATATCCGATCAGCTTCCCTGAACAGGAAAATAAAGCGAAAGGTTTTTAAGCGGCTTGCATTTTCATTTTGAAATGATATATTATTCAGAGAACGAGGAATGGCGATTTGCCATTCTGAGTTTTTCTGAATAAAAGTGAAGTGATTTTCAGAATTTCATTTCACAGCGAAATTCTGAGTTTTTAAGCTCAAAAAGCGGTTCAGAATGGTGGGTGGTGATAAAAAAACAAGCCGCCATTTTCATTTTAAAGAAAAATGAAAATGGCGAACGAAGCCGCAAGGCTTCTCTTCACGCGGCGACAGCCGCTCTTCACTCAAAACCGAAGGTTTTCTTCACATCTTCACCAAACTCCAGAAGCCTTGCTTGTGAAGTCGTTTCATTCCGCTATCGCTCCATTTCACTTGTGAAGAGGTCAGCTTGCGCTGCCCGTGAAGTTGCCGCCTGTCGGCGGGTGGATGTGTTTCTGATTAAAAGCGCACCTGCGGTGCTTACACGGCGGCGTTGCCGCCTTGATTTTTTCTGATGCAGTGTTATATTAAACTCCGAAAGGAGATAATCTTATGGCTGAAAGCAAGTTACGCACATTATCTGTGGACTTTGCAGTACAAATACTGAACTTTGCAAAATTCTTAAAAAAACAGCGCGAAACGATCGTTTCCAATCAAATCGGCAGAGCCGGCACCAGTATCGGAGCCAATATCCATGAAGCCCAATATGCTCACCGCAAGCCTGACTTTATCGCAAAACTGCAAATCGCTCTCAAAGAAGCCAACGAAACAAGTTACTGGCTTGAACTGCTGTTGAAAACAAATTATATTGATGAAGCAAAATATCAGGAATTGAATAACAGTTGTTCTCAAATCCGGGTGATGCTGATAAAATCCATCAATACGGCAAAAAGTGATGAAAAATGAAAAGATTTATTGTTGTTTTATTTTTAATTACAGCAGCTGTTTGTTCGGAGGCTGCAGATAGAGTAATTCTTGCCGATAATAGCAAAACTGATTATAAAATTGTTTTTCACGGCACGCCAAATAAAGAAGAAAAAGCGGCAGTTGCCGATCTTCACACCTTTTTGAAGCTGATATCAGGTGCTGATTTCCAAGCAAACAGCAATAAAATACATACGATATGGATCGGGAAAAAAGCTCCTTCGGATGCAGCTCCACTCTTGGAGAATGAACGGCGGATCAGAATTGAAGCCCGCGACCTCTATATCTGCGGACAGGGCGAATGCGGCAATGTCAATGCTATTTATGACTTGCTGCGGGATGCTTTCGGGTGCCGGTGGTTCACATTTTACGGAGTCAACCGGAGCCCCAAACAGAAAACACTCTCTCTGCCGGCTGGATTCAGTCATTCCGTTGTGCCGTCGATAGCTTATATGACGGTCAACGGCGATTACCATTCTCCAGCGGCTGAAAAATTTGCCCGCCGTAATTTTTTGCGTGACCAGACTGCTGACAGTATCGGCATTTCCGGAACGCACGCCGGACAGCGTATCATTCCCAGCGGTTTGATTCCCTTTGGCGGTAAGGTCGGCAATATCAGCGGTCCGCTGAAATACTTTAAGGATAAAGCGTATTTCCAAACCAATCCGGAATATTTTGCCATGAACAGCAAAGGGCAGCGGGTAACGACCTTGCAGTTGTGTTATACCAATGCCGGACTCCGTGATGAGTTTGAAAAAAATATCAGGATCATGCTTGCTGCCGAAAATTATCGTGGAGGCATGAAAATCATTGGTGTCGGTCAGGATGACAACAATGGAGCATTCTGCTATTGCATAAATTGTATTGAAGCGATGAAAAAACATGATCACCCTGCCGGGGCATATTATGATTTTCTCTATGATTTGAGCGGACGATTTGAAAAAACTCATCCGGATTTGCTTTTCTGTTTTCTCGCATACCGCAAAAATCAAACGCTTATGCCTTCTAAATTGCTGACCGGACTGCCCGGTAATCTGTTGCCGAGTTACGCTCCGCTGGGGGTGGATTTTACCAAACCGATCAATCATCCGGTCAATGCAGTTGCAGAGCGGAATTTTGCCGCCTGGGCAGCCATTAGTTCTAAAATGCACTGGTATGCGTATCCGACACCATATCCCCGACCGATCATCGGTTATCCGTTGCTTGCCAATATCAACCGCATCGCCGATAACTTCCGTCTGGCTCACCGCAATAAAGTATGGATGGCGTATTGTCAATTTGGTTCAGGTCCGTACGATAATTTCGGCTTCAATGATCTGCGAGTTTATATGTTGAGTGTGCTCTGTCGGGACATCAATGCCGATGTGCAGACGATCATCCGGGAGTTCACTGACCATTGTTACGGTGAGGCGGCATCTGATATGCGAGCTTATCTGGCGGAATTGGAACAACTTGAAATCAATCATCGGAATGATCTGCGTTGGAATCCAAGTATTCTGTCAGTAAAATATGCCACTGCAGAAAATTTGCTTCGCTGGCAGAAACTTTTTGATAAAATGGAACATTCCGTCGGAAAATCCAGCCTGCGTTTGCTTGCTTTGCGCCGGGCGCGGTTCAGTTTGGATGAAACCACCATTGCCGCATGGCAATATATGACTCCGGCACAACAGGCTGCTTTCGGAGATCTTGAAAAAATCATCAGCCGGGCAGTTGATACTGTACAGCAGGATGCGGAAAATTCATTAGCTTCGCTGAAAAAAACAAAACCCGGGCGTTACAAAAAAATAGTCAACGCAAAAATTGCCAGAGTAATGAGCGGTTTGGAGCAATATATTGCTGCCGCCCGCGGCGGCAAGCCGCTGCCGGAGTATTTCGCCGGTAAAAAAGTGTTCCGGATCATGCCTGACCGCAACAAGCGGGGACTGGATCACGATCCGGAGGCGGCTTTCGGTCTTTGTAATACCGGAGTTGTTCCGAAAACAGGCAACTGGTTTTATTACCGGTCATACAGGCGCGACCGTCCGGTGCAATGGATCATAAAACGGTTGCCCCGACCGGTAAATTTAACGCGGGTGATGAAGCAGGATAAATACAGAGAATATCAATTTTATCATCTGGGCAGAATAACACTGGAGGCGGACTCCATGATAGCTTTTAATCATATTTCCAGAGGCAGCAGCTATGCTGTCGGTCATCTTTTTGATCCGGATGATCCGGACCGCCTCTTTGATATTTATGTTTCAATGGCTGTGGATCCGGAGAAAAAAATCATCCGTCAGGATCAGCTGGTACTGGTAAAATTGGATGCCCGCGATATTAACAAAAACAAGTTCCGGAAAACAGAGGAGATTGCGGATCAACAGGATATGTTCCAGTGAAAAAGCGAGAGGGAAAATCAATACAAGACCTGGTGATATTCTGAGTTTTTCTGAACAAAAGTGAAGCGATTTTCAGAATTTCATTTTACAGCTAAAATCTCAAGTTTTAAGCTTAAAATGCAATTTAGAATGGCGGGTGGCGATAAATCAAAGGTGGCGTTGCAAAAATGATTCTGCGGGGAAGACATCTTTTCAAGAAAAGCGAAGCTTCTTTGAAAAATCAGTTGTTCTCAAGAATGTAAATAAACTTTCTACTTATCTACCCTCGATGGAAATAGTGCGTTTTGAAAAAGGTTATTTTCCCGCAGCATCATCTTCCAAAAACTTTTTTGAGTTTTGGCAATATCCCTTTTGATTACCTTTTTTGCGGAACATCACAGTTGCAGGTCGCGGGGGGCGTGGAGAGTTCTCCCGGTGCGGCAAGCTGTGATGAAATCATCATCTCGCTGAATTGAACCTGCGCCAGGATTACGCTGCGAAAGCCAGCTGATAATCAATTTTTTCGTTAACATCTATTTTATGAGTAAAACGCATTTACAAATCAAATTGTCAAGCTGTAAAAATATAAATAAAGAATAATTTATTTGATATCCTTATCCCCGAATAGTTTTATGAAATGGCACATGTTCCCAATTTATTGCCGGTAATCAATAGCGCAAATTATTTTTGAAAAAACGGTTTTATCGGTTGATAAAGTCTGAAAAATGTCTATATTATGATAACAATCAGTTTTTTTACTCAGGAGAACATAAAAAATGGGCAAAAAAGTCGGTTTCGGTGTTGTCGGCATCGGAAATATGGGTAATTCTCACGTTATTTCAATGAATATACTCCCCCATACGGAGCTGGTTGCAGTCTGTGACCGCAATCCGGATGCGTTCAATAAAATAGATGAAAAAGTGCGTGCCAAAATAAAATGCACCACCGATTATGAAGAATTTTTACAAACTCCCGGTCTGGAAGCGGTACTGGTTGCTGTGCCTCATTATGATCACCCGGATCTGGCGATCGCCGCAATGGAACATGGCAAGCATGTTATTGTTGAAAAACCCATCGCTGTTCATAAAGCTGAGGCGGAAAGACTCATCGCCGCTGCCCGGAAACATCCGGAATTGATCAAGAGTGCCATGTTCAATCAGCGCACGCTTCCGGCGCATGTCAAACTTAAACAGCTTATTGATTCCGGTGCACTCGGTAAAATTTTCCGGGTCAACTGGATCATTACCGACTGGTTCCGCAGTCAAATGTATTATGATTCCGGTGACTGGCGTGCCACCTGGGGCGGTGAAGGCGGCGGAGTATTGCTTAATCAGTGTCCGCATCAGCTGGATCTGATGCAATGGTTTTTCGGCATGCCGAAAATGGTCAGTGCCAGAGTTTGTATCGGCAAATATCACGATATCGAAGTCGAAGATGATGTGAATGCTTATCTGGAATATGCCGACGGCATGACCGGAAACTTTATCACCAGCACCGGCGAAGCTCCGGGAACCAACCGTCTGGAGGTTATGGCGGATTGGGGACGGGTGATTCTGGAAAACGGTAAAATCGAATTCAAACGCAACGAGATCCCCTGTTTGGAATATACCCGTACTTCAACAAAATCTTTCGGCAAACAGCCGTTTTGGGATTGTTCGGTCAATTTGCCTCCGGCAGTTCCCGGGCGTTCCGGACATCAGCTGGTCATTGAAAACGTTGCCAATGCCATCATCAACGGCACGGAACTTATTGCTCCGCTGGAAGAGGGGATCAACGGCTTGGAACTTGGCAATGCCATATTGATGAGTGGTTTGCTCAAACAGGATGTCGTGTTGCCGGTGGATTCGGCAAAATATGCCGGAATGCTTGCAGATCTGGTAAAAAACTCCACTCATAGCCGTAAAGTCATCCGGCAGGCGGATAATTCCAGTTTCAGTTCATCCCATTGATAAAAAGGCCACATATAATGATACTTGCTTCACTTTTTCAGGACGGAGCTGTTTTGCAGCGAGACCGGGTGGTTCCGGTATGGGGAAAAACTCTGCCGGACAGTCTGGTCAAAGGTACTTTGGCAGACCAATCAAGTTTCTGCCGCAGTTCCCATGAAGGTAATTTCATGCTTTATTTTCCGGCGATGCCGGCAGGCGGTGCGCATGAATTGACCGTTTCTGTTCCGGGGACATCTGAAACGGTCACGGTCAGAGATATTTTGATCGGTGACGTATGGCTGGCATCCGGGCAATCCAATATGGAATATACACTTGGCGGCGATTGGAGGGTCGATAAATCCGCAGATAGTGAACCGTTGAGCCGCCGTCAGGAACGGGAATTTTATGAATTGAATCAGCAAACGGATGATTTCCGGTTCTTTTCGGTGGAGCGCTGTGCATCCGGGGCAGTGGAAAACGTCGCTAAAGGTTCGTGGCGGAGGATGTCGCATGACAATGCCGGAGATTGTTCGGCAGTAGCGGCATGGTTCGGTTTCTATCTGCGGCAGAAATTGGATGTGCCGGTCGGTCTGATCGTCTCTGCCTGGGGCGGAACGATTGCCGAAGCGTGGACAAGTTACAGTGCCTTGATGCTGAATCCGGATACTGCTGAAAATGTGGCAATGGCGATAGCCAGCCATCAGAAAGAGCTCAATTATTCATCTGAAAACGGCGTTCCTTTTGATATCAGCAAGGCCGCCGGAGTTCTGCCGGATGACGGCAATACCGGTGTGGAACGCGGCTTTGCTGATCCGGATTTTGATGACAGTGCATGGCAGGATATGAAAATTCCCGGCAGCTGGGTGCAGCAGGATATCGCCGGAAACGGTGCGGTTTGGATCCGCAAAAGTTTTGAAATTCCCGCCGACTGGGTCGGATGTGATCTTATTTTGCACACCGGCGGCATTGATAAACATGACATTTCCTATGCCAACGGGGTGGAAATCGGACGTACCGGCGATGGATTGCAGGTGGATTTTTACAATGCAGTCCGGGATTATCCCATTCCGGCGGCATTGGTGAAAAACAATATTATAACGATAGCTTCCCGGGGATTTTCGTTCTGTCAGGATGGCAGTTTTATGGGCAATTGGAAACTTATCCGCAAATCAGACAGAGCTGAAATTCTGCTCAATGGTATTTGGAAAGCCTGTGCCGAATATGACCGGGGACGGGTTCATCCCCGTAAGGATTCCAGTTGTTTCGGCGCCGGAAATCCCAATACTCCCGGAATTCTTTTTGATGGGATGATAAATCCGCTGCTGCCTTATGCGCTGCGCGGAGTTATCTGGTATCAAGGTGAAAGTAACGCGCCGATGTATAACGAATATTACGAAACGCTCCGGACGATGATCGCGGATTGGCGTTACCGCTTCATGAATCATGAAATGCCGTTTATCATGGTGCAGCTTGCCGGATACAGTGTATCCAAAGCTTTTGTTTCCGGAGCTGAGTGGGCGTTTCTGCGTGATGCTCAGCGGCTGCTCTGTGAAGATTTTCCGCAAACATTCATGGCAAGTGCCATTGACTGCGGTGAAGAATTGGATATCCATCCGCAGGACAAAAAGAGTGTGGGATACCGTTTGGCGCAATGTGCACTGAATCGGGTATACGGTTATGAGGATATCGTGCCGTCCGGTCCGGAGATCTGCGGTGCGAAACGTTTGAGTGACGGAAGTGTGAAATTAAGTTTCAATTGTGCCGGAGGTTTGCGTATTGACAGTGAAAAAGAGCAGTCGTTTTATGTTTCTGCCGATGGCGGGGATTTTGTTCCGGCGGATTCGGCTGAGGTTGACGGCAATTGCGTGATTTTGAAATCCTCGGCTGTAGATTGGATATTTGAAGTCCGTTATGCCTGGGCATCTTTCCCTGCTTGTACGCTGTATAACAGTGCCGGGCTGCCGGCATCAAGTTTTCGCATCGGAGTGGAAGAAATATGAAAATAATCGTTGCGCCGGATTCATTCAAAGGCGCATTGCGTTCCGGAGAAGCTGCTGCGGCATTTGCTGCCGGGTGGCGGAGTGTCCGTCCCGGTGATACGGTGATAGAAATTCCGCTGTCTGATGGCGGAGAAGGTATGGCTGATGCGTTGTGCGTCGCCGTCGGCGGCAAGTATCTGCCGGTAAATGTGCATGATGCTTTGCGCCGTCCGGTAGCTGCACAAGTGGTCATTGCCGGAGATACGGCGATAGTGGAAACTGCCGGAGCCAACGGGATTGAATTGCTTGCCAAAGCTGAACTTGATCCGCTGAGTGCGACTTCTTTCGGGGTAGGGGAGATGCTTGATACCCTTTATAATGCCGGATTCCGCAAATATCTGATCGGTATCGGCGGGAGTGCCACAGTAGATGGCGGTGCCGGAATGATTCAGGCGTTGGGGGGGCGTTTGCTGGATAAAGCCGGTAACGCATTTCCTCCCGGAGCCGGTGGAGGTATTTTGCGGGATGTGGCGGCTGCTGATGTTACCGCATTGGCAAAGTGGCGTGAATGTTCTGTGAAAGTTGCTTGTGATGTTACCAATGTGCTGTGCGGTGTTTCCGGTGCGGCGCATGTATTCGGGCCGCAGAAAGGAGCCAATGCGGAAATGGTTTTGACATTGGATGCCAATTTGCGGCACTGGGCGGATATTCTTGGGGATGCGGCTGATTCTCCCGGTGACGGTGCGGCGGGCGGTCTTGGATTTGCACTGCGTTATGTACTGGGAGCTGAAATGGTCAGCGGAGCAGAATTGGTTATGGAATACAGCGGGTTCAAACGTGAATTGACCGGTGCATCCCTGGTAATTACCGGCGAAGGGTGCAGCGATGAACAGACTGTTTGCGGCAAACTGTGTGCATGTGTGGCACAGGCGGCACATGCTGTCGGGGTGCCGGTCATGCTTTTTTCCGGTGCGCTGCGGGGGGATACCCGGAGTCTGGAAGCCGTTTTTGATGGCTGCTACAGTATTGCATCAGGACCGGGAAGTTTGGAAAATGCGATGGCGTCAACGGCAGAAAATCTCCGTCGTGCGGGAGCAAATGTTGCCAGAATAGCCGGAAAATTGTAAGAAAAGGCAGACTATATGTTGAAAGCTTTGATTCGCGAATCTGCCTTATACATGGTTGAACGTTTTGAACGCAACCATGATTATCCGTTTATTGATACCAAATTTGATATCGTTTCCGGCAGGGATTTCGGTGCCGGAGATGAAAATTTCCGGCAGAAAGATTTTATTTACGGCTGGATACAGGGGCGCGGTCTGGAGAGCCTTGCTGAACATACCATCTGGTTTGAGCGCAACGGTGAAACCGATTTGGCAATGCGTCTGCGGAATATGGCGGCAAAAGTATTGACCGCTATGGAGCGTTTGCGGATCGCCAACGGCGGTAAAATCGCCTTTGCCATGACTCCGGAAGGGAAAAGTATTTTTCCGGATACCGGCGAATACAGCAATTACAGTGATTTGTTTTACAGCAAAGGTCTTTTTGCCGCAGCCGAAATGCTGAATATGCCGGAGTGTGCCGCTGAGGCTGAGAATTTGTTTCAAAAGGTGCTTGCGGATATTATTTCTGACCGTTTCCGGACAGATCAGCACGGATTTGACCCTAAAAATCCGGTTGCATTCGTCCCCGGTAAATTGCTTCAGGGGCCGCGGATGATAGCTCTTTACGGTTTGGCGAGATTGGCGTCCGCGCGTTTGGAGACAAATTTTTATATCGACACTGCGGCAGACATGATCCGTTATATTTATGCGTGCCACATCAACATGGGTAAATACAAACAACTGCAGAAATTTGATTTCATTGAAGCCGTTGATGCTGGACATGTTGCGTGGTGCGATGGTGAAATGATCCTCTGTGATCCCGGTCATGCGTTGGAATTTGTCGGGTTGGCCGGGAAATGCCTGCTGGAAATGCGTCGGCAGGGCAAACATCAAGAATTGATTTCGGAAAGTGCCGGCATATTACCGGAAGTGTTCAAGCATGTTTTTGATTTCGGATTTCAGCGGGCTGGCGGGATCGTCAAAAGTTTTGATCTGGTCAGCCGCCGGGCGATCAACAATGATATGCCGTGGTGGAGTCTGCCGGAAACGGTGCGTGCCGGTATGCAGCTGCTGAAACTTTATCCGGAACACTCCGGAGGGATAATGGCTCGGGTCGAAACTGCTCAAAGAGCATTTTTTACCGGTTTTGCAGCTGCGGGGACGCATGGATTCGCCTGTCAGACCAGGGATCGCAACGGAGTTCCGGTCCGGGTTATTCCGGCGGTTCCGGATGCTGATCCCGGATACCATACCAACTGCAGTTTCATTGATGTGTTGAATTTGTGAAAACCTGTAAACCCTTTGATTTTTGACTTGATTTTGAAACGATATGGAGTTATCTTAATTTTTGGAACAGCTTAAAACGTTTTAATAAAGGGATCAGCTTCTGGTAAAACTGCGGCATCAGAAAAAAAAGGTTCACCTGTTTAAGGGAAAACGAAGTTACTTTACACAGCTGACGCAGTGTTTGATGAAGCTGTCATAAAAAGAAGAATAAGGTGAGATCATGGATACTCAGAAAGCATTGGCATCGGCACGTCTGATGGCGGATTGGTTTGTCAATAATCAGGCCACAGACCGTGAACAGGAGATATTGCTGGGAACATTTTATTATTTTGCCGGCCGTGATCCGGCTAAGCGGTATCGCGGAGCGCAGTGGAATCAGGCATTTGGTTTGATGTGCATGCTTTCTGCATGGCAGGTGTTCGGCGATCAGAAATATCTCAATGCCGCCCAGCTTATCGTCCGTGAGATGCGGACGCTGCAGATATTCAATCCTTTTATGCCGGAACACTATGGAGCGATCCGGGAACAATCAGCCAAGTGCTGCTGCTGCTACGTCCGGGATTCGCTTTCCGGAGCCTGGGGATTTCTGGAATATTACCGGGCGACCGGGGAGCGGGAATATCTGCGCCGTGCGGAGTTGTGGGCGGAGTGGTTCTTGCGGAAAGGCATGGATGAGACCGGCTGGCCTTTGTGGGGGGTCTTATTTGAGAAGCTGCCCGGCAATATGGCATCGTGGCAGGTGTGCAATGATATGCACGGTTCATTTCAGGGCGGCTGTCTGAATTTCTTTTACCATCTTTATCTGGAAACCGGGGATAAAAAATGGGTTGGCGGATTTTTTGAACATATTGCAGATTATTTCTGTTCAAATATTCAGCAGGAGGACGGATTTTTCCGAACTATTGAAAAATCCACCGGTAAAGTTCCCGCCGATGATCCACAGGGCAATCATCATCGCGGCAATGATGATCTCGGTACATTGGGATTGCTTTGTGCATACCGCATCTATCCTAAAAAGAGTTATCTTGATGCGATCACAAAATTTCTTGACGCGGTATTTGCCAAACAAAAAGAGCGTGAAGACGGTCAGTTTGAGGAAAGTTGTGCCGCAGTTCCGGTGATATTGAATGTGATCCATGAAGCGGCAGACGTCCTGGAACTGCCGGAGCGGAGCCGGGAAATCGAAACTGCATTGACTGCCTTGCTCTCGCGGCAGTTTCCGGCAGATGATGATACTGCACTGGCGGGCGGATTGAACGAATTGGCAAAAGATTACGCCTGTTCACGTTCGACCAGTTACGCATTGCTGTATTTGCTTAAGGTATATGGCGGGGATGATCGTTTTTTGCGCGGTAAATAATAAAGCGGAGTGCGATAATGAATAGTATTCAGATATTGGGAAGTGCGGCGGCAGAGGCGATACCGGCAATATTCTGCAATTGCCGGGTCTGTCAGGAAGCGTGGAAAAACGGCGGCAAAGATTTCCGCATGCGCAGTGCATACAAAATCAACGACCGGGTGCGGGTCGATTTCGGGCCGGATTCAGTAGCGCAGGATCACCGTTTCAAACTGCACAGTGAAAACATAAAACATCTGTTTTTTACTCACAGCCATGAAGATCATCTGGATCCGGATCTGCTTTCATTCCGTTCCGGCGGCATGTCCCATCCGGAAAATGTCCTCAATGTGTACGGCAATATCGGAGTTGTCAAAAAAGTTGCAGCAGCGGCATATCCGCTTGAAGATTACAAAATCGATCTGCATTTGCTCAAATATTTTGAACCGGTGGAACTGCCGGATGAGGATATGACTTTTTATCCGATGAAAGCCAATCACATGCTTACTGAATTTCCGATGTATTTCATCATCCGTCACGGTGGAAAGCATATTGCCATTATCAGTGACACCGGAGTCCCAGAGGAGGAAAACTGGAAATTTATGCGGGAGCACAATATCCGTTTGGATTGCGTGATCGCGGAATGTACCGGTCTGCTCCTGGATATTGCGCGTGGACACATGGGCGGTGAACCGACGATCGCTCTTAAAAAACGCATGGAATCAGAAGGTTTTTTGAATCCGGGGGCATCGTATGTGATCAATCATTTTTCTCACAACGGTAAATTGACCCACCGTGAAGCGGAGGAACACTTCGGTCCTTACGGTATCCAAGTCGGCTATGACGGAATGATCGTGGAATACTGAAATTAGGCGTTTCAGCAATATTTTTCCCAGTCGATTTCTCCGGTGAATGCGGTACTGTCCGGTTTAAGGCAGTCATTTTCCGTATCCCAGTCCCCGGGGACGGAAAATTCATTTTGCCGGGGGCGGACTTCACAACCTCTACAGCCGTTTTTACCTTTTAGCAAACGCTCGTATGCGGCACGGTAATCGGATAACTTGAACAATCGCAAATGGGCATTGCCCAGCATAATTTCCCGGATTTTACCGTTTTTCTGCAGCCATGAATAAATTTCCCCGTGGCGGATGGCGCGGCATGAACCGTTCATCCATGCCCAAGCCCGCAATTTACTGCGGGATCCATCCGGCAAAATGGCACCGTATTCCTCAGTTCTCTGCCCGCAGCAGGGACATTTCAATGATGTTTCCACCACATGCCGGAATGTCACTGCAGTGCGGCATCCTGCCAGCAAACAGTATCCGCCGGCTTGTTCAAGCAGGCCGATGGGAGAATTGCGGTGCATGGCTGGCAGCTGATGGTGATGCCGGATGAAATCAATTTTGTTTCTGCCCCACACCGCAACTGAATGGGTCGGGTCAAGCGAACGGACAACGCCCGGCATGTTCCGGAAAAACTCAGTGACAGCTCCGACTTTTGAAACAGTATTTTTCCAGTCAAAAACACCGTTTGTATCGCTCATGTCATATTGGTTGAATGCCGGCATCATCAGTGTGCCGTTTTTTCCGATTGCATCCATAATGGTCCGGCAGTATTCCTGCGGACCGCCGTCAAACCTGCCGAAAGAAGCCAGTCCGGTGTGGACGATCAGCTGCATATTTTCAGTGACACCTAATTTTTTCAATGCCCTTGCAAAATCTTCCGGAGTGGTATGTCCGGGACGGTCAATGGTTACATAACCGTATTTTTCCAGATATTCAACGTAGGCGATATATTGCTGCAATTCAGCTTTGGTGAATGGTTTTGCCGGGGGATTTTCGGAAAAACGCTGCATTTTCATAACTTCCAGCAAGGAACGTCTGCCGTTGGACAACGGCAGCAGCAGACGATTGGTGGCGCACTGCCAGAATTGCCGTTCCTGATGGGGTATCCGGGCAAAAGAAAACGGTATATCTGCTTTTTGACACCGTTTGATAAACATATTATCCGCCCGTACCTCCCACGGCGTCAGATCGGGCAGGGGAGAGGCGGGCAGCTGCAATCCCGGAAGCGAATTCACCAACTGCTTGCATTCGGCGGCAGAGACCAGTGCGCTCTGCAATTTATTGAATGACCGTAATCTGCCGGACGCGAAGTGATGGATCAGTTTCAGACGGTATTCCGCTTCGGCAGAATCTATCTCTTTTGCCCGCCATGCCCGGGATACATCACGGATGCGTTCTTTGGCAAATGCGGTGATATACGGAGTTACAGCATGCCGCAAATCGCTGGCATCGGAACTGAGCATAACCGCACAATACGCCGTCAACAGTGCCAATATCCGGGGCGCAAGGTCCTCATCAATCTCATTGAAAGCGCGGTGTTTGTTATGGTGATATTTTCCGGTGCCTTCTTCTATCCACAATGTCGGGATATCCAAATCCGGGTCGCCGCCCAGTGAATCGTCATGCAGAACGGAGTGCCGCCAGCGGTATTTTACATCCGGAAGCAGAGTGTCCAGCATTTTTTTTTGCAGGACATCTCCGAAAAACGGATTGCATACCGGACTCATGAAAAAACTCAAAGGCATGCCGCCGATGCTGTAAGTTTTTGAGCAGAATCCATCCATATTCTGGGCGGCGAATATCTTTTTTGCCCGTTTCGGATCCGAGAGATAGGCAAAAAATCCATACCGTTCCATGGTGAATACCGCCCGCAAAGAGCGTTTCAAACGGAATTTGCCGAGCTGTTCCAATTCTTTAAGCAACCGTCCGATTTCCACACTTCCGGCAAATCCCACTGCATCGTCAGCGATAAAAGGCTCATAAATGTGAGCCATCAACATCAGTTCCTGAGGGGATTCTCCCGGAATTCTGCCGGTGATGATTTGAATATCACCATCGTAAATGCGGGTATTCATCACGCCGCGCAATTGTACCGGACCGGAGGCGAGCAATCGCTGTAAAAATTCTGCCCGTCGCGGAGTAAGCACAAAGACCGGTATCCGTTTGTCGCCTTTGGAGTAATACCAGCCGTAATGTCCCACGCCGTTCATCCAGCATAATTCATCCGGGGCAAAGTCCGCTGCTTCCATTTTGGTACAGACAACTCCGGCGGCATTTGCTTTGCTCCAGGAGATCATCTGCAGATTTTTGGGAGGTTCGGTGATAAAAACGTATTTCCCGGCGGCAGATTCCGGAGTGGTTTGAACCGTTTCACCGGTTATCACTTCTCCGCAAATACCTTCCGGTGGAGTCGGAGGACTCCAGATACCGGCTTCCAGTGCGTTGCGGTTGCTGTCGCAGAGTAATTTTTCAGCATCGGCAATTTCCGGGCGGTTGATGATTTCCAAAGTGCAGCGTCCGGTTCTGTCCCATGCCTGCGGCATGGTATGATCCATGAAAGATGTTACGCCGTCACAGGGAATCGAAATAGACTCAATATCTGAAAATCCCGCTTCTTTCAATGCCTGTACACACACCGCTGCTGATCGGGCAAAATTCTCATACCCGGGATCTTTTTCAACGGCGTAAAGTTTTTGAGCATTGCTCAGAAATTTCTCTTTTTGCAGGAGTTTTTCGGTCAGATGAAAAATATTCTTGTAATTTGTCATAAAACAGTTCTTTATTTTTCCGGAACGATCACCAATGCGGCAATGGCATCTGCTTCAAGTTTAAGCGGGATCTGCCGGTTTTCACTGAGTGTACCGAGCAATGTGCGGTTGCCGGCGGCATCAAGTTTGAATATTTTGCTTGTTCCGGGGAGGTTCCACTCTTTTCCGTCAGGGAGCAACAGCGTATTTTCTCCGGCTGTATCTCCAAAGTGGAACACATATATCGCTACGGAATTGTCCTGAGCAGACCGGAACACGGTATTCTGCCATTGGGCGATCGGGATTTTGTTATTCATCTCGGTGACAGTGACGGTCGTGTTCCCGGAGAATTTCAACTGCCGGAGCATTTGACCGCACCGGAGATAATAATAGCCGTTGTCGGTATAAGCAATGACATCTTTCAGCACTTTGCGGCGGTGGGCATCTTGAGGGGGAGCATTGAAAAAGCGTCCGGGGATCATGCCGTTGAGGAAATCCAATCCGAGAAATTTGGTGTAACTTTCATCGCTGTCACAAATGGTTCTGCCGTGCGGCAGATAATATTCTCCATATATGGTGCGTTCCAGAAAGATCGCATCCGGATCTGTATGAGTGGCATTTTCTTTGACATCCAGAATATCCATATACGGTTCGGTACATGCTTCACCGACAATGTAAAAATCCGGCACTCTGGCTTTGCCGATCTTCCGGATCATTTTCCCGTAAGCGCGTTGACTGAGAACATCGGTATTACCGCCGCCGGCAGGGTGACCGTGATTGTCGGCGTGACATTCAAAATTCGGGGTGCTTTTTGCAAACGTATCCAGATAGAATCCGACAAATCCCATATCCAGCAGATGATTTACCAATTCTTCCGTCCGCTGCTGCCATACCGGAGACATGCGGCAGACATAGCTGCGTTCTCCCAGATAAAATCTGGGTTTTCCGTCGGCATCCAGTTTGTAAGCCGGTTTCAAAGCGTCATTTGCCGGATTGAATTGGTTGATGATCTCGCTTTGCAGAAATACGCAGCAGCGGATACCGAGAGCATGAATATTTTTCAATGTTTCCGGCAATCCGGGAAACGGACGGGCTTTGTAGCCGTAATATTCACAGACCGGGTATTTGCTTTTGAAGTTTGGTTCTTTGAAATCAGAATAGTGAAAAAGTTCCGCCGGTATTTTTCTGCCGGGGAGAAAATCAGCCCATGCTTTAGACATTTCCCACACCTCTTTCGGACGGACGCCCCGGCTTTCCCGGAGATAAAAACGGAGCCACACCGGGGCGTGTTTCATAAATTCAGGAATCTCTTTATTGAGGTGCAGGGGACCGTTTTTCGCCCACGGCTGCTGCAATGTCCATTGGCGGTAGATTTGTGCCGCATCATACCAATCCCCGTCAAAAGCGGTCATGGTGACCGGAAAACTTTTATCCAGAGAGTTGCCAGCTTTGCCCCGGTTCAGCGGATAGCGGGTAAGATGAAAGAAATCCAAATCGTATTCCGGGATATAATAGTGCCAGAAAATTTTTTCCCAGCCGCTGTTGTCCTGAGACGCCAAGTAAACACCTTTTTTATTGACATCATCGTAAACAGCGGTCATTTGAAATCTGGCATTGGAACAGGGATATTCTTTGTATGCCGGATTAATGATGTCAGTCAATTTGCGCAATCTGCCCCGGCGGTCTTGCAAAATGACCATATTGTTTTTGGATTCACCGCGGGGACGGATGGCGAGCATGGGATAATCGACTTGAACCAGACGGTATTCCGGTTTGACATTGGTGACCGAGATGTTAAATTCCGCCATGCCGTCAGCGTTGACCGTAACGGCAGTCGTGACTGTAGCTGCACCGAGTTTCCAGATCATGGTCATCCCTTTGCCGTCCGGAAGGAGCTGAATGACCGGTTTTCTGCTGTAATTTCCGAAAGAATGGCGTTTATTATTTTTATCGGTCAGATATATTTCAAAAAACGGATACGCTCCGGCGTAGTTGGCAAGGAGATTTTCGCTGCCGTTGACGGTTAATCTCACCGGGTAACCGAATTGTTTATCCACGGCGAAAGAGATTTTGTTTGCAGAGAATCCGATCAAATCCTTTTCTGCCGGAGTTTGCCGCAATGGACGTTTGATGCTGAACCACTTTCGCAATTCAGCCCGGCGTTTGGCAGTGGCATTGCGCCGGATATAAGTTTGATGCTGCAGTGCGGTATTTTCTTCAAACGTGTAAGCGGATAAACTTTGGAACGCCAAAAAAACGGCAGAAAAAGCAAACAAAAACTGTTTCATCCAAAAATTCCTTTTTTCAAATAATATCAATCAAATACAGGCAGAGCTTTTCCTGCCTCCGGGGAGGCTGTCCAGAAATATACGTTCAAATTCATATCGCACCAGGTCTTTGAATAAAGGTCATCGGCTTTACGTGCTGCCACATGACCATCGACATAACCGACATTTATGTTTTTGTTGATGTGTCTGCCGCTGACAGCTTCATTTAATCCTTTTGCGGCTATTTTGCTGGTGCGGGAGGCATTGCCGTAAAATCCGGGAATATAGAGATAATCTTTGATATATCCTGAATTGCCTGTTTTCCAACACACGTGATGCTGACCGCTGTCCATTACCGAACCCAATTTTGCCGGATTGCGGATGGTGGCACTTTTCAGAGGTTTTTGCTGATTGCCGGTGTAATTGAGCCGCTGATGGATCTCCCGGTTCCAACCGTAATTCATGGTCAGGATGCCTTCATCATGCCGCTGTTTGTCAGGATGGTTGACGCCGGGACAGAGATAGACGGAATTATCCGTTTTGCTGGTGTTCTGATTCAGGAATGAGTGCAGAAAATCATTATAATACCATTTGTTGTCAGAAAGAAATTTTCCTGACGGCGGTTTTTCCGTGGCATTATCCATTTGATAAGGGACAAAAAAGTCATCATTAGCACCTTGATAGGAGATGTCAGCGGTGACAAGATTTTTCAAATTACCGGCGCAGTTGGTTACCTGGGCCCGGCTGCGTGCTTTTTGCAATGCCGGCAGCAGCATGGCGGCAAGAATGGCAATGATGGCAATGACTACCAGCAATTCTATTAAAGTGAAAGACTTTATGGGAGAGGGGAAAAACTTCTTTTCACGGGAAAAGAGGTTTTTCCCCTCTCCCAAACCCTCTTTCCTTTTCAAGAAAAGCGAGGTACTTTTGCTCCAGTTTGTCGCAAAAATCGACAAAGTTTTCAGGTGAAAAAACAACGAAACACATATTTGACAAGTTTTGCTCACCAGCAATTCGATCAATGTAAAAGAAGATTCGGAGCGTTTTTCAAATATAACAATCTGTCGTGCTGGAAAAATTTTTTTATTCATTTTAGCCCCCAATTAAACTGTTTGGTATTTGAAATTGCTACGTACATATTTGTACGTGTTGATTACAGGATAACAATAGCACCTTTGGGAGGCGTTGTCAAGTTACAAAGTTGCATGTTTGAAAAAAATATGATTTTTCTTCAGCCGGTTATAAAAATATGACTGCACGGCATTTACCGGATTTGCATTTTGTTTTTTGCTGTACTATATTAAATATGCTCCGTATTTGATTCGTACATCCGTAGAAGTTCAGTTGAAATGCGAAATTGCATAGTAACCGGATGGTGTATGGTGTTTTACGACCCTGTCCGGAAATTACTTGGAGGGAAAACGTGAATATAATCATAAAATACATTTCTTTTGTCATCGGAACCGGGGTTTTAGCAGCAGGATGTGCCAGCAGTGACCGGATCGTCCGGATGTCCGGCGGCGTGCTGGATGAATATTCTGCCCCGTCCGGTATCCGTATCCGTTCTGAGAAGTATCAGAAAGTCAGCCGGGAGCTTTCATCTTCTGTCCGGGCTGATAAAAATGCAGTAGCGGGGATGGATGATACTTTAATAAATATCTGGCCGTTCTTTTTCTGTTCCAATGCTTACTGGTCGGCGTTGTGGCCTTTTATCGACAAAGACCCTTATGGTTTTGCCATCCGGCCGTTTTACAATCATGAGGGCGATGATTACAGTATTCTTTTCCCGTTGACGGCGTGGAACAACGCTTCCGGGAACGGCTGGGTACTGTTGTGGGCATGGAATAAAAACGGTTGCGGTCTGGTTCCTTTTAATTGGCAATGGCAGGAAAAAGAGTCCGGCGGGTCGTGGCTTTTCCCTTTGTGGGACAGCAGTTATGACCACCGGAAACTTTATTACCGCAACCGGAACGATAATCTCTTCTGGGTACAGGAACAGAGTTCATGGATAATTCCGGTATATTATAGCCGTGGAACTCAGGTTGACAATGGGCAATGGAAATGGCTTTTTGGAAGCCGGTTTGATAACAAACAGTTCCGTAATGAATGGAATTACCGTTTCGCCGGAAAAAGGGAGTATCCTGCAAATGCTGCCGCACTGGAAAAATACCGTCAGGAGGTTTTTGACAAACTGCCGCGCATAGAGTCGAAATCATTTTGGATCATACCTTTTTACATCGGAGAATACGAGAGCAACGGGGATTTTTTACGACGTTACTTTCTGTTGGCTGGAGAACAGAAAACCAAAGAAAAATATAGCTTTGATGTAATGGGAAAATTATTCGGGCTTTATGAAACATCAGAAACCCATACCGGATTTTGTTCATGGGCTTTGCTGTCATGTTTTGATAAAGCGATTTATGAAAAAAATTCTCCGCTCCGGCAAAAATTTAATAATTTGAGTTCGCTTATCCGTTATGATCGTCCGTTTTCCCAACAGAAACCGGCGATGGCAGATGCACTCAAAGCCATTGATCCGGCATTGAAACTGCCGGAAACGGTGGTTGATTATCATACCTGCAATTTGTATTTTGCTGAATTGAGGAAAAAATATGATTTTCCGACCGGAGTGCGTTACGAAGGGTTGTTTTTTCCGTTTTTCAAATACACCGTCGATGCTGAGAAGTCAAGTTGGTGTGTATTGCCATTGCTGACCTGGGGCAAGCGTACTGGTGACGGCAGTGAATTTTTTTCGCTGCCCTTGCTGAGCCGGATAAAAACAGATAAAAAGTCTGAGAAGACCGAAATTTTTGCAAGACTGGTTTATTATTCTGATTCTGAATACCGGATGCGGCGGGATTACAAAGTTTTTGACCGCAATAAACGCAGTGTGACCGGAGATCAATGCAGTGAATTGCATGATATATACGCTTTGGGCGGATTGTTTTACCGGGGAAAATTCGGATTCAATGTGGTCAAAGGCGGATATAAAGCGGAAGATATAGAGACTCTGCGGGTATCGTTGAAAAAATTACCCGGTCAGCGTAGTGTCTTGAATAAAGAACAACAGCAAATTGTCCGGGAGACCGGATTGAATGACCGTTGGCAGACAAAGGGGGAGATCGAGCGGCTCAAAAAACTTATCCGTTATGAAGAATTGAAAATCCAAACCGAAAAATTACATCAGCGTGAGTCAGCGTATATGCGTGATGTCAACCGGGCGGTCGAGATCGCCGGTAAAATCGGTTTGAAGCTGGATGCCGCAACCATCGGAAATAAAAAATCTGCAGAAGCAGCCGCAGACCGTCTGCTGGCAGATTATACAGAATTGCGCTTTAAAGAAGATATCGGCAATGGGTTGTTTTTCCGCAGGGAGGCGTTTTATAACGGTGATTACAACTGGCATTTTCTGGGTATTATTGCCGGAGGCGCAAAAAACGGTGCAAGGGAATCATCGCATATTCTGCATTTGCTTTACCGTTACCGTAAAGAAGGCAACCGCTCCGAAAAAATCATATTTCCTTTTATTTCAGTGGTTCAGGATGGGGATGATTCGCGATTCAGTGTTTTGTGGCGGGTGTTCAGTTTAAGCAAACGCGGCAGCATGATCAGCGGTCACATCCTGTTTGTGTCTTTCGGAAAAAGTCCGGCTGCCGATCAGAAAAAGTAATCCGAAAATGCGGATATAAAAAACCTCTCCGGAAAACTTTTCCGGAGAGGTTTGATGTTTTTCTGATGGAAAAATCAGAGAGACTGGCAGACCGTGATAACGATTTCTCCGTAAATATCATCGGCACTGCAGCCGCGGGAGAGGTCGTTAAGCGGAGTGGCAAGTCCCTGAAGCACCGGACCGTAAGCCTGGGCATGAGCCAGACGCTGAACCAGTTTGTAAGCGATATTGCCGGCATTGAGATCGGGGAAGATCAGAATATTGGCACAGCCGCCCAGCGGGCTGTCCGGGGCTTTGGCTTTGGCAACCGAGGGAACGAGTGCGGCATCAGCCTGAATTTCACCGTCACAGAGGATATCCAGTTTTTCAGCGGCGACTTTGTCCGCGAATTTTTTGGAAGCCGCAGTGATTTTTTCCAGAATTTCATTCTGGGCACTGCCGTGAGTGGAGAATGAGAGGAACGCCACTTTCGGCTGTTTGCCGATCAAAGCACGATAGGTGGTGCTGGTCGCCATGGCGATATCCACGAGCATATCAGCATCCGGATTGGGGTTGACACCGCAATCCGCGAACATCAGCACGTCATCACCGGCCGGACTGGGGGTGGCAAGATCCATGACAAAACAGCTGCTGGCACTTTTGATTCCCGGGGCAGTACCGATGCAGTGGAATGCTGCCCGGAGCATGTCGGCGGTGGAAGCGATACTTCCGGCGACCAGACCGTCAGCGATTTTGTTGCGGCACATCATTGCACCGAAATAGATGCGGTTGGAGACCATGGCGAGAGCTTTTTCCGGAGTGACGCCTTTGGCTTTCCGCATTTCGTACATTTCGTCGGCAAATTTTTTCAGCAGATCAGAAGCCATGTAATCAAGGCTTTCAAATTTCCGTTCAGTGACACCGGCTTCAGCGCAGGCGGCGGAAATTTCCGCTTCAGTGCCGAGGACGATGATTTTGGAGACGACTTTTTCTTCCACAGCTTTGTTGGCGGCAACGACCACGCGGGGATCCTGACCTTCAGGCAGGACGATGGTACGGCTGACGCTTCTGGCTCTGGCGGCAAATGTATCAATTGCAGACATGATTTTTTTCCTCCGGTAAATTATTTGTCAAAAACGATTTTTGCAGTGGTAAGAGCGATCATTTTTTCTTCATCAGTCGGCATGACGATCGCTTTGATCTTGCTGTCGGCGGTGGAAATCACACCGGCTTTGCCGAAGCACTCTTCGTTGGCTTTTTCATCCAGGAAAATGCCCATCGGAGCGAGCTGTCCGATGATTTTTTTGCGGGTGCTGACGGAGAATTCACCGATGCCGCCGGTGAATACCACTGCGGCAGGAGTTCCGACCATCAGGAAGTAGGAGCCGATATATTTGACGATACGGCGGACAAACATTTTGATTGCCAAAGCGGCGCGTTCATTGCCTGCCGCAGCGGCGGCTTCCATATCACGCATGTCGCCGGTACCGATACCGCCGACACCGAAGAGACCGGATTTCTTATTGAGAATGTTATCAACTTCTTTAGCAGATGAGCCGAGTTCGATCATCTGAAGCACTGCGGCGGGGTCCATATCTCCGGAGCGGGTTCCCATCATCAACCCTTCCAGCGGAGTCAATCCCATAGTGGTATCGACAACTTTGCCGCCTTTGATCGCAGCCATGCTGCATCCATTGCCGAGGTGGCAGGTGATGATATCGGTATTTTCCACATCTTTGCCGAGGAATTTGGCAGTGGCAAGAGTCACATAGTGATGGCTGGTGCCGTGGAAACCGTATTTACGGATGCCGTGTTCTTTATAGTATTCGTAAGGAATGGCATAGAGATATGCTTCCGGGGGCATGGTCTGATGGAACTGGGTATCAAAAACCGCCACATTGGGAACTCCGGGGATAGCTTTTTCGCAAGCTTCGATACCGGCAAGGTTGGCGGGGTTGTGAAGCGGTCCGAGCGGGAAGCATTCACGGATGATGGCTTTGACATTTTCATCGACCTGCATCGGCAGGGTGATTTTTTCTCCGCCGTGAAGTACGCGGTGACCGACTGCGGCGATTTCGGAAAGGGATTTGATAACGCCGTTTTCGGGATCGACCAACTGTTTGCAGATTTCGGTAAAAGCTCCGACATGATCGGCAACAGGGATCTCCTGTTCCAGTTTGAAACCGTCGGCCCGTTTGTAGACCAAATTGGGATTGGCACTGCCGAGACGCTCAAAAACGCCTTTGGCGAGTACGGCTTCGTTTTCCATTTCGAACAGCGTGAATTTCATTGAGCTGCTGCCGGCATTGATGACCAGAATCTTCATTACGACCTCCTGAAAAATAGATCCGGTTTATAGGAAAAATTTACAATCCAATTAATATAGCATGGATTTCGAAAATTTCCACCACCACATCTGGAAAGGGGCAAATTTCCATAAAAAGAGGATTTTTTTGGAAAAAAACGGGATTTTTTCAAAAAAACAGTTGAAAAAAAGGGTATTGTGTGGTAAAATAGGTATCGAAAGGTATAAAAAGGAGTAAATAGGTATGCCAACTGATTCGACAGGCGGATTTTTTCCCGGACTTTTTGTCGGGAGTTACGACCATGTGCTGGATGCACAGGGGCGTGTTTCGCTGCCGAGTGAATGGCGGAGCAAGGATCAGGATACGGAACTGGTAATGATTCCTGCGCGTGACAAGGCATTGCTGCTGCTGCCGTTGGCGACATTCATGGAATTTGTGGGCAAAGCCGGCAAAAAAGCCATCGCCAACCGGGAAATGCAGATGGCGCTGGCGTATTTGGGGTCGGTTTCACGTCGCTGCCGCTGCGACAAGCAAGGGCGGA
Organism: Lentisphaeria bacterium; assembly: GCA_017504435.1. Taxonomy (GTDB): domain Bacteria; phylum Verrucomicrobiota; class Lentisphaeria; order Victivallales; family Victivallaceae; genus UBA1784. The sequence goes on along the minus strand of JAFVRD010000032.1, from coordinate 25,848 downwards.
TGGCGTTGGACAGATCGCTTTTGGACTCCATCGGAGCTGATAAAAAATTGAAATTGATCGGCGCAGTTACTCATATCCGCATTTGTGCGCCGGAAAATTGGCAGATGCCTGAAAATCCGGATGAATATTTGAACTCTATTCAGCAGCTCAGTGATGGTAATGATGATATTGATGCGCTGGGCGGTATGCTGCAGGGGGTGTTCGGAAAATGAGTCAGGAATTCAAACATATCCCGGTGTTGGGCAGAGAAGTCGTGGATTTGCTGACTTTTGATTCTGAGCGTCCGGTGCGACTGGTCGATGGAACTGTCGGCGGCGGCGGACACAGTGCGATGCTTTTGGAGCGTTATCCGAAACTTGAATTGCTGGGTATCGACCGGGATGCCATGGCATTGGATGCGGCAAAGAAAAAACTGGCATTTGCCGGCAGCCGGGTGACACTGGTGCGGGGCAATTATGCGGAGTTGTCGGCTCTGGCGGTTGAACATGGCTGGGATGATGTCGACGGGATTTTGCTGGACATCGGTGTGTCATCACCGCAGCTGGATATTCCGGAGCGCGGATTTTCGTGGCGGAGCGACGGAGCGTTGGACATGCGTATGGATCAACGCTCTGAATTGACTGCCGGCAGATGGTTGAACCGGACAAGTGAAGCCGAGATGGAACGGGTGTTCCGGGAATATGGAGAGATAAACAAGTCCCGGGCATTGGCGCGCAAGGCTTGTGAAATGCGCGAAACCGCACCTTTTGCCCGTACCGGAGATCTGGTGAAATTGAGCGATGCGGTATTGGGCAGATCCCGGCCGGGAAAATTACCGCATCCGACGCTGGTTTTTCAAGCGGTGCGGATCGCCGTGAACGATGAATTGCGGCAGTTGGAAAGTGGTTTAAAAACCGGGACACGGTTATTGGCTTCCGGTGGAAAAATAGCCGTGATAAGTTTTCATTCGCTTGAAGATCGCATCGTGAAAAATTTTTTCCGGCGGGAGAGTACCCAGTGTGTCTGTCCTCCGGGGTTGCCGGTATGTTGCTGCAGTCATGAAGCTGTGTTGAAAGTATTGACCCGGCATGCAGTGAGTGCAGAGGCGGATGAAGTCGCAGCGAACAGCCGTTCTGCCTGTGCAAAATTGCGGGTGGCGCAAAAACTGTGAAAAATTTTTGAATTTTATATATAATGATATGATAAGGAGTTTGAAATGAACATTCAACCTGGAAATTCCACGCGGCGGACGGTTCCCCGGCGGAGCGCAGACAACTCCAACGGAGTTTCTGAATTTTTTGCACTGTTGGCACGGGTAGGTCAGACTGCGCTGGTAATTTTGGCAGCAGGTGTATTCTTTTATACATATATTACTTTGGACAACCGTATCTCCCATTGTGCGACGGATATAAAAAATGTCAATGATGAGATTTCCAGAGTGGAGCGTGAGATCACGCTTTTGGAAGGGGAAGAAGCACGGTTGTCGACCCGGGCACATGTTATGGCACAAGTACGGCGGTTCAGATTGCCGCTGGTTCAGATGCACTATTCTCAAACCCGCGCATTGAACGTACTTTCGGCGGCTCAGGCGGCGCATGTCCCGTTGAACCGCCATAATTACACTTCAACTGCCCGGAATACATCGCATCGGGGTAACTGATGGCAGGGCATGGGCATTTGCACCAGGTCCGGTTCAGAATAATCATTCTGGGAGTCGGATGTCTGTTTTTTGCCGGGCTGATCGCCTGGAAATTTTATACACTGCAGATATCCAGACATGATGAATTGCTGGAGAAAGCCCGGCAGCATTACATGTACCGCAAAATGATAAAACGCAAACGCGGGTGCATATATGATGCCGAAGGAAACCTGTTGGCTGGAAATTTGCCGCGCAAGGCGGTGATATGTTCGCCGTATTCCATTGTCCATGAACCGTTTGTTCATTTGGAAAAATCCCTTAAACCCGGAGTTCGTGAAAGCGTGCCTGCGCGTCGTGAAAAACGTCGCCGGGATGTCGCGCGCATTCTTGCCGGACACTTTAATGGTTCGGAAAGTGAATTTTACGAAATGCTTTCCCCGTTTGTGCCGCGCCGGGACAGCCGCAAACGCCCGCTGCTTGATGAGAACGGCAAAGTGCAGATGCGTAAAAATCAATTTGTCCGTCTGGCTCCCCGTTATGAAAACCGTATTGAGGTCGAATCTGCCGCCAGTGACCGTCAGGTGCTGGAGTTCTGCAATGCTCTCAAAGCAAACAAAATATCCGGTTCCGGCTTTGCCTTTGAAGAAATGTATGTCCGTTTTTATCCTAAAGGCAGAATGCTTGCCAGTGTGCTTGGCTATGCCAATGTCGGGGTGGAAAGCACCGAAGAACTCGGTGGTTTGGAAAGGCGTTTGAGCAAGCATCTGCAGCCGGTGGACAGAGTCATCATGTATGAACGCAGCCGGAGTGGCAAGCTGCTCGGATACGGTGAATCTACCGTTGTTGAAAACGGCAGAGACGGTATGGATGTTTATCTGACGATCCATGAGACCATACAGGCGGTTTTGGAAGAAGAGCTTGATGCGGCTCAAAAAGAGTTTGATGTTGATGCGATATATGCGGTTATCGCCGATCCGCGGACCGGCAATATCCTTGCGGTCAGCCAGCGGCCGAATTTCGATTTGTCCAATCCGGGAAAATTGAATAATGAAATGTTAAGTTTCAAATGTGCCGTTAATGCTTATGAGCCCGGTTCGGTGATGAAGCCGTTTACCGTGGGAAAAGCATTGGATTGGGGAATAATCTCTCCGGATACCATGATTGATTGCGGCACTTCCAATGTCTGGTTTTATGCCGGGCGGCCGTTGAAAGATTTCCGGGGATATGGATTGATGACTCCGGGAGGAGTTTTGAAAAAGTCCAGCAATATCGGAACTGCAAAAATTGCCTTGATGATGGGAGAAGATCGGGTGGCGCGGATGATGCGTACATTCAAATTCGGTGTCCGTACCAATTTGCCTTTTGCCCAGGAGACCAGAGGCGTTGTTCCGAAACTTCCGTTCCCGGATAAATTGACGATCACCCGGGCTCCGATCGGGTATTCTGTGCAAACTTCCATTTTGCAATTGACCCGGGCGTATTGTGCACTTGCCAACGGCGGATTTATGCCGGAGTTGCGGATAATCGACCGCCGTTGGGATCCGGTGAACAACCGGATGCTCAAAGAACCGTATTTTTCTCCGGTACAGACCTTTGAAAATCCCCGGATGGTGAAAGAACTTGTAGAAATGCTTATCTCGGTGACCGGTCGTGAAGGGACTGCCCGTCAGGCGGCGATCCCCGGTTATGAGGTAGCTGGAAAAACCGGTACCAGTCAGAAACTCAGCCGGGATCCTGTCACCGGCAGAATGCGTTACGGTTCGGAATATTGTGCTTCTTTTGCCGGTTTTGTTCCGGCCCGTAATCCCCGTTTTGTCATGGTGGTGACCTTTGACCGGGTCAGAGGTGCAAAGCACGGTGGCGGCAATGTTGCGGCGCCGGTATTCGGCAGGACGATGTCGCGGGTATTGCAGATGATGAATGTGCCTCCCGATTTTCCGGATAAATTGCCGAAATAATTTAAGAAATTTTATAAAAATTCCGGATCAATAAAATATTTTGTCTTTGTTGCACGTTATAAATAATAGATGACAGTGGTTTGTTAACGTGTGTGGAGGGTTCCTGATGTTGACTGGAAAATATAGATTATTGTTTTTACTGCTTTTTTTATGTCCGTTTTTTTTGCTTTGCGGTGCGGATGAAATGTCCCGGCGCGGCAGTCGTGAATTCCGCAGGGGCGGTGAGGGTAGAGGTAATTTTGGAGCAGTCATGTACGGCAGATTGATTGCGGAGGAAAAGATTGCCGCTGCATTCCCGGAAAAATATGCGGCTCTGGAAGCCTTGCGTGAGAAATATGAGAGTGAATTGGCGGCACTTGCCAAAGAAGCCAATGTCGAATTGCCTGCACAGCGGGATGACAGTTTGCGGCAAATCCGCAAAAAATACCCGGCAGAATTTTCTGCAATAATGCAGGAAATGCAAACTTCTCCCCGGGATGCAATGCGCAAATTGATGGCATTGGCAGAAAAAGCCGGTGTGAAACTCGGTTCTTTCCGCGGCAGCCGGAGAAACAGTGATTTCGGTAATCGCAATGAAAAAACTCCGATTCGGCAATTCTCCAGACCGGATTTGGGCAAATTGCGTCGTAAATATCCGGAACAAATGCGTGAATATGATACGTTGCGCGGTCAGGATTCGGTTGCTGCCCGGCGCAAACTGCTGGAAATAATTGAACTGGATCGGAATAATAAAAAGTGAATCGGATTTGGCAGAGAATAAGTTTGGGACGTGACTTTTCGGTCATAAGTGTTGCCGATGATGTGGTTCGGGGCGGACTTTTTCATTATCGCGGCAACCGGTGGCATTTGAAAACATTTGCGGCAGAGAAAGTTGACGGAAATTTTTCGGAACAGGTTGCTGAGGTGATGAAAAAGCTTGGCAATTCCGACTATTGCGCGGTCACCGGAAAAGTTCCGGGGATGCTTTTTTTTCGTTTTTCATCCGCTGCGCTTCCGGTTTCTGCTCAGCGCGGAGCGGTGGAATTTGAATTGCCCAGACGGTTGTTGAAATTGCCTGATGCTTATCAAATGCAATTTGTTGCCGATGATAAGGCAGGTGCGGATGAGACTGTAGGAGTAAATGTCGCAGTTTTCCCGGGAGCTGAAATCAACAAAATCGCGGACAAACTTGAGAAAGCAGGATGTACTGCCGATGAATTTATTTGCCCATTTATGGCAGTTTCACCGGAACTTCCGGCGATATACCTGCCGGAAATTGAGCCGGACTTTTATTTTTGCGGATCCCGATGGATGCCGTGTCCGTCTGAACCGGAAGAGTTGCAGAAGATCATGTCAGCTTGTGAAAACGTCATTAGAGAGGCGTTTGTTCTGCCGGAAACGGCTGGATTTACACTCAAAGAATATATGCCGCTGCTGCTATGTGCCGTATTGATTTCCCGGGGAATGGTTCATAAAGCTCCGGAGGCATTCAAGGTTCTTCCGGAAAAAGTCCGTCCGGTACGTTACCGTAAACATCTGATAATTTCTGCTCTGCTCGGAGTGCTGCTGCTTGCTGATCTGGGGTGGTATTTCTGCCGCACCTACGGCAGAGACATCAATGAGTACCGGGCATTGACCCGGGAGCTGCGTTTGTTGAAAGTGCAGACGCAGGAGATGAAAAGTTCATCCAAACGTGCAGCCAAAGAATTCAAAGAGATGACCCGGGTCGTAGAAATGAATGTTGGTAAATTTGATGCGATGCGGGAGTTCGGATTGATTTCTGAAATTCTGCCGTCCAATGTAATGGTATCCAGTATGCGGTGGAGTGATACAGATATTGACATGGTTCTGCAGTGTGAAAATGATAAATTGGATATTCCTGCTTTGATACAGCCGTTGGGACGGTGGCGGATTTCTCAATTGCAGCAGCGGCAGACCGGCGACAGTGCGGTCGCCACTATAAATCTCAAGCTGGCTCCGTTGGAAAATGAAAATGCTGTGAAAAAGGGGGCGAAAAAATGAATTTGAAAAAATTTGCCTCCACCCCAAAAGGGAAATTGATCATCTGCTGTGCGGTTCTGGCATTGGTTTGGAGTGTATTGCTGATAAATTGGCTGGGATCATTTTTGCATGATCTGCCCAATCAGGTCAAGATCGCGAAAATAAATTCAGAGCTTATTCAAATCCGGAATAATCATAAAATCGCTTCAGAAGAGCATGCCAAATTGCGGGAGATACGCCGCAAATATCAGGCTCTGGCGGCGGCATCGTGGATAATCAGTCATGATGGCATTATCGAAACCGGATTGCGGCGGCGGATCAGTGATGTTGCCCGGAAACAGGATTTCAAGCTCAACAATATCGGTTCGGTACGGATCAGCCGGATCAATCAGGATTTCAGTTGTGCGGATATAGATATTTCCGGCAATGGAGACTTTGATGATGTAGTCAGATTGCTGGCAGGCTTTGCGGAAATAGAACCGCGTTTGGCGTGGCGGCGGCTGGATTTGCGTCCGGATAACCGTTTCCGGCGCAATACAGGAGTAGGCAGTGCCAATCTGGCGGCACAGGTAAATATCGTGCCGGAAACGCGATTGAATTTTTCCGGTACGCTCCGGGTATTCTGCTATGAAGGGGCTTTGAGTGTTAAAGATTTGAAAATTACCCGTCCTGCAGGGGAGATATTGAGTATGGCGGAGGGTGAATGATGAAAAAGATTCTGGCAGGATTTAATATTTTACTCGGCGGGATCATTTTACTGTTGACGATCTCCAACTTGAGTTCTGAAGAAAAAAAGGACTCCGGGAAAAATATAAAAACGGTTTCCGCAAAGTCTTCCCGTAAAAATGTCCGCCGGGCGAGTGTTCCGGTTGAAAAGAAAGTAAGGGAACTGCCGGAACTTGCTCCGGCAGTGGAAAAGATCATTTCCGCAGATGTATTCAGCAACGTCCGCAGTCCGCTTGCCAATGTCCGCAGCGGCAGAAATGAGATGACTTTGGTCGGGACTTTCAAAATGGGGGATGTCGAAGGAGCGATCATAAAACAAACCGGCAGCAACCGGCAGATAAATCCGTTTCTGATGCAGGCAATGCGGATGAGCGGTGCCGGCGGCGGTTTTACCAGATGGAGTGCGATGGGCGGCAGACAGAGCAATACTCCATTTAAACAATATGTCCGTTTGGGAGAGACTATGGCCAATGGTTATACTCTGGCGGAAGTTACCCGTACCCGGGCGGTGCTGGTGCGCGGCAATGATAAAATGGAGTTGGAACTTCAAGATCCTTCCAAAAACCGTTCTGCCGGCAGGTCGAACCGTCCGCGGTTGAACAGTACCCAGCAGTTCCAGCAGGCCCAGATGTTTATGCAGTCGCAAATGATCCGTACATTGCGTGATATTCAGCGCGGCAGCGGCAATCAGGCTCCGGCAAACCGGGGCAGACGGTGAATAAAGTAAATAATCCAGAATATAATTGTTAAAAGTAAATCGTGGAGCAGGGAACATTATGAAAATTTTGAACAGGTTTTCCGCAGCTGTTCTGGCGTTGATGCTGGTGGTGTCGTGTGCCAATGTTGAGCCGGAAAAAAAAGAAAAACGTCCGGAAGACCGCTTGGCATTTCTGCATCGTAATAAACTGCAAACATCTGTTTCCGGTCAGGAGTCAGCGGCAGATGAACAGGTCATTCCCAAACGGGAAAAGAAACCGGTTCTCTCTCCGGAACAGATGGCGAAGCTCGGCGTGGATGCCAAGCCGGCACCTGCTGAAGCTGAATTGAGCCGTACTCCGGTGAAGTTTTATGAAGACCTGATCGCACTCAACGGCGATGAAGAACTGGAAGTGTCCATGGTGTTCAACAGTGCGCCGCTGCTTGATGTGCTGTCGGCATTCGGCGATTTGCTGGGATTCAATTTTTCAGCAGACAGTGCATTGACCGGTACAGTCACTCTCAACTGCAATTCCAAAATGACCCGTCGGGAATTGTGGAACACTTTTGACCGGATGTTGACTCTTGCCGGAGCCGGAGTAAAAGTGGAAGGTTCGCTGCTGCGGGTCATGGCAAACGCAAAATTGGCAATGCAGCCGGATCAGCGAGCCGGTCATTTGGCAGAAGTGTACTATAAACAGCTGCATAATGCCACAGCTAATGAAGTGGTCAGACAGATCCGTCCGTTCCTGAGTCCCGGAGTTACCTGTGTGGAGTTGTCCCGTCCCAATGCGGTTATGGTCTGTGACACTCCGGAAAATCTTGCCAAACTCCGTCAATTGATCGAATATCTTGATAAAAGCGGCAAATCCGGCTGGCCGCGGATGGTTTTGCCGTGCAATAATGTCCTGCCCAATAAGATTGCAAATGAATTGCAGGAGGTTTTGCCGGTTCTCGGGTTGAATATTTACAAGACCACTGACCGCAATGTCGCCCCCGGTGCAGTGCAGATCGTAGGTATTGACCGGATGCGTCTGATCATTGTTTCTGCAGCGACTCAAGAAGCATTGAATATGGTTCGTGAATGGATAACTCTGTTGGATGTCGCCGGTTCTGATGATCAGGAGAATGTGTTTGTCTACAAAGTCCGTCACAATAAAGCGGCGCATTTGGCGCGGGCATTGGCGGTGGTTTTTGAAACTCAGGGCACATCTTTGACCATTGATGCCACTACCGGACGAACCAAGACTGAAACGGTCAACTCTCCGGTAGCCCGTACCAACCGAACTTCCAGCGGACGTGCCACCAGCCGTTCAGATGTGGTAAATGCCAACACTACCAATATCAACACCGATCAGGATTCCAAAGTGTACGGGACAACGATCCGGGTATTTGCTGACGGCGTACTGAACCGTCTGGTCATACGCTGTACTCCGCGGACTTATGCGTCGGTAAAAGCATTGCTGGACAAACTGGATGTTGTTCCGGCGCAGGTGCTTTTGCAGGTGTTGATGGTGGAAGTTACCCTGACTGAATCCACTCAATTCGGTTTGGAATTTTCCGGAGTTGCCAGCAAAGGTAATACCAAGATGCTTTTCGGTACTAATTATGCCAACAACTCATCTGCGAATAATACTCTCTCTCCGTTTATGACTGATGCCAACGGCAATACGGTGGTGCGTACCGGCAGCAACCGTCAGGACGGTTTCACGATGGGGTTGGGTGATTCCAAAAATCCGCAGACCCAGTTCGGTTATATCCGCGCTCAGGCGGGTAATGGACAGGTCAAAGTCATTTCCAGTCCTCAATTGCTGGTGTCAAGTCACACCGAAGCAAAGATCAATGTCGGTCAGCAGGTGCCGATCGTGACCGGCAGTGTGTCTTCCACGGACGGCGGGGTGACAGATGCCATCGAATACAAAGAAACCGGTGTCGGTTTGACCGTAACGCCTTATGTTACCAGTACCGATCTTATTTCACTGGATATTGTTCAAACCATGTCTCAGGCGACAGCCAACACGCTTTCTCCGGATTTGAAATCACCATTGATCACCCAGCGGCAGATTGAGACCAGCATGACGATTGCCAATGGTCAGACCATGGTACTCGGCGGCCTGATCCAGGAACGCGCCAACGATACGCTGGATTCGCTGCCGATCATCAATCAGATCCCGTTCCTGAAACGCTTGCTCGGTTCGACCAATGCCTCGGTCGAACGTACTGAATTGCTGGTATTGATCACCGGTTATATTGTCAACGAACACAGTGAAATAGATGCTCTGGTCCGGCGTTACAATGATGCGATCAAAGCGTTGAACAGCTATGAATCCACATTAGGTGATAATCCGGATGCGGATAAAAATCGCGGAGTACTCTTTCAGGATAAGGAGTTCTGGATGTGAGCAAACTTGATATTGATCTTGATGCTGCATTGCGGATGCTGACTGAAAAAATGCGTTCGCGCTGTCCTGAATATGCCGGAGCATCTGAAAGTTCTGACCGCAAACTGGTCGCCGATGGCAAATTGACCGAAGCGCAGTTGGTGGAGATATACAGCAATGCATTCGGAGTGCCGGTATTGGATGAAGAAGATATCGCACTGCCGGAAGTGCCGGCAGATTTTCCGATTGCATTTTTCAATGCCCATGAATGTGTCACATTGGAGTTTGACGGTGATGATGTGACACTCATGGTGGCATCTCCTTACGGTTTGGGTGAATTGCTTTATCAGGTGCAGATGGCATGGCAGTGCAATGTTCACATCCGTTTTGTCCGGCGACCGTTTCTGGAACGTTTGCTCAGCCGCCTGCAGAATGTTCAGGATGAACAGGATGAACAAAAAGAGCAGGAAGCTGATGATGAAAATACTTTGCGGACACTTGCCGGGGAAGCGCGCATAGTCCGGTTGGTCAATGATATTTTTACCAGAGCGTTGGAGTTGGGCGCAAGCGATATCCACATTGAACCGGATGAAGATTCGGTAACGGTGCGCTGCCGCGTGGACGGTGTGCTTACGGAAATTCTGAGTGCGCCGCGCAATCAGTTCCCGGCGATCGCATCGCGTATCAAATTGCTGGGCGGTTTGAATATTGCTGAGAGCCGTCTGCCGCAGGACGGGCGAACCAATGTTTCATTCGGGCGGATTCAATTGGACATGCGTATTTCCACGATACCGATTCTGACCGGGGAAAGCATTGTACTGCGGTTGCTGAACAAAGAGAGTGTGAATTTTGATTTAAGTCAGCTCGGCATGTCGGAGGCACATTTGCGCCAATTTGAAAAATTGATCCGGATACCGCATGGCATTATTTTGGTGGTCGGTCCGACCGGCAGTGGTAAAACTACGACACTTTACAGTGTTATCAGTCAGCTTAATGATTCCAAAAAGAAGATCATTACGATCGAAGATCCGGTGGAATACCGCACCCGCGGGCTTTGTCAGGTGCAGGTCAATCCCAAAATCGGTGTGACCTTTGCATCCGGTTTGCGTTCCATTGTCCGTCAGGACCCGGATGTGATCCTGGTGGGAGAGATCCGCGACAAAGAGACTGCGGATATTGCCATCAATGCGGCATTGACCGGACATTTGGTCTTAAGTACACTGCACACCAATGATGCGGTGGGGGCAGTTACCCGTCTGTTGGATATGGGAGTGGAGAATTTTCTGGTCTCAAGTGCGCTTTTCGGGGTGCTGTCACAGCGTTTGGTGCGCAAAATATGTCCGGTTTGCCACGGTGAAAAGCAGGCAGTAAAATGCCGTAAATGCAATGGGACCGGGTACAAAGGCCGCAGCGGAATTTTTGAATTGCTGATCCTTGATGATGAGTTGCGTGAAGCGGTCAACCGCAATGCATCCAGCGGAGAATTGGAAAAGATCGCGGTCAGGCATGGTATGATCACGCTGAAAGAAGATGGCGAGGCAAAGGTTGCCGCCGGAGTTACTACTGCGGATGAATTGAACCGGTCGGCAGCGGAGTTGTAATCACAAATGGCACTTTACAAATACATCGCCGCCAAACCGGGGCATACGCCGGAGGAGATCATCATTGAAGGAGCCAATGAAAAAGAAGCATTGGCAAAATTGCGTCTGAGAGGGATGACTCCGGTACGTTTTGCCGGAATTGAAGATGCCGGAAAATCAAGATTCGGCGGCAGGCGTGCTGATGTGTTTGAATTTACCCGGCAGTTGACTCCGCTGCTGGGTGCGAATATTCCGTTGGAGCAGAGTCTGGCAATCATCAGTGAAGGCAGCGGTGATCAGGAGCAGAAAGAATTTGTCAATTCGTTGCGTCAGGGATTGCATGAGGGTAAAAGATTTTCAGAATTGGTGCGTTCCTACGGTTCTCTTTTTCCGAGCTATTATGCCAATTTGATCGAAAGCGGAGAGGAGACCGGATGTTTGCCGGAAGTTACCGCTGAATTGTATAAATTCATGAGTGAAAGCAAAGAAACCCGGGATTTTATTGTATCAAGTTCCATATATCCGTGTGTGATTTTCAGTGTGGTGCTGGTCGTGTCAGTGGTGTTGTTCGCGGTATTTGTGCCGCATTTTGCCAAAATATTTGCCGACATGGGACGTGAATTGCCCGGTTCAATGCGGATATTGGTTGCCATCGGCGGGTTTTTCAAATGGGCATGGTGGTTGATACCGTTGATATTCACGGGAACATATTTTTATTTGCGTTACCACTTTGGGATTGAAAAATGGAAATTGATTCTGGGCAGGCTGCTGATAAAAATTCCGGTCTTCGGCAGGATCGTTATTGATTTGGAGATGTGCAAATATTTGCGGACACTGGCGATTCTGGTCGGTAATCATGTTGAGATCATCCGGACAGTGCGTATTGCCGGGAGGATCATCAGCAATCCGGCGGTAGCTGCGGGATTTGACGGCATTGACCGGAAACTGAAATCCGGTGAGAAGTTGTCTGCCGCTCTTAAAGGCAATGAATTTGTGCCCCGCAGTACCGCATCCATGCTCCGGGTCGGAGAGGAGTCCGGGCAGGTCGGTGAGATGCTGGCAAGTATTGCCGGTAATCTGGAAGTGGATACCCGGACGCGGATCAAGCGTCTGTTGGGATTGTTTGAACCGGCAGTTATTATATTTCTTGCCGTGATAGTGTTAGGTGTCGTGGTGGCGATATTCGTTTCCATGATGGAAATAAATTCTATAAGTCAGGGAGGAGCCGTATGAAAAGGTATCAGAAAAAGAAATTCACTCTTATTGAGGTCGTTATTGTGATCGTGATTCTGGTCACGCTGGCATCAATAGCCACACCCATGTATATGAATTACGTCAAACAGGCCAATGTCGGTGCAGCCAAGACTCAGTTGGAAAACTTCTCCAGTGCGCTGCAGGGATATCAATTGCAAAATAAAAAGTTTCCGGAAGGCGACAGCGGTTTGCAGGCATTGATTGAAAATGTGGAAGATCTCGAATCCTGGCAGGGACCGTATCTCCGCGGAGTCAGTGTTATTCCGAAAGATCCGTGGGGCAATGATTACGTTTATCGCAGTCCCGGAGAAGAACATGATGTGGAAATCGTCAGTTACGGTGCTGATGGAGAACCCGGCGGCGAGGGAGATAACGCCGATATAATCGCATTTTTATGATCTTTGGCATCAAAGAACATCATATCCGGTCGAGATTCACTCTGATCGAATTGATAGTGGTGCTGGCGATCATGGCACTGCTTGCCGGGCTGGCGGTCTCTTCATTGCAGGAGGAGTCGCCGGCTTCGGCGTTGAATAAACAGGCATTGGCACTGGATGCGTGGTGTGCTTCAGTGCGTTATGTGTGTGCGGAAAAAGGGGTGGATCACGAGGTGCGTTTTTTGCCTGAAAAAAAGGTGTTTTACGCGTGCGTGTCAGATCCGGATGCAGAGGAGTCTGCCGGAGATGAGGTTCCTGAATCAGGCCCGATGCGTTTTGCATTTTCGGAACGCATGGAGATTTCCACGATCGAGAAGGCCGAAGACGAGGCGCGTGATACTGAATATGTGGAGATTTTCCGGTTTTATCCCAATGGCGGAGCTGCATGTATCAACCGTCCGGTAATAAAATGTGAAAAATCTGCCAAATATTTTGATATATCCTATCTCAATGGTCATTTGCAGATCAATGATGGTGACGGCAGCGATTTGGAACCGGCTCAGGAGGAGTGGTGATGAGAAAAAATTTCACTCTGATCGAAGTAGTCGTTGCGATAGCCATATTGGGATTGTCTCTTTCCGGACTGCTGCAGCTGCTGACCCAATCCCAGTTGCGTATTGCCAATGCCCGGACTCAATGGCACGAAATGCACATGCTTACTCAGGGCGTGGAGTACTTGCTGATGAATTCCAGAATGGATGATTTGAGTGTTCCCGATGAGGTGTTCCCTTATGATGACTACCAGATCGACTGTACTGTGGAAGATGCCGACGGTCTGCCGGAGGAACTTACCGGTCAGAGCGGTCAACTGCCATTGAAAAAGTGGACAATAACGCTGATCCGGATGAAAGATCGCCGGGAGCGTTTATCTGTAGTTATTGACCGGTTCGGTTACGAGGAGGCAGATGATGTTCAGTAAACGTTATGCTTTTACGCTGATCGAATTGGTAGTCGCCATCGGGCTGCTGACGGTAGTAGCGACGATCACGGCAATATCCGGTGCGACCTTCTATAAGGGCTATCAGAACAGTTTGCAGGTTACTGAGCACTTAAAAGAACTTATGGCAATTGATAATCTGATGGATACTCATGTCCGCAATCTGGTACCATTCAAGTGGAAAGATGAAGAAGGTACGGAAAGAATGATTTTCAATGGCAAGGAAGATGAATTGTTTTTTGCCACTTTGCGCCGTTCATACGGCAAGCGTCCCGGTTCACTGCTTTTTGTCCGGGTGTTTGTGGAAGAAGAACAGCTTATTGCCGAATATTCTCCGTATCCACGCTTCCCGTGGCTGGAGGAAGATGATGACAATATGCCGTGGACAAGGGAAGTTATTGCCCGCAATGTATCGCAAATAACCTTTGCTTACGCCGAAAATTCCACCGAAACAGAAGGGACGGTGGAATTTCTGGAAACTTATCTGGAGGAAGAAAACAGTTCTCCGCCGCTTGCCGTCCGGATGACCGTGGAATGGACAAACGGTGACAAAGAGCAGTGGCTGCGCCGGACGGCAGGAGTTTCGGCAAACAGTACATTCGGAGTGCGTACTTCTGCTGCAGGGACAACGGAGACCACCACCGTTTCTTCCGGGCAGAGCAATACCGGTACATCATCGACTGCGGGTTCCGGCGGCGTCCGTCCGGGGCGCGGCGTCCGTCCGGGCAGAACCGGCAGCGGAGGAGGGCGGCAGCAATGAAAAAAAATATGTTGCGGCGTCATAATTCCGCATTGATTTCGGTATTGTGTCTGGTGTTTACCGCAGGGATTTTGACAGCGGCAGTTTTGTCGTTATCCAAAAGCGGGACATTTACTGTGACGACCCATGTGGATTTACAGAGGTCAATGCTGATTGCTGAGGGTGTTGCAAACCGGGTGCAATGGCTGATGGCTGCGGATCGCAATCTCAATCCCAATGATAAACCCGGCACGGTTGATTACACCACGTTTGAATATGACCGCTTTATGGCAGACGGAGTTAAGCACACGCTGGAATATTACGGAGAAACCGTACAAGTCCAGGTGGTTGATGCGGTCAACGGCTGGGATATGGGGCAAAGCCAGTATCAAAGTGTGCTGAATATGATTTCCGGACAGGAGGATGCCGGAGAAGATGTTGTCGATCTGTGTGAAGAAATTTCGCAATTGATCGCAGATTATATTGACAGCGATGAGAATATTCAGGAGCGCGGCATGGAATCCGCTGACTATGAGGATGCCATGAAAAAACCGCTGCCGCGCAATGCGGCGATGCAGTTCCGGGAGGAATTTCTGTATATCCGCAATTTTACCGAACTTTTCCCGTTGGATAAAGATGGCAGATTAAGTGCTGTGCGTTTGATCCCGCCTGCCAATACCAGTGATTTAAGCGGCAATCCATCTCTGTTTACTGTGACCCGAAAGGATGTGGAATTGAACTTTCCGGATTTGGGTGAAGATGAGATCGACAATATCATGCAGGCATTGAAGTTGTGGCGTGAAGACCGGGAACTGCTTTCGGATAATCTGGATGAAGATCTTTATAATCAGCTGACGGCCAAATTTTCTGCCGTGGAAAGCGGAGCATATACTGTGATAATTTCAGCTCCGTCGGATGGAGTGTCACGCAATCGTCCGTTTCGCAAATTGATTTTCAGTTATGCCGGATTTGAGGTGTCCGGACCGCCGGATAAGTTGTTGAAATACATGGAGTGGAATTTCCTGTGAAAAAAATACTCTGTATTCTCATCATATTCAGTTGTACAGTATCGGTGAAAGCCGAACCGGTAACGATGGCATTGCTGGCTCCGGTGGCATTGAAAGTTGCCAAAGATGCTTCACCGCACCTTATTTCCGGTATGCGCGGGGCAGGGGATAATATGGTGGCTGTTGCACAGGATATGGGCAGGATACTTTTGCTGCCGCTGGGGATAGTTCAGATGACTGCCGGTGCCCCTTTCGGCTATCTGAATGAGGGTGCCGGCAATGTCTGGGCGGGTGTGTGTGCGCCATTTTCACTGGTCGTCAATATCCTGACTCTGCCGTTTGCATTTGCCGGAGGATAAAAAATTTGCGGATTATGATATTTTTTGCGTGAAAAAATGTTATTCCTGTATTATATTATACGAATGGATGTATATTTAAACTTTAAACACAGGAATTGACAACATGAAAATGAGCAAAATGGCGGGGCGCAGACTCCGTGAAGTACCTAAAGATGCCAAAACAGTCAGCCACCAGTTTCTGGTGCGCGGAGGTTATATCCGGCCGGTTTCCGCCGGTATATATTCACTTTTGCCTGCCGGTAAAAGAATTGTTGACAAAATAGAGAAGATCATCCGCGAAGAAATGGATCGTATTGACGGTCAGGAAGTCTTGATGCCGGTGGTTCTGCCTGCAGCCTTGTGGCAGGAATCCGGCCGTTATGAGGCTGTTGGTGCGGAACTGCTCCGTTTTTCCGACCGTAATGACAAACCCATGCTGTTGGCGATGACCCATGAAGAGTGTATCACGGCATTGGTGCGTACTGAAATCAACAGTTACAAACAGTTGCCGGTCATGCTCTATCAGATCCAGACCAAATACCGGGATGAAGCACGTCCCCGGGCCGGATTGATCCGGACGCGTGAATTTACCATGAAAGATGCCTACAGTTTCCATACCAGTCAGGAGGATCTGGAAGCATATTATGTCCGGGCTCACGAAGCGTATGAACGGATATTCCGCCGGATCGGTTTGACCAATGTGCTGAGTATTGAATCCAACAGCGGCATGATGGGAGGCAAGGTCTCCCATGAATTTATGGCGATATCCGAATGCGGAGAAGATACGATTTTTGTTTCTCCTGACCGCAAATACCGTGCCAACCGCGAAATCGCAGTTGCGGATTGGAAATTTGAAAAATCTCCGGCAAAAGAGTTGGAAAAAGTTGCTACTCCGGATTGCAAAACGATTGAAGAGGTCGCCGGATTTCTCAATGTTGCCGCTGAAAACACCGGTAAGGCAGTATTTTATCAGGATGCCCGCACCGGAGAATTGATTTTTGCTTTGATCAGGGGAGATTTTGAGGTCAATGAAA
This sequence comes from Lentisphaeria bacterium, assembly GCA_017504435.1. Classification (GTDB taxonomy): domain Bacteria; phylum Verrucomicrobiota; class Lentisphaeria; order Victivallales; family Victivallaceae; genus UBA1784. Next base: position 9,163 of record JAFVRD010000032.1, on the reverse strand, counting down.
GCAAACTTTCCAATGCGCTTAAAGTTGCGGAGTTGAAATTTGCCGATGATGCCTCCATTCTGGCTGCCGGCGCCGTGCCGGGATATGCCAGCCCGTTGAATTTGAAAGGCAAAAAAGCACGTATTATCGTTGACCGTTCTGCGATGGAGAGCAGCAATCTGGTGGTCGGAGCCAACGAGCCGGGATATCATTATCTCAATTTCAACGCAGACCGCGATCTTGACGGAGTGGATTATATCGTGGCGGATATTGCCACCGTCCGGGAAGGCGATCCGGCTCCCGGTTCAGGTGAACCGCTGCAGATGCTCCGCGGAATTGAGGTCGGCAATATCTTTCAGCTCGGTACGAAATATTCCGAATCCATGAACTGCACCTATCTGGACAAAGACGGCAAAAGCCATCCGATGATCATGGGGTGCTACGGTATCGGTGTCGGGCGGGCGATGGCATCGGTCATTGAATATTCCAATGACAATTACGGTCCGGTGTGGCCCATGTCGATCGCTCCGTGGCAGGTTGAGATCTGTGCGGTCGATCCGCAGAAATCCGGAGTCGGTGAGGCTGCCGAAAAACTGGCTGCCCAATTGGAAGCCCGCGGTGTGGAGGTTCTCTACGATGACCGCGGAGAAAAAGCTGGCAGTATGTTCAGTGATGCTGATCTGCTGGGGATCCCGCTGCGGTTGGTGGTTTCTCCGAAAACTCTGGCTGAAAATGAGGTCGAATTCCGCACCCGGGCCTGTCGCGACAGTGAACGTATCAAAATTGATGATGTTGCGGAATTTATCGCCGCCAAAGTCAAAGCTGAGTTGGCTGCGTTTGAGTGCTGAAGTCAGCTCATTACGGAGAGTGTGATGTTGAAATATCTTTCTTTGGCAGCTGCATTTATTTCGCTGTTTTCCGCAGCGGCGTATGATCTGTATTTGTCCCCCACGGTGGCGGATAATGTTTATGATCAGGTGCGGTATGTGATGCCGGAGCGCGGTATATTTATTCCGACGCGGTCCCAGGTCGAATGCGGACAGGTATTTCACTTGCATATTGCAGTCGGCATCAAAGAGCCATTGACCGAACCTTTGAAACTCAAAGGAGCCATACAGGTGAAAAATCCGGATGGGAGTGTAAAAATCGTTGTGCCGGAAACTGTGATGATTGAACTTCCATCCGGAGCCAAAGGCATTTATTTTGCCGGCAAAGATGTCAGCGGCGAATTTGAGAAAAAAGACCGTTTCGGTGTTTATGAGTGGACATTGACCGTCAAAGATGCCTCCGGCGGGGTAAAAAGTGCGTCAGCAAAATTGAATTTAGCAGAGAGCATCAGCGATAATGCGCCGATGGATAGAACTGAATTCAGTAAATTCATAATGAATTATTACCGGCAGCCGCAACCGGAACGCATTATGGCGGCATTGCGCTATTTTATGACCGAGGGCGATGCCGAAATGCGGAGCCGGCAAAAAAATTATGACCCCCGTCATGTATTGCAGGCATTCGTTGAACTTTTCAAATTGAATAAACAATTCCACGATGATCTGGCGCGTGCCACATCCGGAGCTGCGGAACCGCACCGGCTTTATTATGCGTTGATTTTTGCCGGATTGGGTAAAGATGCGGTGATGGCGCAGAAAGAGGTCATTGATCCGCAGGTGCAAGTGCAGATCGGGCAGTTTGCCGGAAAAGATCCGCTGGCGTTCAAAAAAGTGGTATTGCCGGCGCATTTGGATATGTTGTGGGCGGAATTTTTCATTACCGGCAGATTTGCCCCGGTGCAAAAGATCGTGGATCAGCTGCATGACCGGAAAGGCATCAATGTCAAAGATGCCCAAAAAAAGGTAAAATCCGGCGCAAAGCTCACAGCCGATGAGCAGCGTGAAGTCATGGAGCATATGATCCAGATCGCTGCGGCGTGGTCATTGGGCAGTAATTTGAAAAAAAGTCAACTGCTGGGTTATTATATGGAAACGGTTTTACGCCGTAAACTTTATAAAAGCAATGATGTAGCCGTAAATCTGGTCGGGATCATAAAACAGGTAAAATCAACTCCGAGGAGTAAAAAATAAAATGTGGAACTATACAGATAAAGTTATCGATCATTTCATGAATCCCCGTAACGTGGGTGAAGTGGAAAATCCCGACGGCGTCGGTCAGGTGGGCAATGCATCCTGCGGTGATGCGTTGAAACTGACTTTCAAACTGGATGAAAACGGCCGAATCGCGGATGTGAAATTCAAAACCTTCGGTTGTGCCAGTGCCATTGCATCAAGTTCAGCGTTGACTGAATTGATCAAAGGTATGACGCTGGAGGAGGCGCAGAAAGTCACCAATCAGGATATCGTGAAATTGCTGGGTGAACTGCCGGAAGCGAAAATGCACTGTTCGGTCATGGGCATGGAGGCTTTACAGGCGGCGATCGCAGATTACCGCGGAGAACCCAATCCTTTTGAAACGATGGAGGATCACGAAGGTAAGCTGATCTGCAAATGTTTCGGTATTACCGATATTAAAATTTTGCATGTGGCAAAAGAAAACGGTTTGCGCCGTGCGGCAGAAGTTACCAATTACTGCAAAGCCGGCGGGGCATGCGGAGCCTGTCTGGGCCAGATCCAGCGGCTTTTGGATGATATGTGGAAACTGGAGAGCTTGAAAAAATGATGATGCTGGAAGAATTGCGCCAGAAAGACGCTGAATTCCGTTCCCGTCTGGAGCAGGTCGGCGACTTTCTCAAAATCGGCGAAAAAGAAGAGGAACTTGCTGCCCTGGAAGCAAAAATGAATGCTCCGGAATTCTGGAACGACAAAGATGCTGCCCAGGAGACCATCGGAGCCGCAACCGGTTGCCGCAATATTATTCTGCCGTACCGCAAAATGCAGGAATCTCTGGATGATTTTGCCACGGCACTGGAACTTGCCGCTGAAGATGAAGCGTTTGTGGCGGAAGCGGATGCTTTGATCGAGCCGTTGAGCAAAGATCTGGATAAACTGGAAATCGTGAGTTTTCTTTCCGGACGTTTTGACCGGAACAATTTTTATCTGACCATTCATGCCGGGGCGGGCGGTACGGAGTCCTGCGATTGGGCGAGCATGCTTTTCCGCATGTACCGCCGGTATGCTGAACGGCGCAACTGGAAAGAGGAACTCATTGATTACCAGCCCGGTGATGAAGCCGGTATCCGCAGTGTGACGCTGCATATCATGGGCGATTTTGCCTACGGTTACTGCAAAGGTGAAAACGGGGTGCATCGTCTGGTGCGTATTTCTCCGTTTGACAGCAATGCCCGCAGACATACGAGTTTCTGTTCAGTGGATGTGTTCCCGGAATTGAATGACGACATTGACATTGAGATCAATGAAGCTGATTTGCGGGTGGACACCTACCGTTCCAGCGGGGCAGGCGGGCAGCACGTCAATACCACTGACAGTGCAGTGCGTATAACTCACTTGCCGACCGGTATAGTGGTCAGCTGTCAGAATGAGCGTTCCCAGCACAAGAACCGGGCCACGGCGATGAAAATGCTCAAAGCCCGTTTATTTGAATTGGAGGAGCGCAAACGGCGCGAAGCCGCCGCTGCGTTGCGTGGTGAGCAAATGGAAAACGGCTGGGGCAGTCAGATCCGCAGTTATGTATTGCAGCCCTATCAGATGGTGAAAGATTTGCGTACTGATGTGGAGACCAGTGATACATCCGGGGTTTTGGATGGAGATATTGACCGTTTTATTGAAGCATATTTGAAGTGGCAATGAGTAAAACAGATAATTTGAAACGGCGTTCCGCATTGCTCCGTGCATTGCGGAACGGTTTTTATAATGCGGGATTTGATGAAGTTTCCACGGCGGTGAAAATACCTGCTCCTGCGCCGGAGGAGTACATTGAATCGGTACCGAGTGCCGATGGATTTCTGCGGACAAGTCCGGAATTGGCGATGAAACGGATGCTTTGTGCCGGAATGGAAAAAATTTTCCAGATCGGGCCGGCGTTCCGGGCTGAGGAATCCGGGCGCAAGCACCGGGAGGAGTTCACCATACTGGAATATTATGCGGTGAATTGGGATTACCGTCAGCTTGCGGAATTTACTGCTGCGTTTATTGCCCGGGCGGCACAGGAGGTTTGCGGAACTGCCAGGATATCATATCAGGGGCATCCGGTGGATTTGGGACGGCACTGTTATATAAGTGTGGATGAAGCGTTCCGCAAATATGCGGGTGTTTCGGCATTTACGGCGGATGCGGATGGGACATTTGATGAATTGATGGTGCTGAAAGTCGAACCGGAATTGGGCAAAGAGTGTCCGGAATTTCTGATCGATTATCCGGCTGCCCGTGCTTCGCTTTCCCGGTTGAGCAGCCGGGACAACCGGGTCGCGGAACGCTGGGAAGTGTATATCCGGGGAATGGAGTTGGGCAATGCATTCGGTGAATTGACCGATGCTGCTGAACAGAGACGGCGGTTTGCCGCAGCTCTGCAGTTCCGGGCGGAACAGGGCATGTTGAAATATCCGGAAGCGACTGATTTTCTGGAGGCTTTGGAGCGCGGGATGCCGGAAAGCTCCGGATGCGCGATCGGTTTTGACCGTTTGTGCATGATATTTTGTGATGAATACGATATTGCCGATGTGATATTTGAATAATTTGAAAGTGACATCGGAATAAATCAATTTATATCAATCGTAAAAAAAATCATTTTTTTTTTCTGTATTCTGTAGCTATTTATCCGGAGTAGCGGTATAATATCCTCAAGCGGAAATATGATGCAGTACTGATGTGTGCTGAAAATCGTATTAGCGGGCAGTGTTTTTATGATGCGCTGTGACCGTAAAAATACCGCCGGGGATGAGTGGGTTTGAAAAAACCGTTAAAATCATGAAAGCGGAAGTTTTTCACCGGAATAATTTGTCTCCATTATCGTGTGATGTTATATTTCCCCTGTTGGGGGGGAAGATATTGAAAGTGGTTTTCCCGGAATGGAAAAAGTAAAACAGCACATATTAGACCGGATATTAAAAGGGGATTTCCCTTTCAATACCCGTATGCCGAGCGAGCGCAGATTTGCTGAAACATTGGGTTGTTCCCAGAATATGGTACACCGGGCATTGCGTTCACTGGTGGATGAAGGAGTGCTGATCTGCCGTCCGTCGAACGGATATTTTGTGGTTCCGATGACGCTCAGCGGGAATACCAGAGGCAAAAAGTTCATGGTATTCAATGGGCAGGTCTCCGGCGGCGGTTATCCCATGGCGTTGATGCGGGAAGCGAGGTTGCGAGGTTGCGAGGTCGTTTTCTGCGCGCCGGGGGGGGATGGTCTGGAACATGTGGAAAGTGTTATTGCGGACAAAAGCTTCAGCGGCGGATTTTTCAATGTCGGAGTTTCCATGGCCGGCAGCTGGAAACGGGTATTCAACCATCTTTACCGTGAGCATTATCCGTTTGTAATGCTGGATGCGCCTTTGATTGTCGGTGCGTTGCCCAGTGTGGGCAGTAATCTTTTCCGCATCGGATTCCGGGCGGCGGAATTGCTTTACCGTTACGGGAAACGGGCGGTGGTTTGCGGTTACAGGCGCAATGAATTTGATTTTTCGCTGCGGGTCTCCGGTTTTATTGCCGGATGCGAAGCCTATGAATGGAGCAAGCCGCTGGAATTTTATACCGGATCGGAAAATGATTTCAAAGTATCCCTGGAGTTGTACGATCACATTTTCAAGACTCACAAAGGGGAATTTGACTCGATATTCACTTCGACAGCCGGTCACACTCTGATGCTTGCCCAGTATTTGCGTTTGCATCCGGAGCTGGTGCCGGGGCGGGATTTCAACTGGGTCGGGGCAGATATCCAGAAGTGTTTCCCGGAACAGGATTATCTGATCGACGTAGTCGCCCAGCAGTTTGATTTGCTGGCGGCGGCGGCATTTGATGTTATGGAAAAGGCAATGGCACAGCGCGGCAGTGGAATTATTTCCAGCGTATATGTAGATGCGCTGTACTATTCAGGAAATACAGTAAACAGAACCCTAAACCCTTAAAAAAGGAGAAAAAAATGAAAAAGATCACTACTGTAATTTGTGCTGCGGTCATGGCAGCACTGCCGGCATTCGCGGAAATCGTTGAGTACAACAATGCCAACATGTTCAACGGCAATGTCAAAGCCACACCGGAAGGTTTCCAGATCACCAAACGCTGTTGGATGCTGGGCAGCCGCAATCAGGTGAATTTTGACAAAACTGCAACCTATAAATACAGTGTTGACATCCGGATTGCGCCTGAATATGCTGCTAAACAGAATGTCCGTATCGGCTTGCATCCGATGTATCAGGATAGAGTTCTCGGCGCGGCAAGTGTGTTTTTTGTGGAAGGTTCAGATACCGCACTGGCGGCTCCGATCAAAGTCGGTGATACCGAAGTCAAAGTCAAAGATGCATTCAAATGGAAAAACACCAATGGCACTTACATTGCCTTTGACTGTGACCCCACCGGCAAACTCCGGGATCTGCCCAACACTAATCTGATCGGTCACATCAAACGGGTCGATCGTGCCAATAACAAAATTATTCTTGCAACTCCTGCAAAAATAGCGGTCGATGCAGATGTCGCGGTGCGCCAGCATCAGACGACCTGGAGTTTCCTCGGCAACACTAAAATCGAAGTGACCAAAGATTGGCAGACTTTCACTTTCACCACCAAACCCGGTGTGGCAGAAAAGATCCGCGGCAATAATGCCCGTTATCAGATGTGGGCGATGGGTGATGCACTCTGCCCGGTGATCGCCACGATGACCCCGGTCGAATTCCGTAATATGAAAATCGAGATCATCAAATAATTTCTGATGTGTGTTTTGACCGGGGAATGTGAATCATTCCCCGGTTGAATTTCAGAAAATTACCGTTTAAGGATTACCGGCAGTCCCGGCCGGCAGCCGGTAATCCTTAAGCCGTAATTGAAATTTTCACAAGAAAGGATGATGATATGAAAAAAATCCGGAACTTTACGTTGATCGAATTGTTGGTCGTAATTGCCATCATCGCGATTCTGGCGGCAATGCTGCTTCCGGCATTGGCATCGGCACGGGAACGCGGCAGAGGAGCAAATTGTATGTCCAATTTGAAACAGCTTGGCGTGGCGAATGCTCAATACGGCAATAATTATGATGATTATCTGCTGGGCGAGAATCACTTCAATACGATCAATCCCCTGTTGTTCCGTTCTTATGACGGCAACAATGCCGTCGGATCTGGTAAACTGAATTGGTATGTTTACGGCAGTTTTATCCGGCATGTCGGAGCGACCGGAACCAGTGAGCAAAAATGGAAAGAAGGAGCATCTATCAATGGTTGTCCATCCCGCAGTGATGAAGCACAGCACAAAGGAGCTTCCAATAATGATTACCTTCCGCGTTCAATCAGTTATGCGGTGACTCAGTTTGCGATGGGGTCTTTTAACAGAACAAATTGTTCTTACCGCAGAAGCAAAATAAAAATGCCGCAAAACTGGATTTCCTATCTCGATTCCGATTGGTATTTGGTAACAGAAGGTAACGCACTGAAAGGATGTTTGAACAACAATTATCGTGACGGCAGCGGAAATTCCGGAGACCGGGTCGCTTTCCGGCATAATAAAAATGTTCAGTTTGTCTGTATAGACGGCCATACCGAGTCATTCAATGACAATGGCGAATTGCAGAACAGCAGCACTTGGGATACCAAACCGGAATTGGTTCAGAGGACTGTTCCGACTTATTATGTGAATAAAACTCATCCCCGGCATGATCCGGGATATTTCTGAGCATAAACAACATAAAATATAAAAAGGACTGTGAAAAATGAAAAAGTTACGCTCATTATTTTTGTTTCTTGCAGCGATATTTGCTGCTGCATCTGCGGCAGTGGATATTTTGCCGCGTCCGGGCAAAGCGACCAAAGATATTCTGATCTTTCCGCAGTTGGAGGCGCATTACGGAGATTTTCAGAACTTTCTGCACTACTGGAAAGACCGTCCGTTGTATGTAAATCCGGCTCACCGCTATGAGGGCAATAAATTTGTCTACCAGACCGAATTGAGCAATCTCCAGCACTTTTTGCAGGCGGAATCCTACAATATCGCCGGGTTGACACCGTTGGGCGGTACTATGGAACTGCTCTTTGATACGGCAGAAAAATATGATGTCAAATCCATGATAATGCCGGGAATTTATCTGCCCGGAATCGGCAGCTCCAGTGCCAACAAAAAAACTATTGTCAAAGTGATCAAACGGGCGGCGGCTTCTCCCAAATCGTTCCGTATCAACGGCAAGGTCGTGATCAATTCCTATGAGGCGGCATCGAAAAAACGCACTCCGGAATTTGTTAAAAATTTCATGGCGGAAGTCCGTCAGGAGACCGGAGATGTTTTTCTTTTTGTCGCCGATGTCAAAATCCCGATGCAGACATTCTATCAGCAACATTTCATGGGCAGCTCCCGTCCGGCACCGGATCCCGTTAAAATCCGGGAACTTATGGAGCATTTGCAGGGTTATTTGGATGCCGCAGACGGTCTTTATCTGGGGTTTTGCCCCCGGCGCAATGTATATTCAATGGGCAAAGAGTACGGTTTCCGCTATGATGAAGAATATTTCAAAATGCTCAGACCTTACATTATGGAACTTTTCTCCCGCCCGCAGAACAAAGGCAAAGTTCTCGGTATCATCAGTTCACTTGGCTATGTCAATCATTTTACCGGTATGATCAATGCCCAGGAGTACGGCAGTGAGACTTTCCGCAAGACGTTTGAAGATGCGATGTCCATGAATCCGGATTTCATTGTCACCTTTGAATGGAACGAATGGAACGAAAACACCTGTTTTCAGCCCAGTGTTTACAAAGGAGCCGGCTACCGCCGGATGATCCGTTACTATCAGAGTCTGATCGACAAAAGCAAAAAACTCACCCCGCTGCCGGGTGATGATCTGAGCATCCCCAATATGCTTTTCAGTTACCGTTATGCGTATAAATTCGGCGATGTAATGCGTTTTGAAATGCTCAACATCCCCGACGGCGGTGCCGTGCTTGGTGATTACAAAGCGCAGATCGTGCTGAAAGATGTGGACGGCAAAGTCGTTCACACTCTGGATGAAGTTTCCATCAAAGGCGATGCCTTCCGGGCAGTCACCCAGACATTGCCCAGTGAAATGTTTGCGGCGCATC
>JAFVRD010000031.1 GCA_017504435.1 Lentisphaeria bacterium | reverse complement strand
AGCCGCTTCAGTTTTGACCAGCGCACCGCCGACAAAGAATTTGCTGAACTTACCGTCCTGAACTTCGGTATTCACATTTCCGGATGTAAGATCCGTACCGACGAAAACAGCGTTGATTTCACCGCCGGTGATGAGGCTTTCGGAACCTTCATTGATAAAGTTTGTATCAATTACAGCACCATCGGAGATAGTAGCGTTTTCTCTTTTTGCCAAAGTCAACTGATTGTTGGCGTTGGCAAAGCTGTAAGCATAATCACCGGTCACAAATTCCTGACCGATGGCGTATTGCTTTTCGCCGACAGTGATGGTCTGGTTTTCGCCGAGAGCAATATTATTGGCAATGACATGACCATTATTTTTATTCAGCACATCTGCTGAAACGGAGATGCCGACCTTGCTCAAATCCTGAGCCTGCTCATTGGTGACAGTAAAGTTGACTTGAGCATTGCCGGCAAAAGTGATGGTGCTGGCAGTGTCCTTGAAATCCATTGCTGAAATGGTGATGCCTTGGGTATTATCAAACTTGAAATCGGTATCGGTGACACTTATCGTGCTTACGGAGGCATTGAAATCTGCGGCGGTTTCAATATACGCACCACTTTCGAGGGTGATATGGTAGGCTGAGACCTTGTCACTGGCAGTTTCTGCGATCAAACTTCCGGAAACAGTTAAGGTAGATGAGGTTGCAAAACCGCTACCATCGTTGAAAAGCAAATTGATGGCGCTGCCGGCATTGCCACTGAAGATAGCAGTGCCATAAATGTTAAAGTACATGGCAGTGACAGCATCACTTTTGTCGTTGAAGAATTTGGCAGTTGCATTTGCAGAAATATTGAATGTCCCGTTGTGAACGGCATTGTAGTTACTGTCAAAGACAGTAGCAAGGTCATTAGATTCAATCGTTACAGAATTGGATGCATTCAATACGATAGCTCCGCCATGGGTGGCACAGTTATCATAAAAGGTTGAACCACTTATGTGCATCGTAGTCCATGAACCAATTACTCCGCCGTCTTTTGTGGCAGTGTTACCTATAAAAGTACAATCTTTGATAAAGGTCTCCCATGAATTGGCATACAAAACCGTGCATGATCCAGATACAGCATTGTCCCGGAATGTTGCATTTTCCATAAAAACGTTTGATTGATAACTCCGGATGAGTCCCCCACGGTAGTCTGTTTCAGCCGAATTACAGGTGAAACCAGAAAAAGTAACGTCTTTGTATCCTCTGTTTTTCCATTGCTGATTCCAATGGTCGAAAAGAGCTACTGACATCGTTTCACTGCCATTGAACTCTCCTCCCACAAACGCTATGTTCGCATTTGGAAGCGTATCTCCTACGCTGTAGGTTGTTGCTGAACCGGTAGTGAAAGTGATGTCACATATAGTGATATTCTTGACATCCCCCAGCGGAGAATAAATAGTTGCACCGGAAACCTTGTTGTTTGTAGGCAATGCCATAAATAGTTCCTCCTTAAATTATATTGTATGCCAACGCTACATTACAATATAGCATGATTTTTTATAAATGCAAACAAACAAGGCAGTTACTGAAAATTTTTTCAGCAGCAGCCTTGCATTTACGCTTATTTGAAATCTGTTGAACGTGCCGGAAGTCCGAAGTATTCGCAGTACCGGTCATAAAGTCCGGCGGCAGAACCGTACATACTGTTGGGACTCATGAAGTGGGAGAATTCAAAGGTGATACCGTCTTTGATCCCCGCCGCCTGAGCCGCTTCGATTTTCCAGAGGAATTTTTCCCATTTGATCGGGAGAAACGCGATCGGCATGTCGCGGTCGAAACTTTCCACATTGGTCCAGGTGTCGATGCCGTATTTCTGACCGAGCGCGTGGATGCCTTTGTGACACTCGACCAACTGGTCAAAGTGAACGTGACCATCCTGGAACGCCACATAATCCAGAGTACCGGTCAATTCGGAGAAGATCGCTTCCCAATCCTCAAACATCTCTTCCATGGTTTTGACCGGTTTGTCTTTCAATGTTGCCATACCGGCATTTTTGACCCCGCAGGAGAATCCCGGAGAGATCAGGGTCGGCAGACCGGAAATCTTTTTGGCATAACCGCCCTGTTTCAGGAAAAGATCAATCGTGCCCGGATGGTTGCGGCTGACTTCGTGAGTCAGATACCAGCCTTTGAATGCTTTGCGGTGGCCGTAACGTTCCCAGACTTCGGAAATAATGTCGATGTTCCACTGCGCTTCTTCTTCGTAGATCGCCGGGTCAAGCCAGGTCCGGGTCGGGGTGTTGTGGCAGTGCATAGTACCGCAGAAAAATTCCATATCATGTTTTTCCGCCAGCGTCAGGAACATATCCACCAGATCGACCGGCGGTTTGTGCATGATATAATCGGAGTTGATTCGGGGAATTACCTTTGAATCATAGGTCATGAAATTCTTATGGGCACAGCGGATCATGATGACCCGTTTGATCCCCATCGCTTTCATCGCCCGGAAATCTTTGTCCCATTCCTCAATGCCCCAGTTGTGGTGAGGAATGTCAAAACTGATCTCATCTAAAAATGTACCGGTAATCATTTTGTTTTACATCCTTTTTTATATGAGTTGATATTTATTTGATTGTGTACTAAACACAGACTGATTTTTCTGCGGCGGAACGCCACTGCCTGCGGCAGATATTTCGCCGCTTTGGCGACGACCAGCGTTCCGCCGCGGGACCGCGTCCGGGTCGCACCCGGCGGCGTATCAGTACTCTTTTAGTACAGAGCTTTTTATTTTATCCGGAAAATACGGGTATCTCCGGGTTTGATCTCAAATGCCGGAGTTTTGGTGTCTTTGGCAACCACTTCCCCGGAAATTGCATCTATGAAAGTGTGCGCTTCAGGGAATGTCAGCACTTTTTTGCCGCCTTTGCCGGAATGGATACCCACCAGATCACTGCCGATATAGACCATGCAGTCCGGATCGTTGTCCACATAGAAGTGAACTCCGGCTTTGCGTGCCAGTTCCCGCCACAATTCCAGCGGCAGCAGCGAAACGGCACTGTAGAAACTTTTCCAGGTGCCGAAGTCACGGTATGCCATAGGTTTATGTTTGTTATCAAACAGGAACGCTCCGAAAACTTCCGCTTTTTTGTCCACCGGCACTGCCGCATGTTCCACTTTGCCGACACTGGCAAACAGTGTATTACTGACCTTGCTGAAAAGTTCCGGACACTCTCCGGGAGTGTAACGCATCGCCAGATTGATATTGCCGCTGTCCGCCATTTCAATACCGGTGAGCCGGGAGACATTATCCATGCCGATGGTTTTGCCGTCAATGTAACCGGTATTGTGGAGGAACACCAGCAGTTTACCGTCACGTTTGAGTTTTTCGATCGCCTGCTGCTGTTCGGCAGTCGGTGCCCATGAGGTCATGAAAACATACATTTTGTATTCCGGAAATTCCGGATGCAGCAGGTCGCTGAGCAAATAGCGGTCAAGCGACGTGCCCAAACGGAGAAACGCCGAATTCTGCCGGGCGGCACCCAGACTGCGGCGGGTATAGGTGGTGTGAAGAAAGCTTTTTTCATCCACAAACACGGCGATTTCGCCTTTGGGAACCGCACGGACGGGGGCTGCTTCGGCAATTTTCTGGATATTTTCGATCGAGCGCAGCAGACCGGTATTTTCAAACACACCGCCGTGGAGATCGTACCAATGCAGACCATGACCGCGAACCCAGCTGAGAATGAACATTTTGCGTCCCTGAGAGGCAAATTCAAAAAGCGTTTTGGCAGTTCCCCAATCTTTGGCACCGGTCAGGTAGGTGCGGCAGTCGGCTTCATCCACAAAAATCTTGTTGTGCAGACGGTAGGATGCCAGCGGTGCGCTGACTTCGTGAGGTTTGCCCATCGGACGCTGTTTGTAATCCACTGCGATCAGGTAATCAAAATCAGGATTGCGCAGGACGCGTTCAATATCCAGTTCCGCCCACTGCAGAATACCGGCGATCGAGAAAAATTTACCGTAATATGCCGCAACGATGCGTTTACGGTCAGTGGATTTTTTGATCATTGCCGCATAGCTGCTGATCAAATCGACCACACAACTGGAGTATGCCCGGGTGAATTCAACGACATCAGCATCTTTGACCGGATGGAGAAAGACTTTTTCCAACGTGCCTTTGCGCCGTTCCACGGAAGGTATTTCAATATCGCTGAAATCTTTGTAACTGCTTTCCCATGCCGCATTGAGTTTTTCGATCGTGCCGTATTTTTTGCGGAGCGCGTCGTGGAAATAATTTTTCATCGGCTTACTGTAGTCACCTACATAAATGATACCGCGGCCGGCCCACTGCATGAATTGACCGTCATCACCGCCGTCCAGTCCGAATCCGGCGATCTGATGATAGTAGGGACGGGTTTTTACATATTCCAGAATTTTGCCGAGAAACTCTGTGGAATCCCGGTGATACTTCATGGAAGCATAGGAAATATAGGGTTTCACGCCCTGATTGGAAACGAAACACTCTTCCGGATATTTTTTCAGATACCATTTGGGGGCATCGGTCTGGAAAAACAAAATCAGATTGTTATTGGGCGCGTAAAAGAGCGCGGATTGCAGAAAATGATCGAGATATTCGGTGTCCAGTGTATTATCTTCTTTCCAGAGTTTGCCGAAATTGAGGTTGATTTCTGCAAGTTTGACCCCGGCTTTGTCAAAACCGGTCATATAGCGGTAGGTGATGGTACTGTTGCGGAAGTTGATCGCACAACGCTGCAACAGCAGCGGAGCAGGTTGACCATTGACAAAAAGGGTCGGAGTACCTTTGACTTTTTTGACTTCAACAGTCAGAGGTTTGATTTTCGGATCACCGGAGATGCTCAGCGTGCCGAGCCGTTCCGGGAAAGTTATATCGCGGCTTTCCAGAGCCAATTCGTATTCACCGGTCATGGCAGTTGCCGGGACGGTCAATTTATTCTGCAATGTCAACGTGCCGTCCTGCCATGAAACATTCAGAGGCATCCGGTAAAATTCTTTGCCGTTGCGGAAAAGTTTCAGCCACACTTCTGCTTCCGGTTCCGCTTTGGCAAGCGGCGCAGTAAATTTTACATCCACAGCTGTTCCGGCAGTTGCGGCAAGTTTGATCGCCGCAGGTTCAACGTGGGGGATCGGAGTGAAGTTGGTATAACGGGTTTCTCCGTATGGACGCTGCGGCGGACGCATATAGGCGATAGCCAATCCCCATTTGGAGTGGTCAAATTCCGGTTTGCCCCAGCCCTCGACCAGGACATCGGAGTAACGCCACGTCGCATCAGATGCGATATAACGGACGGAACCGTCTTTCATGACCAGTGTCAATTCACCCATCCAGGTCGATGAATCATGCGGGATATAAGCGTCACCGCCGAAAACGTTTTTACCGTTACGCAGGTAAGGCATGACATCTTTTACCGCTTTGGGAGTCGCCCATCCATAGGTGCGGCCCAGATCATGACCGTTGATATACGCGGTGCCGTTATTTGAACCGATATATTGACATCCGGCAGAAGCTACTTGAGAAAGATCAAGGTCAAACTCTTTGACAAAATACCAGGTGCCGCCCCTGAAGCGGTGCTCGCCCGGCTGGGTGGCGGTTTTCAGCCAGTACGCCTGCCAGTAATTCTTTTTCAGCGGCGGCATGCCGGAATCGTAAACAACATTGCGGACACGCCACAGGGGAAATTTGCCGTTTTTATCTTTGAGAGTCAGCATAACTTCGTGGGTGTCATCATCCATCGTGATGTTAAGATCAAAAATGCCGTTCGCATCAACTGCAAGCGGCATTTCTTTTGTGGTGATGTTTCCGTTTTCATCAGCGAATTCCACCACCATCACCGCCCCTTGGACCGGGGCGGATATCTGACCGGTTATTTTATTACCGGTGGAAAACGGCAAAAAATTAACATCTTTGAATACTCTGGCTCCCTGCAGGAACTTTTCTTTCGCCAGAATTTTGATTTCCCCGGCACTCAATGCTTTGGGAGTCAGCACGGTTTTGCCGATGGCAAAACGGGATTTGCTGCGGGCTTTTGCCCACGCCGGAGAGTTGTTGAAGTTCCAGACTTTCGGAGCTTCATCCCAGGCGAAACCTGCCCAGCGGGTTCCGGCATTGTGACCGTCAATGTAAACCGTGGTCGTGGTACTGTTGCCTTTTTTGACCCAGGTGAATGCCAGATGAGTCCATTTGCCGGAAGCAAAAGGCGGATTTTTGACATTGAGATCGCCGGCTTCTTTTTTGGTCATATCTTTGAACCAGAGCAGACGCAGTGAACCGTTGGCGTTGCGGTGGAATTCAAAACCCGGGGTCTTGTTGCGTTCACCGCCGCTGACCAGATAGTAGACACCGGGATCGGAGTCCGTCCATTTTTCGGTATAGACCCACATGGACAACGTTCCGGCTTTGCTGAAGTCGCCTTCCGGGAAAAGTTTGAAAGGCGCATACATTTTTTCCGTCACCGCCGCGCCGGGCAGGATGTTATCGCGCATGACCACCGTATTGTCTTGGGGGGCACCGGCACTTCCGGCAACAAATTTTTCCCGGGCGAGCAGTTCCAATTCATCATCGGACAAAGCGCGTGACCAGACGGCACTTTTGCCCAGACCGAGTTTGAATTTGGTACGTTTTTTCGCCCACACCGGAGAGTTGTTCAAATCCCATTCTTTATCCTGTTTCGCCGGATCCCAGACGAAATTGACCCAGCGGGTTCCGGCGGATTTGCCGTTGACATACATTTTGGCAATGGATGATTTCCCGTTGCTGGTCCAGACCATCGCCAGATGATTCCACTGACCGGGAATGAATGCAGAAGATTTGATGGTGACATCACCGATCTCTTTTTTGACTGCATCGTTAAAAATCAGCAGCCGCACCGTGCCGTTGGCATTGCGGTAGATTTCAAATCCGGGAACGCCTTTGCGATTTCCGGCGGCGGCGATGGCATATACACCGTTGTCACTGCTGTCCCATTTTTCCGGTTTGACCCAGATACTCAGTGTGCCATTTACACCGGTATCGGCAGGAACGGTGATCGTTTCCGGTTGGAAAATCGACGCATCATCCGGCGCACCCGGCAATTGACCGTTACGCACCGCGACGGTGGCACCGGCGCACCACACTGCAAATGCAAGTGCTGTAAATACAGAAAGTTTTTTGATCATGTTTTCCCCTTTCTTTTTATTGGTTAAATACAGTTGTTTCTGTATGTTTGCAATTTTTCCCGCAGTGCCTGCTGCATGATGCCCAGATCGGTACCCAGACAGATGAATTTTACTCCTTTTTCAGCATAAGCACGCAAATCCATATTATTTCTCAACACTATGCCGACAGCTTTGCCGTTGGCTCCGGCGGCGGCAATGATCCGTTTTCCCGCGGCAATGATCCGGGGATCTGCAAAATCTTTATAACAGCCGTAATCAGCGGACAGATCAGAGTGTCCGATAAAAAGCATATCTATTCCCGGTACGGCGGCGATCGCTTCCACATTTTCCACCGCCTTTACCGATTCGATCTGTACGGCGGCAAAAACATCTCCTGAACTCCGGAAATATCCATCAAAGTCATTATTATAATCCGAAGCCCGGAAAATTCCGGTCATCCCCCGGGTGCCGGCAGGAGGATAACGCAGTGACCGGGAGAATTCTTCTGCCTGGGCGGCACTTTCGATCATGGGACAGAGTATGCCGTCTGCACCGTAATCAAGCATCCGTTTGACATATTCATGCCGGAATGCGGGGATCCGCACCAATGCTGCCGTCCGGTATTTTTCCAGCCGGGCGATTTGTTCAAATATTCCCCGTTCATCAGCCTGACCGTGTTCACCGTCCAGAATAACAAAATCATATCCGCAGCCGGCGGCAAGTTCCACCGGTGCAGTTCCGGAACACGCGGCAAATATGCCCAATGCAGTTTTACCGGAATCAAGAATGTTTTTCAAGTTCTTCATAGTTCATTTGGTCAGTTTTGAACAAAACAGCACATCTTTGCCCTGCAGTGCCACTTTGCCGGAAACCGGCACCGGCTGGTCGGGAAAACGTTCACTGTTGCTCCATATCACATATAATCCGCCATTGCAGTCAACGATATCAAAGGAGACGAATCCGATCTCATCGACTACCCGGAAAATTTCTTTGTACTGTTTCAGATCCTCTCCTTCACCCTCCAGAATGATCATATTGTTTCTGCCGTTGCGGATCTTGTTGGGCTGGATATTGTTGCGTGAATACGCGATCAGCAGTTTGCCGTTGTGTGTCAACATCTGGGCGCGGGTTTCCGCCGCCGGCAATCTGCCGCAGGGACGGAATTTCCACTCTCCGGCATCGGCAACGAAAAAGTTTGCCCCCCGGACAGTACCGCGCAAAAGTGCGTAAATTTTGCCGTTCAGCAGTGCCACGGTACACTCATACTGGGCGATATTGGGAATGACCGAAAGAAATTCAATGGTTTTTCCGTCGCTGCATCTGAAAAGTATCGGCTGTGACCAACCGCTGGTCACCGTCCCGTAGAAAGTGTCACCGTCCCATGACGGACGGGCGGTCATAATGATGTTTTCCCGGGGATCCCGCTCCAGACGGTATCGGGTACAGCCGTTGGCATCCAGAAATTTTCTGACGGCATCGGCATTCAGCGGAACGGGGGCGGAATCTCCGGTTTTGCACATGAGTTTGTGGATGCCGCCGGAAATTTTATGTTCGGTTTTTGACCAGTCAAAGAAATAATAATCCTTGCCGTCTGCAAGAAACCACACCCGGACTTTATCGCCGAGCATGATCGCACTGGCATCAATGGGATTGCGGTATTTTTTACCTTCAAAAGCGACCCCGTTCTGCAGCAGAATATGATTTTTTGCACCTTTGACCGCCGGGATGGGGGTTTCCGCCATGGCAAAAACCGAAACCTGTTCACCGTAACCGGAAAATGCGGCATGATAAGGCGAATAGATGGTCTGGGTCTCCGGATCAAAACAGCTCACCGGATTGGAAGATGAGGTGAATTTTTTGATATCGCTGATGGGAATACGGTTTCTCAAAAACTCATCCGCCGGGATAAATTCTCCCCACAGCAGCAATGTTGCACATGCTGTCAGCAGCAGGGATAGAAGTTTTAAGTTTCTCATCGTGAATATTCCTTAATATGCCATTGAGCGATTACTGCGGTCTTCTTGTTCCGCGACAGAAATATTTGTGAGCCAGACTTTCTTTGATATGGCTGTTGCTACGGTTGCCGCCAGTTTCGTGCAAAGCACCGGGATCAGCTATATTTTCAGCATGACCGTCGATAAAAACCATATTGCCGGATTTACTGACATGACGGTCTGCAATATACCCCTGAGAGCCGCAATTCCGATAGGAAACATGCAAATCAATAACAAAAAAAGGTCCATATTTTTTATTAAGTTCGCCGGTAGCGGTGTTGATAAAATTTGTTTTTGCACCATCTGCAAACGCGATCAATTTTGCGGGGTTCGGTGCTCCCCCCGGGCGCAGCGGTGACAATTGGGAATATTTATCTCCGGTTGGATTAGTTCCATCCGGACACCAATCATGTCCGACACCGGCAGTATTATAACCATAATCGGCGTAACGCCATGTCCAATCGGTATTTTCTGGAATTGCAACCGGAACCTTCAAACGGTAGTTTACATCCGGATCTACCGAAGTGCAAGCCACCGAAGCGGCATTGAGATATTTTTCTTTCAAAAAAATGTATATCGGAGAATACTTGAACGCTGTTGATCCGGCTGACGTATTGCTGTTTGGCATATTACCCTCTAAAAGCGATTTCGCACTCAATGGTATATATGTACCGTAAGTTCCGGAATATTGGTCAAGAGCAGTTCCCAGTTGTTTCAAATTGGAGAGGCATTGGGAGCTTTTTCCACGCTCTCTGGCTTTCTGCAGAGCAGGAAGGAGCATAGCTGCAAGAATAGCAATAATGGCAATAACGACCAAGAGTTCGATCAATGTAAATCTTTCACGTTTCATCTTTTCCCCTTTCTGTAATATCGCGGTCAAAGTCGATATCTTAAAAAAATCAAAACGTTTTAATTATTTTTCAAAAATACTATAGCACCGCTATTTGTCAATGTCAAGCATTAAAATAATATTACCGGTAAATTTTTTCAAACTTACCGGTAATGCCGTTAAAAAGGGGAGAGTTATGTTTTCAGGTAGAATTTCTCGGCGTTGGTACGGAGGATTTTGAGCATATCCTCATCGCTCAGAGGTTGTTCCATAAGCATACCCAGCGTACAGCGCGGATCGATCCAGTACATATCCGTGGCGAACATGATCCGGTCGGCACCGATCTCTTTGAGAGCATGGGTGAGGAAACCGCCGTTGAAAAGGTCGCCGGCAAGGTCGGTCATGCACTGGGGATGTTTTTTGCACATTGCCACCGCATGGACAAAACCGTTGGGTCTGCCGCCGGTATGACCGAAAACAAACCGGGCTTGGGGATAAGCGGTGAGCCATTTGTCAAAACGCTCAGGTGAAGCACATTTCTGGCGCGGATTGTAATCCGACACGCCCCAGCTGTGAGTCATGATCGGTTTGTCGAATTCAGCGGCGATCTTGTAAACTTCTTCATATTCCGGCACGTCTGCGTCAATAACATGTTCAGCCGGATGGATTTTTATACCGATACACATTTCATCGGGAAGGCTCTGGCGCAATTCTTTGAGCGAACCTTCCACATCGCGGGGATCGAATCCTTCAAAATAACGGACTCTGCCGCCGGATGCCACACAGAGGTCGCGGGTATTCCGTCCGGGGAAATCTGCCACATTGTTGATAGTTTCACCGGGAGTGTTGAAAAAGTGGGTGATGCCGAAAAATCCCAGTTTCGGTTCCCACTGTTCCCAGACCGGTTCGGAATTGGGGGCGGGGAACGGGGTTTTGGAACCGGCATTGGCTGTATGACCATGAGCATCGATCAGAATTGCGGGCATTTTGACATTGGGCATGGCAGGCGGGATGACCGGAGCTTCGCCCAGCAGTTTCCGGAAGTTGTTTCCGGCAATGGCGCATTTGGTTTCCCAATCAAAATCTCCCAGCACCACCGGACCGATCGCCTGACCGGGATCAAGATATGGAGTCATTGTTCCGTAAAGCAGTTTGTCGGCGCATCCGGCTTTGACCATATCTTCCAACGCAAAAACGTTGCAGAAATTTCCGGTGCAGACATAGATATTGGCATATTCTTTGATGAGACGGCTGACTGCTTCGATGTGATAAAGCAGTTTTTTGGTGCCGGAAGCGATAATGAAATTGATTTCAGGCTCGGCTTTAGCCATCGCTTCTATTTCATCGAAAGTATGATCGGTTTGAATGACCAGACGGTTTTTGCCCTCAGAGGTGCTCAATTTACGGTAATCGGTCGGCGGCAGTGCCGGAACATCATCCCATGATGCCGCCAGATCGGAAACATAGCAATCCAGAAACGGCAGTGCGTTGCGGACGGAATTGTACTCTTTGCGGAAATTTTTTAACAGTTCAAGCATGATTCACCTCGTGATAATTAATGGTTGACAGTTTATTCTAACTGGAGCATAATATATCGGGAGTTTGTGATTGTTTCAAGCATTTCTGGTGTGTTTTTTGCTTTTTTATATACAAAAAATGTTTTCGTCATTTGCAAGTGATGTTTGCCGATGTTATAGTAAGTACCGGCACACTGCTGACACATATTATTATTGGAAAGGATGGCAAAATCATGAAACCGAAAATTGCATATCTGGGGCTTTCTTTGGAGTTGTATCTGCAAACCTCCACCGCTGAAACTTTGCAGATCTGGGGTGAAGCATTCAACCGCTGGAGCCGTAATGTCGCTCAATTTGCCGATATCAGCTATCAGAAACTTTGTTTTACCGATGCGGATGTGGCAGAAGCTGTCGCCGCAATCAAAAAAACTGATGTCGATGCGGTCATGCTCTCTGCTGTTTCTTACACCCCCAGTATGCTGATTTGCGATGCCCTCGCTGAACTGCAGCTGCCGGTGCTTATTTTTAATACTCAGGACAGTGCAATTATCAGTGAAAATTATGTGCCCAACGATTTGACTCTTAATCACACGGTACAGGGCATCCACGATATTACCAATGTGTTGTACCGCCGTAAATTCCCGTTTTCGATTGTTTCCGGTCACGACAGTGATCCGGAAGTCATGGCGGCACTGGAAAAAAATCTGCGTGCCATCCGCGCTGCCAAAGCTGCCAAAAACATCCGGGTACTGGCTCTCGGCGGATTTTTCAAAGGCATGGGGGATTTTGAATTTGACCCCGAAGCGATGAAAAACAACTGGGGACCGGAATTTGTCGCCGTTGAGGGAAAAGAATTTCTGGAAGTACTCGCTACCGTTGATGATGACGAAGCCGAAGCGATCCGGTTGGGTGATATGGAGAAATTTGAAATACTGCCCGGTCTGGAAAAAGAGACCCATCTCGAATCCATCCGCCGTTATCTGGCAGTGAAAAAAATGCTCAAGCAATACAACTGCAACGCATTTACTATGAATTTCACCAATTTGCTCAAAGATTTCGGGCAGCTGCCGTTTTACGCGATCAACTGCCTGATGGCAGAGGGCATCGGTTACGCCGGAGAAGGAGATATCCTCCGTGCCGCCGCCATGCGCCAGTTCGCTGAATTGTGCGGGACTGCCAATTTCAGTGAAATTTATACCGTGGATTTCAAACGGGATCTCTTTTTCATGTCCCACATGCAGGAGTGCAATATCGCCATTGCCCGCCGTGACCGCAAAGTTCAACTCAAACAAATGCCTTTCTGGGTCAATGGTGTGCCGGATTACGCCGGAATGTTTTTCACTGCGGCTCCGGGAGATTATACCCTGGTCTGCCTGACCCCCACCCCGGATAACCATTTCCGGCTGGTCGCTTTCGAGGGAAATGTGCCGGATCTGCCGGTGTTGTATACCTACAACCGTGCTTACTGGCTCTTCCGTCCGGATCGCCCGGTAAAAGATACCCTGGATGATTACAGTCTGCAGGGCGGCGCGCATCACCTCTCTGCTGTCGCCGGCAGAAAATGCGATGAATTGAAAATGCTTGCCGATCAGCTCGGTTTTGAATTCGTCCGCATCTGACCGGCAATCAGGATAAACAAAAAAACGGGGCTGCAGCAGAACCTCAAAAAAGGTGAGCCGCAGCCCCGTTTTCAGATTTAAAGTTGCAGAGAACCGGTCAATTCAGAAACGGATTTAAAACCGTGCCGGTCACAATAACTGTCGATAAAATCAATCACCTCCAATGTGACAAACGGATCCACAAAGTTTGTGGTTCCCACGGCTACTGCAGTTGCTCCGGCGATGAGAAATTCCACGGCATCGGCACCGCAGGTTATTCCGCCCATGCCGATAATGGGAATTTTTACCGCTTTGTAAACATCATGCACCATTTTTATTGCCACCGGTTTGACTGCCGGGCCGGAGAGACCTCCGGTGACATTGGCAAGTTTCGGGCGGCGGGTCTCAATGTCGATCGCCATTGCCGAAAGGGTATTGATCAAAGATACGGCATCACTGCCGCAGGCTTCGGCGATCCGGGCAAATTCCGCAATGCTGGTCACATTGGGGCTGAGTTTGGTTATCAGCGGTAATGCCGTTGCATTCCGGACTGCAGAGATGACCTGTGCCGCCAGTTTCGGGTCAGTACCGAATGCGGCACCGCCGGCCTTGACATTGGGGCAGGATATATTTATTTCCAAAGCGGTGATGTCAGCGGCAGCTTCAGCTTCCAGGCGGGCTGCCACTTCGGCATATTCTTCTGCGGTTTTGCCCCAGATATTGACGATAACAGCCGCTCCGGTTTTTTTCAAACCGGGCAGATAGTGATCATCGTGGAGAAATTTCTCCACTCCCGGCCCCTGCAGACCGATGGCGTTGAGCATGCCGCCGGTGACTTCTGCCACACGCGGAGTGGGATTGCCGTCCGACTGGACACTGCGGATACCTTTTACCACTACGGCACCGAGACGGGAAATGTCGTAAAATTGTGAATATTCCAAACCGTGACCGAAGGTTCCGGAGGCGGTCATTACCGGATTTTTTAACTGAAATTTACCGAAATCAACTTTTATATCTGCCATTTTTATTTCCCCACATAAACATCTGCCAGTTTGAATACCGGACCATCCGCGCAACTGCGGGCATACATCCATTCGCCGGGATGAGCGTGATCATTGACTTTTACCACGCATCCGAAACATGCTCCCACTCCGCAGCACATGATCTGATCGATACTTAATTCACCGTCCAGATTTTCTGCTTTGAGCAGTTTTGCCAGAGCCATCAGCATCGGATGAGGACCGCATGCATAGAAACAGAATTTTTTTCCGGGATTTTCTGCGACCAGCGGGGCAATAAGTTCCGTGACTCTGCCTTTGAAACCTGCGGAACCGTCATCAGTGGCAATTCTGACATCGAATCCGGCAGCGGCGTATTCATCCGTCAGCAGCAGATCATCTTTGCTCCGGGCTCCAAGCAACAGCACTCCGCGTTGTTTCGCCTGACGGGTCAGCATAAAAGTGGCGGCAGCACCGTAACCGCCGCAAACCGCTACCGGGATCACATCATCAGCCGGGGCGGAAAAACCTTTACCGCAGGGACCGAGCATGTCGCATTCTGTACCGGCGGCGAGTTTGGACAAGTTGGCAGTACCTTTGCCTACGACCTTGTAAAGAATCGTGATCTGACCGTCTTTGGCATCGTTGATACTGAATGGACGGCGGAGCATATTGTCATTGCGTTTGTCGATCCGCAAATTGACGAATTGTCCGGCGTAAGCACCGGCGGCACACTCCGGAGCATCAAAAACGGCGCGGTAATAGTCGCCATGCAAATGCTCATTTTTTACAATGACAGCTTTGGACATAAATTTCTCCTCATTATTCAGATAAATATGGATTATGTTTTCTTTCAAATGCGACATGGGTCGCTCCGCCGTGGCCGGGATAAATGGCAAGTTCATCCGGCAGAGTCAGGATATTTTCTTTAATAGATTTGATCAGGGTTGCGTAATCCCCGCCGTAAAGATCGGTGCGTCCGATCGAACCGGCAAAAATAGTATCACCGGCAATCAGGAATTTTTTATTGCCGTCGTCAAACAGAAATCCGCTGCCGCCGCGGGTGTGACCGGGCAGCGCGATGATCCGGCAATTCGTCACCGGGGCAAAATCTGTTGCCGGCGGCAGGTCTTTTGCAGCTTCAAAATAAGGCGGAATGGCATTATCCGGAGAGTTATACATGTCGAAATCTTCCGGAGCAAGTTCCACCCGGGGAATATTCAATGCTTTTGCCACTGCTCCGGCTGCGGAAATGTGGTCGATATGAGCGTGAGTGAGCAGTATCCGCGCACATGTGAAGTCAAATTTTTTTGCTTCTGCAATAATCGTTTCCGCATCGGCGGCAGGGTCAATAATAAACAATTCTTTATGTTCCGGCATATATACCAGAAAACAGTTGGTGGCAAATGCGCCGACAGGCAGAGTTTTGAGGATCATTGTTTACTCCGTTAAAAAGGTTATTTTTCCGGTTTCCGGACGTCCGGTGACAACGGCACTCCTGCACCGGGATATGAAAGCACTCGGGGAGAGGGATAATTCCGGAGAATCGATCTGTATCGTACATCTGCCGGAGGTGTGGCGGATGGAGAGGAATCCGGTTTCAAAAATATCTTTTCCGGGAATGGCGCGCCATTTTTCCGGGATAGAGAAACGGTAGTCATAACTCATGTGAACTTCCGGTACCAGACACGGCAGGGTACGTTGTTCCGGAGGCATTTTTGCCGCCCGGACGATATCCTGAAATCCCGGCAGATCGGCAGACACAAATTTGCCGTTGAAAATGGCATATTGAGGGATTTTCAATTTCAAAGTAACTTTGCCGGGATGAGTTGAGAAATCCGTTTCGCTGTCCACTACCTGCGCCTGCGGAGCGATCGCGGCGGCAGTACTGGCAAAGTAACGGCGGCGCAGTTCCGGGGTTAATTTGGCGAAACGTTCCGCTTCGCGTTCAAAAACAGTTCCGGAATATCTGTAAATCATGGTCACATCGGCATCACCATTGGCATGGAGCTGTAAACGGCAGTTCAAAGTTTGCATATCCCGGTGGGCAGGATAAAGTTTTCTCCGGATCCGGTGTTCCCGGACTGTGCGGTGATGTGCCGCACCCAATGCACTGTGCGGACCGCCGTCATTGAGATAGATACCGGGATATTCCGGCAGGGCCAGCAGCAATCCGGTGAAATCAGTCCGGTAAAAATGCGGATCAGCCGCAGCCGGAACAAATTTATATTTTATCCCGGCAGCATCCAGAAATGCCGCCAGCAGGATTGCCCGGTCGGCACTGGAACCGTAACCGTCCGCTAAAGTGACTTGCGGCAGTGAATAAGTGGACATCGGTTGTATATTCAGCGGATATTCAACGCCCCGGATATTTTTTGAAACGTATTTTCGCAGAGCATCTATTGCTGCCAGATCATTTTTTCCAGCGGTGATTTTGCCGGCAAGCTCCCGCACTTTTGGAGACGCCTGAGCTGCGATTTTTCGGGCTGCGGCGGCGAAATCAGCTTGGATTCCGGTATTGACATATATGACCGGAGCGAAGTAATGCAGTTCCGGAGCATGACTTTCTTTTGGTAAAGCCGGGATATTTTCTGCACTGAAAGTGATGATGTGCCGCCCGTCATGGAACTCATTTTTTTCATTCAGCGGGATACGGTATTCATATTGTCCCCCTTTTGCAAGGGTGCAGCCTGCCGGAATGTTGAATACAACTTCGCGTTTCAGGGCGGTGGTATGGTCACGGAATATAAAATCCGGAACTGAATATTTTTCCCGGAATTTTGCTTTGACGGTGTATTCGATGATACTGCCGGGAATCACATTCGGGAAACTTGCCACGGCGATTTTGATCCGTGGATAACGCGGCATAGCGGCAGAACCGGGAGCATCCATGCGGTTGAATTCTTTAGCATCAAGAGTGTGTATCGTGCCATCCGGAGCGGTGACTCTGCCGGAGATTTCCACCGAGTCGATCCCTTCTATATAGGGGATCGATAATTCGGAGTGGGCAGACATACCGGCATAATTAAGGATCTTGCGTTTCACATATGCAGTATGATCATATTTGAACGCATCGTGAATGAAAAATTCCTCCCGGTGTTCCAGAATTACTGAATCTGCATTTTTCAGTTCCGGCTTCCGGTCGAGCAGCGGCAGGTTTTTCCAGATGCGGTTTGCGGTGACAAGTGCATTTTTCAGTTCCGGATATTCCTGCGGTGATATCAGCATGGAATCAATTGCAAAAAAGTGTTCTTCAATCAGTGAATTTTTTTCTGTTTTGCTCAGTGATGAGAAGCGG
The DNA here is from genome assembly GCA_017504435.1 of Lentisphaeria bacterium. Taxonomy (GTDB): domain Bacteria; phylum Verrucomicrobiota; class Lentisphaeria; order Victivallales; family Victivallaceae; genus UBA1784. Next base: position 8,058 of record JAFVRD010000031.1, on the reverse strand, counting down.
CAGAGAGCTTTTTTGCTGTATTCTGTTGCCGGAGGGGGGGGAGTAACAACGATGTTTTCCGGGAATGTGATCTGTGAACGTTCTTTTACCGCCCGGGGCAGGGCGCGCAGCGGGAATTGCCGCTTATTCAGACCGGTCATGGTGTAGAGAGTTTCCAGCATGCCGAAACTTTGGGCAAGGCGCGGCATTGCAAACAGCTGCGTTCCGGAAGAGTTATCTATGTAATTATCCGCTGCAAATTCAATTTTGACTGCCAGCGGTACGTGCATATTCCGGATATCATCCGGAGTGACAATGCAGCTTTTTGCCACGGCTCCGGGAATGAGTTTTTGCAGACGTGCGGAGAAAAATTCCTGAGTTTCATCTCTGCTCCATTCTGAAAATGCCGCCCGGTACATCTGATCGTAAGTGCCGGTGAATTTCAACGTGATATTTCCGCTGAAGCTGCCTTTGTTATTAACCCTGCCGGAGGTTTCGATGGTCAGCAGATTTTTTTCCGCCGCGACGGGGGGGACTTTCCGCAAGGTATCTCCATTTGGTTTCGCGACCAGGAAACTGTCGCCTGCCATATACGCGGGCAGTAATTCCCGGGTGGTTTCAAAGGTCGGGTCCATAAGTACATATTCACCATTGACCACGGCAGTTACAATGGCGTGATTGAAATAAATATTGGGTACTTCCGGATCTTTGGGGGTACCGGACATGAAAAGCACCGGATAAGCCTTGATATCAGCCAGACGGAGCATGGCGACCAGCAGCGCAGCTTTGTCCCGGCACACTCCGTGACGGCGGTCAAAAGTCTGGCTGACATCATGCGGTTCATATCCCGGGGCATCTTCTTCGGCGGTGATGCCGGTATAGCGGATTTGCTGGGAAACGAATTGAAACAAGGCATTGATTTTTGCCATATCATCATCTTTTCCGGCGGTCAATTCGGCAGTTTTTTTCTGCATGGCATCATTGACCTTTGCCAGTCGGGGAGCGCAAAGTTTATCATACCAGCGGGAAATTTCCTGCCAATCTTTGACGGTACTGGTCAGCACCCGTTGGCAGCAGGTGTAAAGTGCGGGCATTGCCGGTTCCGGGATCGCCTGCGGCACATTCCGGGCATGCCACGAATAAATAATGCGGTCTCCGGCGGTTTTCTGTGTGAAAGAGACGGTGTCGGGAAGTTCATTTTTGACCGTGATGCTTTGCAGAGGTTTTGCAGATGGCGCATTGATGGTGTAGTGATAATCCACAATGGGGAAATCGGCTTGCAATACGCAAATATCGCTCCATTGTCCGGGAATACGCGGTTTTAACAGCTGCCTTTTGATCCCGACCGTCAAAATATCTCCGATCTCCAGACCGGGAACTGCGGCACTGAGTATTTTTTGTGCCGGGTCATAGATGCGGGACTGCATTTGCGACGGTTCGATGGAAACTTTGCCCAGTCTGGCAGGATCGAGAGTGATTTTTCTGCCGTCGGGTTTTTCTATTTCCAACGTTGTGAATTGTGCCGTTCCGTAGGTGGAATTGAAGTGGATATCCACTGTCCGCATTTGCAGCAGACCGTCATAATTCATGATCCGGTAACGGCTGACATCTGTCGTTTCTGCCGTGCCGTCGATTTGGTAAGCGGTATTTTCCCGGCTGGAGAGCAGAACGACTGCCGCATCCGGATATTTGCCGGTGATGGCACTCAGAGTCAAACTCAGAAGTGACAGATAAAGCAGTAAAAATTTTTTCATTCATGCACCGTATTTATGTTCGTTATGTGTCAACGGAAAAAATACACCCGCAGCACTCTTTTATCAAGTTGTTAAATACTTTTTTAACGAAATACTCTGCGGTTTGGCGGATATTGACAAAATATGATTTGAAATTTTGCCAAAGTGCGGTTATATTTACTGGACGTCAATGGAAATTTTTTCAATATTTCAAAAAAGTGAGGTTTGACCATGGGACAGCAGCACAACAAGATCGAGAAGCGCAACCGCCGCAAAGCCTATTTGGCCCGCGTGCGTGAACGCATCAAAGCTCAGATCAAAAAGTAATTTTATAGATTACTGATCTGTGGAACGCCGGAAGCGGACAGTTCGGGAAAGGGAGATGCCCACCGACGGTTCGTTTCCGGTTTTGCTTTTTTTACGGGTTATCACAATACAACGGTGAAATATCATGTTTACAGATTTGCGTATCGGTGAAGGATTTGACGTTCATAAATTTGCCCCGGAGAGAGATTTGTGGCTGTGCGGAGTGAGAATACCCTGCGAATACGGTTTGCTCGGCCACAGCGATGCGGATGTGGCTGTCCACGCTTTGATGGATGCTCTGCTCGGAGCGGCGGCACTGGGCGATATTGGCATGCATTTTCCGGATACAGATGCGGCATACAAAGGTGCCGACAGTACTGAATTGCTCCGGCATGTGCTGGAATTGCCGGAGATCGCCGCTTACAGAGTGATGAATTGTGACATCACGATCATCGCCCAGAAACCGAAATTATCTCCGTACCGTCAGGCGATGCGGCAGCGTATCGCTGAAGTTGCCGGCTGGGATATTGACCGGGTGTCGGTAAAATTCACCACCACTGAAAAATTGGGTTTTACCGGCAGAGGAGAAGGAATTGCGGTCAGTGCAGTTGTTTTATTGGGAAAGTGAGATTATGAAATACTTTGATGTTGAATTGCTTGATGCTTTGACCGGACGGGTCGGGATTAAAAATATTTCCGGAATGCAATTGAGCGGATTTCAGGGGAAATGGGAGTTGACTGTCGATGACAGGATTTGCGGCGGCGGCCGTTTTCTGCCCGGTGATCTGGCTCCGGATGCCGGACGCGAAATTTTGCTTTCAGTGGAAATACCTCCGGTTTATCCCGGTGAAAAAATCGGATTGACGGTGTTTTTTTATAATCGTGAAAATGTCGGATGCGGCAGATTTTATTTTGACTTGCCTCCGGTGATGTATAAGGCATTCCCCAAAGATAAAAATGAATATATCACCGCTATCCGTCCGGATATTTCCAGCGCGATGATCTCCAGCGGAAAACTTTCTGCGGTGATCACCTCCGGAGGGATGCGCGAATTGCGGTACCGGGGAACATTGCTGACCGCATCGGCTCCGCGGTTGTCACTGTGGCAGTACGGTTGTGATAAATGCGAAAAAATCAAAGCGTTGGAGCTTGACCGCATCCGTATCAGTGCAGACCGTTTTACCAGTGATGAGTGTGCTGTGGAATGCCATGCTCTGGCTCTGCCCCGGCGGATGGATCTGGATGAATTGGAATTTACTCAGCGGTTTGTGCCGCTGAGCAACGGTGCGATCCGTTATGAGACCGAATTCATTGTTCCGGAATCCTTTGCCGGTCTGCCGCGGATCGGAGTGGAATTCTCTCTGGTGCCGGAATTGACCGGAGTTTACCGTTTCCCGGCTGCCGGTGCGATGGAATTTGCCGCATTTACCGGTGCGGACGGCAACGGTTTGCTGATTGCTGCTGCCGGTTATCCGGTGATCATGACGGTATTGCCCGGCGATGAATACACCCTGTTGGAACATCCGGAAATCGTTCCGGACGGAAAACTGCACGTCGCAATCGACTGCCGCAATGCCGGAATTGCCCCGGTCGGGGCGGGCAGATACCGGATGATGCTGATATTTGCCCCGTTGACTGCTGCAGAAGATCCCGCATTGAAAGCCCGGATGCTCCGTATGGGGTGAGTGATAATTTTAACGGACTCCCAGACCGCCTGCCGGAATGATTCCTGCGGCGGTTTTTTCTCCCGTCGGTGTGAAACATTCCGCATTTTCCAGCACCGGTTTATCCGGTGAGAGGTTGCAGATCCACACTTTGCCGGAACTTTTGCCCAATGCTTCGGAAAGCCGTGCGCTGTCATGCAGAATGATGACTGTTTCTTCCGGGGTGACACTCATGGCGTAAGTGACGCCGCTTTGGTGATAAGCGATATCCCATTTGCCGAAATTCAGCGTGTTGCGGTGTTCCTGATAGAATTTCAGCCAGAAGCCGATAATGGTGTGTTCCAGTTCCGAGAGGCAGGTCATATCCATGGAGAGCATCGGGACTCCCACCAGTGAGGCGATCATGTGCCGGGAGATATTCTCTGCGGATTCCTGCGGATGCCAATATGCCGGGTCGGCGTGAATGGGAATATTGTCTCCCATGCTGATACGGATCTGACAAAGCCGCTGGAAGTTGTCGATGAAGTCAAACGGGACATCTCCGGCGCGGAATTGAGTGCCGTAAGGAATCATTTGCAAAGTGGCATATGATTGACGGAATTCGATCAATGCTTCCGGATTGACCTCCCGGATATTGCGGGTCATTTCCCGGATGAATTGCATGGTATCAGCTCCCAGCGGAGTGTTTATATTCGGCAGAATGCTGTCCAGAAAGTCTATTTTTACCCCGTCGAGTTTGTAATCTTCGATCACATGGCGCATTTTGGCAATGATCTTGCTTGCGGCATCAGGATGATTGCTGTTGAAAACATGACATCCTTCAACGTATTCAGGACGGAGAGTATCTTTGATCTCCTGATAAATGCCGCTTTTGTTGCCGATGAGAAACGGTGTCATCCAGAGCAGGTATTTCATGCCCATTGCCTGAACCCGCTGCCGGTGGGCATCAAAATCGGGGAATTTGATTTTGGACATTTCCCAGTCGCCGATAAGTTCATACCAGGTGACCAGAGTTTCCGGAGTGACCCGTTTCATGGCATCAAAGCACCAGCCGTCATCAATGATGAGGGTTTTGAAGCCCAAATCTGCGGCGATCCGGGCGTTCTCCTCCACCCAATCCTGCAGCACGGAGGCATGAACTGCGTACCATGTGCAGTAAACCGGTTCCCATGCTCCGGCAGGAAATTCCGGCAGTTTTCCGCCGGCAATGCTGCGCCAGTCGGCAAGAGAGCCGGTCCAGATCTGTTCCCGCTGGTCAATGATCAATTCAAAATCCTCCGACAGTGCAGACAAAGCAATTTCCACGGTCAGGTCGTAGGTACATTTTTCCTGATTCATTTTGGCGGTAATGCGGGTATCGTCGATCAGATCGGTCGTCCCTACGGACAGACGGTTAAGCTGTCCGGCATTGAAAAATGAAATAAAGGGAAATGAACGCTGGGCGGCACTTTCTGCAGTGATCACCCAATGGATTTTGGTGCTGGGGGTACGGTTTTCCGGTATCCAGTAACCGTGTATATCCAGTACCGGTACGGCAAATGTGATTTTCAAATGACCGCTTTTTCCGGGAACAGCGATTTTCAATCTGCTGAAATCTCCGGAATGATTCAAGGTGTTCAACGGCTGATCATTGTAAAAAAGTGCTAAATCCATAAGTTTCCTCCTGAAGGTTTTGATACCAGATTTTTTCACCAGCTTCCCCGGAAAATACTCCTTGCCGGAAATTGTGCTTTACCATAATATACTGCGTATGTATAAAGTGTCAACTGTGAAAATATTATTAAATATGGTAATTTCGTCTCATTTGTGATTTTCCTTCTTCCTGACCCTCATTTCTTTTTAGTTGTCACCGCGACGCAGCCGCGAAGTTGAAAAAATACCAACTTTCAGGCAGGTAAATAAACTTTTTTTATTGAACTTTTTTCAATAGGGGCAGAGCATTATCAAAAAATATCTGGAAATATTCGGCAAGCGGGGTTATATTGAAGTGATAACCCAGAGGAATTTTACATTATGAATATCGATCCTTTGCAGATGATCGACCGTTTTTATCCGGATGGTGATCCGGCAAAAGCAATTTTGTGCAAACACAGTACGCAGGTGATGGAAAAAGCATTGGCGATCCTGGATGCTTCGCCGTGGGCGGCTCTCCTTGACCGGGAACTTATCCGGGCCGGGGCACTGCTGCACGATATCGGAATACGTAAATGTCATGCGCCTGATATCGGCTGCAATGGTAAACTGCCTTATATCGCCCACGGCATTGCCGGGGCTGCCATGCTCCGGGAACTGGATCCGGAATTGGAAAAAATCGCCCGTATCTGTGAACGCCACACCGGAACCGGCTTGAGTGCAGCTGAAATCAAAAAACGGGGCATCCCTCTGCCGGAAAGAGATTTCATGCCGGAAACGCCGGAGGAAAAACTGGTTTGTCTGGCAGATAAATTCTTTTCCAAATCTGCTGAAATGAAAGAAAAATCCCTGCCGGATATCCGGCGTTCCATGGCGAAATTCGGTTCGGAAAATGCCGCCCGGTTTGACGATTTGTGCAAAATGTTCAACTGTGGATGATTTTTATCAATGCTCTGTTCCCATTGAGGGCAGATAAGTAAAATGTTTATTTACGCACTCGGAAATGGTTGCTTTGAAAAATATCAATTCTCATTTGTTGAGAAATTTATCCTTGTAGAGTGAAAGAATACGCAGCGCGGTACGGTGCGGCGTATCATTCACCACAACTTTGACATCGGCACAGCGGGAGAATACTTCGCGACGGGAACGGTTCATTTCAGCAAATGTCTGTGCCGGATCGGCAGCTTCCGCTAAAAACGGCGGCAAGCCCTCCGCATTTATCCGGTCAAATGCGATCTGGTCATCGACATCCAGCCACACTGTAAATCCCAGTTTCTTCCGGATGTTTTCCGGCAGGAATGGATTATTCAATGCTCCACCGCCCAGTGCGATCACACGCCTTTGCCTGTCGGCGGCGAGCCGGGTCAGTACCTCAGCTTCCAGTTTGCGGAACTTTTCTTCGCCTTCGGTTTTGAATATCTCCCTGACGGTACGGTTTTTGCCATCCGTTTTGACGATCTCCTCATCACAGTCGGTCAAATCCATATCCATGATCCCGGATAAAGATTTTCCGATAGTGGTTTTGCCGCAATGCTTGATACCGCACAAAACAATATTTTGCGGCAGATCATGAGAATTTTTATAGCAGAGCCATGAATCCCTGAGATCACGTCCCAATCTGAAAAGTTCTTCAAATTCAGCTCCGTTCCCGTTGACCAGTGCAGTCCGCATCTCCTGCAGACGTTTTTCAAATGCCTCCAGAGCCGGTAAAATCGCCGGAGTATTGGCAATACATATTTCCCGCCACATCGCCGGAGAACTGGAGGCGATCCGGGAGGTGTCCCGGAAACCGGTGGCACATCCGGAATAGTTCCGCCGCTGTTCAACCGCATCATCTTTATCCAGCACGCTCCGGGTCAGTGCCGAAGCAATTATATGCAGCATGTGACTGGTATGAGCGACCAGTTTATCATGATCCGGAGCGTTGATATTTTTGATATGGGTATTTATGGAACTCCAGAATTCACATACCGCTGCGATATCGGTATCAGAAGCATGTTTCCCCGGAACCACGAATACATCTGCATTGTTGTATAACTGGGCAAAACCGGACAGATATCCGCTTTTTTCTGTACCTGCCATCGGGTGACTGCCGACAAAATGCAAATGGGGATACTCATCTGCCGCGGCAATGATCTCGCCTTTGATACTGGCAATATCGGTCAATACTCCGCCGGGTTTGAGTGCATCGTGATAACGGCGGATGAATTCAACAGTGACCGGGATAGGCAGACACAGTACGGCAATATCGGCATCGGCAAGTGCTTCGGCGGGATCGGAATAGATTTTTTCAGCAACGTTGTTCCGCATAGCCCAATGACACGCTTCCGGATTGCGGTTCCAGACCCCAACGGCATATTTCTGCCGGTTCAAAGCCTGAGCCAGAGAACTGCCCAGCAAGCCCAATCCGAGAATGGCAACTTTTTTCCGTCCGGTTCCGGTACTGCCGAAATCTTTGCCGAAACGGAACGCATAATAGCGGGTCAGCAGTTGTACCGTATCTTCTGCATTCAGAGCTACGGTTTTCACGACACCGGCTTTTTCCGGCAGAACGGCACGGAATTTGCCGTCACCGTTTTTTTTGTCGCCTTTCATGACTTCGACGATGCGGCCGGTGTTTTTTTCCAGCGGACGGCCGGCGAAACTTTCCGGGGCAATGTGGTAACGGGTCAGCAGAGCGTGCTGCAATTTGGCTGTTTCCGGAGCGCATATCCCCATTTCAACTGCAGCGAATACCGCCATGT
>JAFVRD010000030.1 GCA_017504435.1 Lentisphaeria bacterium | reverse complement strand
TCAGATGCGTTTAATCAAATCTTTGAGCAATGCGGCGAAAATTGACTACGCTACAGCAAAGCAAATTATTGCCGCATTTGTCTGACACTGAAATTCGCCGCATTGAGCTTTACTTTTAAGTTGATGCGGCATTTTTTACTTAAAACTGCCGCTTTTTCAGGCATAATACCCCGGACGGGATAGTCGTTCTGAAAAACATCAAGCAATGGAGGTATTATGCAAACTTAACTCCATATTTGGCTTGTTCAAAGATGCCCCGGAGGCGATTTGCCAGCAGCCTACATCTGAAACGGGCTGTTTCCAAATCCAGTCCTTTGATTGAATAGGAAATCTCTGATGGCAGATACGGATGCAGTTCTTCAGGAACCCGCATCCGGAAATACCAATGCCCTTTTCGTTCTTTACAATAACACTTCATTTTTGCACCTCTGACATGGTAGAGGGGCTTTTCCCGCAAATGTGGGCAAATTGTGGGATATTTGTGGAGCAAAGCCAATCCTTCCACCGTTTTTCTGCAAGGTGGAAAAATTGTTGTAAAAGAGGTGATTTGAGCACAAAAAAACCGTCTTTACAGACGGTTGAATAGGTAAATGGCACTGGGAGATGGATTGCTCTCGCTTCGCTCACGCACATCGCTTCGCGCTGTCGAACCAGATGTTTCGACTCCACGATGTTTCGCATCGTTCCCGGCTTCGCCGTGATCTCCTCCCCCATTGCAAAAAAAAGCACCTCGTTTGAGGTGCGTTGTTTTTGAAATGGTGGTGGGAGATGGATTCGAACCATCGAACTCGGAGAGAGCAGATTTACAGTCTGCCGCCTTTGACCGCTCGGCAATCCCACCAGAAGTTTGGAGCGGGTAAGGGGGGTCGAACCCCTATAACCAGCTTGGAAGGCTGGTGCACAGCCGTTATGCCATACCCGCATTTTTATGGTACCGACGAAGGGAGTCGAACCCTTAAGCCTTGCGGCACACGGACCTGAACCGTGCGCGTCTGCCAATTCCGCCACGTCGGCATCTTTATCAGCCACGCCAAACAACATTTGCTTGATCGTATTCCTTAATATAGCCTGCTTTTTCTTATTGTCAAGGGCAGATGGAAAATTTTTACTATAAAAATCCGTTATTTTGCGGATTTTTACGCCACACTGCGTTTGAACCGCAGCCACGAATACCAGAACAATACCGAACCGATCGCAAATAATGCCAGCATTTCTTTCCATACCACATCTATTCCAGCTCCACGATAAAGCAGTGCCTGACTGAAACTGACAAACTGCGTGGTCGGAGAGATCTGCATGACCTTCTGGATCAACGGCGGCATGCTCTCCAACGGCGTGGAGCCTCCGGAAAGCATCTCCATCGGTAAAAGCACCAGTATCAGCAAAATTCCCAGCTGCGGCATATTTTGGGCAATGCACGCCAGAAATATTCCCAAAGATGTCACCGCAAAAAGATACATCGCCAGACCGGTCATGAACAACAGCCGGGAACCTTCAGCAGGAACCCCCATGATCCATTCGATTACCACCAGTTGGGAGATGCCGGCTGTCGCCAATACAACCAGAGCCATTGCCCATATTTTGGATACCATGATCTCAAAAGAGCGCAGCGGCAGAACCAGCAGATGTTCCAATGTACCGCATTCGCGTTCCCGGATGAGTGCCGCTCCGGTCAGAATGATCGCCAGCATGGAAATATTATTGATCAACTGCACCGCCGCCGAAAACCAGGATTGGGTCAGATTCGGATTGAACCGGTTGCGTTTGACTATCTGTGCCTGTGCATCAGGGATACCGTTTTTATGGGCAAATTTACTGATCTCCTGCGAAATGATAGTTTGAATATAACCCGCTCCGGTGAATGCCTGCGCCATCCGGGTGGCATCCACGTTGATCTGAACTTCCGGAGTTTCACCTTTGAGGATATCTTTTTCAAAATTCGTGGGAAATACCACTACAAAGGTATATTTTCCTTTATCCATGCCGCTGTCGATTTCAGGACGTTCAATGATTTGCGGTTTCAGAAACATCGGCGGCATAAATGAATCACAGATACGGTTGGTCAGTTGGGAACGGTCTTCATCCACAATCGCAATGGATGCTTTGGTAAGTGAATCAGGCTGAGCCTTGGCTCCGACATAAATACCGATCGTAAATGAATACAAAATCAATATCAGCATCATCGGATCACGCCACAATCCGAGCAGTTCTTTGACTCCGAGATAGAATATATTGCGGAGGGATTGGGAGAATTTATTTTTCATGTCCTTTAATCCTCCTGTTTTTTCTGAAGTACGGTTCCCAGGGTAATGATGACCGGGATCGTTACCACCAGCATAATAAATGGTGCTTGCAAATCGGAAATATTCAAAGCTTTATTAAATATTCCGCGGCTGATCAGCAGCATGTGAGTCGTCGGATATATTTCTCCGATAAGACGTGCCAAACCGCTTTGGGTATCGACCGGATTGATCAGCCCGCACAATTGAGTTGCCGGCAATATCGTTGCCAGCATGGTCAGGAAAATCACGGCGATCTGACTGCGGGTGACCGAGGATGCCAGCAAACCGAATCCGGTGGAGACCATGCAGTAAAGTGCCAATGAAATCAACAGCAGCGGCAAACTGCCTTTGATCGGAACATCAAACAATGCCACTGCCATGGCTACCAGAAACAGCGCACTGAGCATGGAAAACAGTACATAAGGCATCTGCTTGCCCAACAGAAATTCCAATCTGGTCAATGGTGTGACGTAAAGATTGATGATCGACCCCATCTCTTTCTCTCTTACCACTGCAAGTGCGGCAAGAATAGCGGGGATCATCATCAGCAATACCGGAATGACTGCCGGAACCATCGCCGGCAGACTGCGGACATCGGGATTATAACGGTAGCGTACTTCGATATCGACATCTCCGGATGTTTCATGCCCGGATTCCTTACGGAGTTTTTCCAGCCATTGATTATGCATGGCTTCGATATAACCATTGATCGTTTCTGCCCTGCTGGGCATGGAACCGTCAACCCAGACTCCGATCTCCGGAGATTCGCCGCGTTCCAGCATCTTTCCGAAATCCGGAGGCAGTTCCACTACCATGCTCAATTCGCCGTTACGCATTCTCCGGTCGATATCGGCGTAATCTTTGACCGGCGGTTTTTCGATGAAATACCGGGAACCGGCGATATTCAACGCGTAGTTATTGCTCAGTTGGCTGTGGTCGTTATCCAGCACTGCAAATGACAGGTCTTCCACATCCATACTGATCCCGAATCCCATTACCACCATCAGCAGCAACGCTCCGAACAGTGCCAGCGTCAGGCGGATCGGATCGCGGAGCAATTCCAGATTTTCCCGCCAGAAACAGCTGTAAAAACGCTGAAAACTGAAAAAATGATTGGTTTTTGCAGCATGACTTTCAGATTTTTCCGGTTCCGGCAGAATGATTTTTTCAGCTTCCGGTTCCGGAGACGTCCCGGTATTGCGGGCGGCTTCAGCTTCCTCAAGACAACTGATGAATGCCGATTCCAAAGTCGGAGCCTGCCGTTTTGCCACCAATTCAGCCGGGGAGTCACAGGCAAGTGATTTTCCGGCGTGCATCAGAGAGATGCGGTCACACCGTTCCGCCTCATTCATAAAGTGAGTGGTGATAAAAATCGTTACTTTATCCCGGCGGGACAACTCAATGATCAATTCCCAGAAACTGTCCCGTGCCACCGGATCAACTCCGGAAGTCGGTTCATCCAAAATCAGTATTTGCGGGTCATGGATGACTGCCGCAGCAAGACTGAGCCTCTGTTTGATACCCAGCGGCAGATCTTTGGGCAGGGTATCTGCCACATTATTCAATTCAAAACGGGCGATCATCGCTTCGACTTTGGACTTGACATCTGCTTCGGGAATACCGTAAAGACGGGCGTAAAGTTTCAAGTTCTGCCGGACGGTCAATTCATTATACAGTGAAAACAGCTGGGTCATGTAACCGAGATTTTTACGGACTTCCATGGTATCTCCGGAAATCGGTTTGCCAAACAGTCTGGCTTCACCCTCTGTCGCCGGCAGCAGCCCGGTCAGCATCCGCATCGTCGTGGTTTTACCGCACCCGTTGGAACCCAGAAAACCGAATATTTCTCCCCGCCGGATCCGGAAACTGACATGATCGACGGCGGTAAAACTTCCGAAACGTTTTGTCAATCCCTCAGCTTCAATGGAAATATCCTTTTCATCGGCATCCAACGGCGGCAATTCGATATCCCGGTGGCCGCTGCGTTTACTTTCAGGGAGCAGCTGTATAAATGCGGCATCCAGATCTTTTTTGCCGGTGCGGGTCAATATTTCTTCCGGAGTTCCGGTGGTCAAAATTTTACCTTCATCCATGGCGACCAGCCATTGAAAACGCTGAGCTTCATCCATGTAAGCTGTGGCAACCATCACACTCATTTGCGGTTGTTCGGCACGGATGTTGTCGATCAGATCCCAGAATTGGCGCCGTGCCAGCGGGTCTACTCCGGTGGTCGGTTCATCAAGCACCAGCAGATCCGGATCATGAATGAGCGCACAGCACAATCCGAGTTTCTGTTTCATGCCTCCGGAAAGTTTCCCTGCCGGACGGTCAAGAAACGGATAAAGTCCGGTACTGCGGGTCAGCCGGTCTATCCGGCGGCGGCGTTCGGCCGCATCATGTCCGAACAGGCGGGCAAAAAACTGCAAATTTTCCTCTACAGTCAATGTGAAATAAAGATTTTTGCCCAATCCCTGCGGCATGTAGGCAATTTTCGGGCAAACGTTATTGCGGTGTGATTTGTCCCGCATATCGCCACCGAGCACCTGCAGCGTGCCGGAATTCTGCAACGCTCTGCTGCCGGTTATCAATGAAAGCAAGGTGGATTTGCCCACTCCGTCCGGACCGATCAACCCCATGATGATACCGGAGGGGACATCCAGCGAAATATTATCCAGAGCAGTTATTTTGTCAAAACGGTAAGTCAGATCTCTGGCACTGACTGCCATTTTGCCGTTGAAGTCGATCATTTTCCGGACCGGAGTTTGAGAAATTCAGGCCACTGGGCATCGGGATTGATTTTTACCCATGCCACCCCGGGAAGACCGGTTTTGACGTATTCAATATATTTTTTGAGCAATTCCGGTTTGATGCGGGCTTTGACCCGGAACATGAGTTTCTGACGCTCGATCTGGGTTTCCACCGTTTTTGGGGTGAACTGGGCAACGCTGGAAACAAAAGTGACTTCCGCCGGGATGGGAATATTGGGTATCGCGTCCAGCAGTATCCGCACCTCCGCACCGATTTTGACTTTGCCGGCAGTTGCTTCCGGCAGGAAGAAGGTCATATATACATCGCTGAGATCGACCAGATTGAGAACTTTGCCGCCGGAAGCGAGGACCTCGCCCGGTTCGGCAATACGGTATTGGATGCGGCCATCCTGAGGTGCGATCAATTTGGAATCCTGCAAATCCGCTTTGATCCTGGCGATATCGGCATCTGCGGCAAGGATATTGGCGGCGGCGGCTTTCACATCCGCTTCGGCAATAGCGACTTCAGCTTTTTTGCTCAGATAATTGGTCTCTGCGGTTTCAAATTCCTGTTCGCTGGCGGCGGATTTCTGCAGCAATCCTTTGAGACGGAGATAACGTTTTTCTGCACCGGCACAGCTGCTCTTTTTTTCCATGACAGATGCTTCCGCACTGGTTTTGGCGGCGACCGCCTGAGCTTTGCGAGCCTGCGCCTGCGCCAATTCAGCTTTGAGCACATCGGTCTGCATATCCACTAAAACCTGACCTTTTTTTACAAAATCACCTTCATTGGCATGGATCGCGGCGATACGTTCAGACAATTTAGTAGCGATATTTACCTCGGTAGCTTCCAGTCTGCCGTTTCCGTGGGCAAACGCCGGATCACGGTAGATCCGGTTGTCGATATAGTTGCGAACCGCATAATATCCCAATGCGGCGACGGCAATCACGGCGGCGATAATGATGATTTTTTTCATATTCGGGTCTCCATTGGTTGAAAATATAAACGATAACTTTTATTACCAGCAATCAATATAATATACTGATGATTGTAAATCAACTTTTTTTCAGAGCGTACAAGCGCAAATATTCATCTTCCAGAATATCACTCATGCGCTGCCATGCAAATTGTTCCAATACTTTTTTCTGTCCGGCTTGCCCCATTTTCTGTGCCAGTTCAGGATCATTGAGCAATTCCAGTGTGCGTGCGGCAACCGAATCCACATCTTCTGCAGCAGTGAGATATCCGGTTACTCCGTCTGAAATCACTTCCGGAGTGCCGTCCAGCGCAAAACCGATAGCCGGAATCCCCGTTGCCAACGCCTGTACGACCGCCCGTGGCAGTCCTTCATGCAAAGAAAGATGCCAGAGCAAATCGCCCTGAACCAGATAGTTGCACACCTCCGACGGCGGAATTAAGCCGGCAAAATGAAAATTTCCGGCAATGCCGCGAGAGCGCAAATGTTTTTGCAATTCATCATACATCGGGCCGTCTCCAATGAAAAGGAAATGAGTGTCAGGAGCCTGCCGCAACACTTTTTCTGCGGCAGGGATCACATATTCATAACCTTTCTGGTGAAATAATCTTGCCACGGTGACTATCACTTTGGCATGTTCCGGAATACCGAGTTTCTCCCGCAGAACAAGATCGCGTACTGAATTGGCAAAATCGCCGGTTTCCATGCCGCTGTATACGACCATATATTTTTCTTCCGGAGCGACTTTGGAAGCGACACACTGATCGATCATGGCTTGAGCAACCGCATAGATCATATCGCATTTAGCGGCGGCAAGTTTTTCCAGCAGAATAAACAGCCGGTTTTTCCATTTGCTTTGATAAGGGTGAAATGCCTGACCGTGAACGGTATGCACTACTACCGGCACTCCGGCGGCGCGGGCGGCAAAGCGTCCGATGATACCGGCTTTTGAACTGTGGGTGTGAACGACATCAAAACGGTTTTCCCGGAAATATTTTTTCAGTTTAAAAAATGCCTTGATATCGTGCCACGGAGAAATTTCCCGCACCATATCGGGGAATTCGACCACCTTGAATGTTGACGGTCCGGTATTATCCAGCAGTTTGCCCTCTCTGCCCGGCGAATATCCGGTGGCAAGTTCGACCTGATGGCCTTTGGCAAGATGACCGCGAACAGTCAGGAGAGTATTTTCCTGCGCCCCGCCGACGATCATCCGGGTAATGAGGTGGCAGATCTTCATTTTTGTTTTTGGTAAGCCCATTCTATGATCTCCCGGCAAAAGATATCCCGTTCAGCGGCACTGGGAAACCCGGTGACACAGCCGATCACAGTTTTGCCGTTGCGTTTGACACCGAATGCCAGACAGCATCCGGCGGCGTTGGTAAAACCGGTTTTGAATCCGATGATACCTGATACTTTGCGATGTTTTCCGCGTCCCAACAGGTTGTTGTGTGAATAAACCGTTTTTCCGGTATGCAGTTTTTGCGCTTTGGTCACGCACAACTTCATGATCCGGTCATAAGGGATCAGCTTTTCGCATATATAGGTGATATCTTCTGCTGAAGCGAACGAATTTATCCTTTTCTTCCCTTGAGGCAATCCATTGGGGCTGTTGAAGTTTGCCGATTTCAGTCCGAGTTCCCGGCTCCGGCGGTTCATTTCCGAAACAAAAGCGGTTACACTCCCTGAAACGGCTTCGGCAAGCTGGGCAGCTGAATCGTTGTGACTGTTGATCATCATGGACTGCATAAGTTCACCGACCATATACAATTCATCTTTTTTCAATCCCAATACACAGCTGCGTTCAACTTTGGCGGCGGCATCGGTTATTTTCAATATGGTCGTCCATTTGAATTCCGGGTCACGTTCCATTTTTTCCGCGACCAGCAACGCCGTCATCAATTTGGTCAGTGATGCAACCGCCACCGGACGGTGCGGCTCCTTTGACCAGAGGACTTCACGATCGTTCATATCAATGATAATACCGCTGCGTGCGCGTTTGGCACGACGGGAGAGCGGCGGAGGCAGTTTGCGCTGTTTCCGGTAATTCCACGGTGCTACTTTTGCGGTATCTTTTTTCTGAACCGGAGATTTTGTTTCCGGGAGATTTTTGTTTTCGGCAGTATTATTTATTGCGGTATTTTTTTCCTGCCCCGGAGTTTGGGTTTCCGGAGTTTTCCCCGGAATTTTCTCCGGAGTTTTATCCGGCAGCAAACACACTATTATGACGGCATGAATTGCGGCAATGATTGCCAGCAAAATCGCTATTTTTTTCCACGGCATTGGTAAATTTCCTGTCAGAAGCAGTATTAAAAAGTTCTTAAAAACCTCTGTTTTTGGAATATAACACTTTTTTCTGCTTTTTACAAGTGCGAAAGACTTGAAGCGGCTGCTTTTTTGGATTATATTACCCGGTACAGTAAAAACAAGGAATATATCCATGCGTTATCCCAAAGCAGCAGAAGAATTGATCGAATATTTCCGTCAACTTCCAGGTATTGGCCGCCGTGGCGCGGAAAGAATGGCTCTGGCATTGTTGGAGTGGGAACCGGAGCAACAACGGTTGTTCGGACTTTCCATTGCCAGACTGCCGGAAAATATCGGTCATTGCCCGGATTGCGGAGCTATTTGCACGCAAGGTCAGAAATGTGAAATATGTTCCGATGCAAGGAGAGATGAATCCCTCTTGTGCGTCGTGGAGAATATGCCCCAACTTGCCGCTGTTGAAAAAGCTCTGTCTTACCGCGGAAAATATCTGGTGCTGGGCGGCAGGATTTCACCGCTGGATGGAGAGGATGGTTCGGCTCTTAACCTTGAATTGCTCCGAAAAAGAGCATCTTCCGGCAAAGTCAAAGAGGTTATTCTTGCACTCAGTCCTGATGTGGAAGGCAGGGCAACTGCAGCTTATCTTGCGGAATTACTCAGTGATTTGAGTGTGAAACTGACCCGTCCGGCATTAGGATTGCCCGCTGGGGCCAATTTATCATTCGCGGATGGGGCAACGGTTACAGCTGCCTTTTCCGGACGCACTGAAGTAGAATAAAAAATTCAGCCGATTGCCGCAAAAACCGCTTACATCCATGCTGAACCTTTGCAATCTCCCCGATGCGAGGCGGGGAACGCCGAACGCGCAGACCGCATGCTTTTATAAAACGGTGTATGCGTGGTAAGGTCGATGATAAATCAAGGCAAATTAGCAGGAGTGTACATACGTACCCGACTGCGAATGTGGCCGTAGATTTGTCAAGAAATTAACAGACATTCTCCTTTTTTTGCGTGGTAACGCTTTGTAAACAGAAAAACGGTGTATGGCGTGGTAAGGTCGCTGATAAATCAAGGCAAATTAGCAGGAGTGTACATACATACTCGACTGCGAATGTGGCCGTAGATTTGTCAAGAGATTAACCGCCATACACCGTTTTTTGCAAAGGGGCGCTCACGCCGCCCCCCTTGCATCCCCCCAGCGGCGGCATAAGCCGCTTTTGGTTACGGGTTTGTCCGCGCTTTATGGCGTTTGCTCTGC
>JAFVRD010000029.1 GCA_017504435.1 Lentisphaeria bacterium | reverse complement strand
TTCCGGATACAACGCCACTCTTGATTGGTCAGATGCGTCTGATACCGGTATTGCCGGCGTCAAAGGATATTATGTCCGGTACGGTATGTCTGAAACATTGTCCGGCGATGGTGAATTTATTACAGCCAGCGAATTTGAAGTAAAAAATCTTGCAGTGGGAACTTATTATTATCAAGTTAAAACTGTGGACAAAGCAGAAAATATTTCCGTATGGTCTGCAATTCAAACTTTTGAAATCACTCCGGAGGCAATTAGGAATTTACGAGGTGACAGCAGTGGTTTGAGCTGGGATGCTATTCCCGGTGTTGAAGGTTACATTGTGGAATACTCTATTGATAATTTCGCCAATGTTATTACACTTGAAGCTTGTACCAACGCAGTGGATTCTTTTGCGTTGCCTTCCGGTACATACCAATGGCGCGTCAAAGCAGTTAATGGAGTGTTTGCCGAAGGGAATACTGTCACGGCTCAAACACGCCTTGAGCCGCAGCAGTTGATTTCCAATGCTGACGGTAATTTGGATTTGTTCTTTGCCACCGGCAAAGAAATTTGGGGCAAAGGCTATTTTGCCCAACATCAGGGCGACAACAGCACCGGCGAAGAAGTTGAATTATTCGGCAAAAACCGGATCACCGATGTCTTTGCCGGTAGTGATGCAAACATATTGGTGCTGACCGATGATGCCAATGGTGATGCTTTGTTCCTCGATGATGTTTACACCGAGTTGGGAGATCAGGCACGCTTGAAATTGATTGATGAGATCCGTGCCGGTGCGGGAAATGATATCATTGATATGACCAGTCATAATTTAGATTATACTGGAGACGTGACTTGGATTTATGGCGGTCTTGGAAATGATACTGTCTGGGCAAATAACTGTCTGAACAATTTATTCGGCGATGCCGGGGATGACCGCTTGGTCGGCGGAACAAATAATGATGTAATTGCCGGTGGCAGCGGTAATGACTCTATGCACGGCGGCGGCGGCAATGACATTTTCGCTTTCGGCGAAAATTGGGGCATTGACACTGTTGAACAGCTTGACAACGGCTCAGTAACTTTGTGGTTCGCCGGCGACAGCGGCAGTTGGGATGAAGCAACATTGACTTACACCGATGGAGCAAACTCCGTTACGGTCAGCGGTGTTGCCGAAGTCACGCTCAAATTCGGCAAGGATTCTTCAGAAGAATATGCCGAACTTATTTCGCTCAATGCTTTCGATTCTGCCGCCAGTGCAAAGATCTTTGAGGATAAAAACAGCGGAATGCTGGCGTAATAAATCATTTTTAAACAATACTCTGTTCCAATGGAAAGAGTTTTCTGAAACAGAGCGTTTAAAATCAAAAAAAGACGGCTTTCCGATATATCATTCCCGGCAAAACAGTACTGCTCCGATTATCAATATCATACCTGATACAGCACTTAATGTCAAAGGTTCATGAAAGCACAGAATCCCGGTCAGTGTCCCTACCAGAGGTTCTACAGTTGCGACAATTGCTGATGTAGACGGAGTAAGTCTTTTCAGACCGGCAGTGTAAGTACAATATGGCAACACGGTTACAACTAAAACCAATCCGGTAAGCAGTATCCAGAATTGCCAACCGCCAGAACCCGCGATCTGCCATATCTTGTGCCAATCCAATATAAAAAATCCGGCACCTCCGGCAAAAATGAAAGTCCATAACGTGATCGCCGCACCTTTGTAGCCCTTGTTTTGAGCATAGCGCCCGAATATAGTGTAAAGAGCATAACAAAAACCCGACCCTATCCCAAAAAACAACACCTTGGGCGACAAACTACC
Organism: Lentisphaeria bacterium; assembly: GCA_017504435.1. Lineage (GTDB taxonomy): Bacteria > Verrucomicrobiota > Lentisphaeria > Victivallales > Victivallaceae > UBA1784. Next base: position 52,314 of record JAFVRD010000029.1, on the reverse strand, counting down.
CCCGTTTGAAAAAACTCCGCTTACCAGCACACACCCCAGCATCACCATCAACAAAACCGCAATTTTGCGAAATGTCAATTTTTCTTTGAAGCAAACTGCTGCCATAAGCATGACAAACGCCGGAGAAGTGTAAAGCAGTACAACGGCAATATTTACTGTCGTGTAGCGTATCGCTGAAAAATAACAGATATTAAAACATATAATACTTAATATTCCGCATCCCGCCATGCACCAGAGATCCCGGAACCTGACCTTAAATGCCTCCCGGTCAGCCAATGCCAGCGATGTCCCCAACACCAGCAGTGTCCCGACCGCACGCAGTGCCGCTATATCCACCGGAGTCAAACCTGCCTTCACTAATTGACGGACAAAAATCCCCATTACCCCCCAACTGCATCCTGCGGTCAAAACCAGCAAAATTCCTGTTTTCCTGGTACTGATATTATTCATGTTTACCATTTCCTTTTTTTTGAACCGGAAGTTGAGCCAAAATCACCGCAATAAAAATTACAATACACCCAACCTGCTCATGCCGAGCCAGTTTCTCATTGAGGAACAACCATCCGCCCAATACTGCAAAAACCGACTCCAGACTCATCAACAGTGTTGCCGTCACCGGATGCAGATATTTCTGCGAAACCATTTGCAGCGTAAAAGCGACCGCACTGGAGCCGACTCCGCAATACACCCACATCGGTAATGATGCCATTATTGAATCACTCTGCCACGACTCTCCAATCGCCAGAGAAGTAAATCCGGTAACAAGCGAGGCAATGATAAATTGCAGACATGACAGCCGCACACAATCACAGTTGGCAACATAGTGATCAATTACCAGAATATGTATTGAATATATCACCGCACACAGAATCACACACCACTCTCCTTTGCCGATATTATCGACTCCGCCGCACAGAATATACGCACCGGCAATTCCAACCGCGACGGCACTCCACAACAGCAATGGCGTCTTTCTTCTGAAAAAAATTCCCAGTACCGGAACAATCACGATATATAATGCCGTAAGAAATCCGGTTTTTCCCGCCGACAATTCAAATTTCAAACCATATTGTTGAGCACTGCTTGCTATTGCCAGAACGATTCCACACCACCAGCCGCCCCGGAGCAGCTCCTTTTTTTCATCCCGTGTTCCGGCATCACCCCATACACTCAAGCGCCGGTAACGGAATAAATCCAAAACCATGATAACGATTATCAACGCCGCAACACCAGATAAAGAACGCAACGAAGTAAATAAAAGCGGATCAATATAATCCATTCCGCGACTCTGTGCAGAAAATGCCATCCCCCAAAGGATCGTAGCAATTATCATTGCCGCAGAACCCCAAACTTTTTTCATAACTTTTCCCCTGTCTTTAACAATTTTGTATAATGTAGCATAAAGAATAAAAAATACAATACCGCATCCCGGCGATACGCCATTTCCTGTAATATCATTTCCTTTCCGTCACAGCATGGAACAAGATACTGCCTGCGGCAGCACATTCTCCTTTTTTTTCAATTTACATCTCTTGTATCGGCCGTATTGCGAAAGTATATTATGAGCAGCAAATAAAATCAGGAATATCATATGAAAAAACTTGTTTGCCGCCCCGGATGCGGTGCCTGCTGTACAGCCCCGTCCATCAGCTCGCCCATTCCAGGAATGCCCAACGGAAAACCGGCCGGAGAACCGTGTATACATTTAGATAAAGATTTCCGTTGCCGAATATTCCATTCTCCGGATCGTCCCGCAGTCTGTGCCTCTTTGCAGCCATCAGCGGAAATGTGCGGATCATGCCGGAGCGATGCAATGGCTTTTCTTGAAAACCTGGAACAACAGACAACGCCTCAAAAACAATAACTCAGGGAATATGCTATGAAATACGTTTGTATTGCCGCACTGATTTTTATCATATTATTGATATTGGCAGCTGTTTATGGATATGTTTTTATGGAAAAAATACTCTTCCCGTCTCCGCACACCGGCCGGCAGACAGGAAATATGGTGCTGAAATCACAACATGCCGAACTGGATGCCCTGTTCCTCCGCGGAAATCCGGATAAAGAGGTCATTTTATACAGTCACGGCAATGGCGAATATCTGGCAAAGATCCGCCTGTTTCTGGAAAAATTCAATCAGCGGGGTTACAGCGTAATGGCTTATGATTATGCCGGGTATGGCGGTTCCACCGGAAAAGCAGGTGAATTACAAGCGTACAGCGATATTGAATCAGCTTACAGTTATTTGACCGGAACAATGCAAATATCTCCTGAAAAAATCGTTGTAATGGGATTTTCAGTAGGCAGCGGTCCCAGCAGTTATCTGGCATCAAAATATCCGGTCAAAGCCTTGATCCTGGCAGCCCCTTTCGCCTCTGCCATACAGGTGATTTTACCATTTTCATTACCGTTTGACCGTTTCCCAAACGCCGGAAGATTAAGCAAAAACTCGCCTCCGCTGATGATTTTTCATGGAGATAATGACTGGATAGTGCCATTTCGCAACGGGTACAAGATCCATAAATATGCGGCAGCTCCAATCAATAAATTTCACCGGATAAATGCTTCCGGTCACAACGATCTGTTTGCCAATCTTGATGAAAAATTATTCGCTGAATTGCAGACTTTCCTGAATGAAGTCGATCAATACAAGCTACGGAAATAATATTACCGGATAAAATTTGTACTTTGCAATTCTTCCTTTTCCGGGAACGGCACATCCGCTGATATCATTGTTTTCAACATATATGCCATATTGCGCGCCAGTGTCCGCATGGTCTGCAGCCCTTCGGCATCCTGTTTGAGTTCTTCCGGGGTCATGCCATGAGTGGAATTCCAATATTGACTTGACACAACCGGCATCTGCAATATTGTAAAATATTTATTCAATCGGTCAAAAGCGGCACTTGCCCCTCCCCTGCGGCAATTGACGATTCCTGCAGCAGGTTTATAACGGAACAGATCCGCCGCAGAAAAAAACATCCGGTCAAGTAATGCACACAAACTGCCCGGAATACCGGCATAATAAACCGGTGCCCCGATAATGACCGCATCAGACTCCCGCATCTTATTCCTGAAATCAACATATAATTTATCCTGAAACACACATCCATCATGTCCGGAACGGCATTGAAAGCATGCCGTACAACCCTGAATTGCCTGTGAACCGATCCAAAAAATTTCACTGTGGACACCTTCTTGCTGCAAAGTTTCTGCAATTTCAGACAATGATGTAAAAACACATCCATATTGGTGCGGACTGCCATTTACCAGCAATACTTTCATAAGATCATCTCCTGTTTATGAATTTATACTGATAATATAATATTTTGTATTATTATGTCAAGTCTGCCGCCCTTGAAAAAATACCGTTCCGGTACTATATTACGATGAAAATATAATTATAAGGAGAAAAAATCATGAACCTGCCCCCTAATGTCAGGCTGTCAGACAATGCAGATTATGTAAAGAAACTGCGTGAGATCATGGCAAATAACGGCGGATACTGCCCCTGCCGTATTCAACGCACTCCGGAAAATATCTGTATCTGTGCCGAATTCCGCGCTCAGCTTGCGGATCCGGATTTTTCAGGATTCTGCCACTGCAAACTTTATTACAAGGAGAAATAATCATGGACGTTCTGCACATCAATCATGAGGCATTCAAAAAGCTCACCTCTCAAAGTGATAAAGCGGTATTGATTGATTTTTGGGCAACTTGGTGCGGCCCATGCAAAAACCTGGCTCCGGAATTGGATGCCCTTGCCAAAGATCATGATGATTTGATCGTGGCAAAAATCGATGTTGATGATCCTGCCAATGTTCAGCTGGCAGTTTCACTCGGTGTCGACTCGATCCCGGCAATGTTCTTTTACCGCAACGGGAAATTGGAAAAACGCTTTGTCGGTTATATGACCAAAGCAGAATTGGAAACAAAACTCGGTATCTGAACTAATCACTAGTAATAAAACAAGGCTGTTGCTTACCTTTTTTCAAGGTTTTGGCAACAGCCTCATTTTTCCTGCATCACTTCAGCAGCAGACATCTGCCCCAAAATGATTTTGTCGCTGCAGATTGCGGCGGGATCCGGTTGTTGAAAAGATAGTAGAAAATTTCAACATCATCAATATCCATACGATTTCTCAATGTATTGAAAAATCTGGATTTATTAGATTTTGAAAATATATCCATCACAATAATATCGCCCGCCCGGTTTATGCAAGTCAACTCTCCTGGACGGATGCCGGCAATCCGGAAACGTTCCCGATCCATTGAAAAACTGATATTGCTCTTTTCTGATATTGACCGGAACTGTTTGAATACCTTTTGCAATTCACTTTTTTTGCCGGGCAGGCTCGTCAGCAATTCAGCCAAAACTTTTGCCTCCGGCAACGGATTATAAATACCATCCAAAAAGAACTTTGCCTGTTCGACTGCATCATCAAATTCTTTCTGCCCCTCACCTGATGCGGCTTTGCTAAACGCCAACAGACATTTGTTCATGTGAGCGAACAGCTCCCGCTTCTGATTTGCCTTTTCACGTTCGCGGCGGCGTTCTTCTTCCCGGCGGATGCGTTCACTTTCCTGACGCTGCAATTCCTCTTCCCGGCGCAGCCGTTCAGCTTCTCGTCTGGCTGCATTCTGAGCTCGAATATTCCGATCCCGATTGCGCTGAAAAACCTCCCGCAGTCCAGCGCGGGACTGACTCACCCGTTGAGATTCATCCGATCTGGCGAATTGCTCAACGAAGGTATTGAACAATTCAAGTTCCGCCGTATTTTTCGGTTCACTCAAATAATGCCACAGCGAATCTATCTGGCTGAAAGATCCGGACATCGCCTGCTCAACAGCTTTTTTGTACTCCTGACGCGGCAAAACTTTTTCCTGAATATCAACTCTTTTTGCGGGAGACTCAGTTTTTTCTTCACTGACACTTTGAGATGTTTTATCATCGGCATCAGACTCTGCTTTTTCTGAAAACCAATTCGATATGCTGCTGAATAATCCCGACATTGCTCCGGGAAAATATTTTTGCTGAACAAAAACCGCTCCACCGGCAACGATCAGCAATACCACTGCAATCACAAGCACGATTGCAACTTTGGGAGATATTTTCAATTTCAGCTTTTCAGATTCACCGGTACTGTTTTCCGGTTCATCATTTACCGCAGATTCCACCGGGGGAACTGACTTCTGCACCGTTTTCTTGACAGCGGGAAGCGAAATTTTCAAAGATTTCCGCTGGTTTCCTGAATTCTCTTTTTGAGCAGGAACAACCGTTTCAGCAGTTCGCAAATATGCCTCAATATCTGCAATCAACGGAGCCGGAGTCTGATAGCGGTCTGCAATATTCCGCGCCATCATTTTCAATATGATCCGGTTCAATTCATCAGGAACTTTGGGGTTGACCTTTTGCGGAGGTTCCAAATTTCCGGCATTATGCATGTGTGCCAACTCTTCCGACGTAGCTGCCACATAAGGAAAACGCCCTGTAACAAACTGAAAAAATGTTGCCCCCAAACTGTATATATCACTGCGGACATCGGTAGGAACTCCGGTCAACTGCTCCGGACTGATATACTGAGGGGTTCCGAATACTTCATCGGAATCATCATCATCAAATGATTCAGTATTGCCGGTCTTTGCCAGCCCCAGATCTGCAAGCTTGGCCAAACCGCTGCTGTTGTCAAACATAATATTATCAGGTTTTATATCCTGATGTACCAGTTTTTGTTCTTTCCAGGCAACATCAAGAGCTTTGGCAATATCACAAATAACTTTGGCTGCTTTCTTGAAATCAAGGATCCCTTCCCGCTTCAAAACCGCTTTCATGGTATCACCACGGACAAGTTCCATGGCAAAATAAAAAACGCCTTCATCTTCTCCAACGGCATAGGCCTGCACAATATTGGGATGATTGATTTTGGCAGCTGCTCTTGCTTCCCGGAACAGACCGTCAATGTATTCCCGGTCTTTGGTATATTCCTGTTGCAGTATTTTCAATGCGACCGGACGATCCAATGAGACCTGCCGGGCTATAAAAACCTCTCCCATGCCACCTTTACTCAGGGATTTTTCAATCAAAAAATCCCCGATAACACAACCGACTCCGGGAAAAACGTCCGGATATGCCTGAGCTACACCGCACAAAGGACACTTTATTTCATCATTGTCACTTTTATCAGCGGAAAAAATTTTTTCGCACTCTTTGCAAAACAGCTTCATTTTCACAAACTTCCATCAAAAATAATACTCAATTACAGCCTGTGAACGTAATTTTTGGAAATATCCGTTCAAAACCTCTTCCCGCCGCTTTTTTTGCATATCTTCACGAATACGCTGCTCAACGGCTCCGAAATTGGCAGCTACAGCATTGCGATGAGAATTAACTTTCAACCATACCATACCATCATCAATATTCAATGGACCGATGATTTTTCCAACCGAAATATCTTTCAACGCCGTCGCAAACTCAGGCCGGAGCAAACTGCGATCAATTTCTCCGAGATCACCATTCCCGAATTCTGGAGAATACTCCCGTACCAATGCCGTAAAATCAGCATCCGGCAAATTCAATTTTGCAGAGACAGCCTGAACTGTCTTCTGAATATCCGGATGATTTAAACCTATTTTCAGCATGGACAACCCGACCTTTTCGGATGTGGCATACTCTTTTTCGTGACTTTTGAAATAATCATACAACTCTAGCGGAGTCGGTTCACCATTGATAACGATCCTGCGCTGCATCATCAGCTGTGCCATCATATTTTTTTCCACATCCTGACGCATTTGCTCCAAAGTCGTACCTTCCTTACGGAGTTTTCCTATCCACTCTTCCCTGGAACGGCATCCCATTAATTCAGAAATCCGGTCAAGTTCACGCTCGATATCCTGGTTGGATATACGAATACTCTGTTTGAGATATTCCAACTGAAGCAAACGATGATCGATCAGCCGATCTACAGCTTTTTTGCGCAGTTGCTGAATTTCCCGGTTCAATAATTCTCCTGAATAAACTGCGCTGATTTGAAACTCCTTTGCCATTGTAAGCGGCAATACGTCCATGAGAGTAACGGCATCACCATTCACCGATGCCAATATTGAATTCATTTCGCGAACAGGCTCTGCCGCAAAAAGAATAAATGCCGCAGACAACAACCATGTCAACAGTAATTTTTTCAAAATTCACTACTCCCTGATATTTAACGCTCAACATTACGGCAATAATATACCACCTCAACGCCAGTTATGCAAATCAACCGCCCCCTGACGCAGAATTTTCAACACCGTACCACAGGCATCCACCACTGTAGAACCGCAGGCATCTGCCGGTAATACTCCACCGTCGACCGCACAATCCACCTCCCCCGACAGCTGGGAAACTGCTTCGATGCAGGACAATGGATCACGCTGTCCGGAGGCATTGGCACTGGTTTGGATCAGCGGTTCGCCAATTTTATCCAACAGTGACTTCAATAAAGGATGATCCGGGACCCGGATACCCTGAGTACCTCCATCATAACGGGGAGCTATGATAGTCAATGCTCCCGGGAAAAATTGTTCTGCCAAACGCTCCGGCAATCCGGACATATCGACTCCGAATCCAGACAACTTGCGCCAATCGCCGATAAACCATCCCAAACGTTTTTCAAAAGGACGCTGCTTGAGAGCATATATCCGCCGGTAAGCAACCTCATCACCGGCTCTGGCGACAAGACCATATACCGTTTCTGTAGGTACCAAAATCACGGCTCCCGGCTTTTGCAAAGCATCATACAAAACAGAAACCGACGTTTCCACGCCGGTTTCTGACAGCACAATCTTTTTCACGCGTCCGCTTCCCCGGATGCAGTTTTATCATCTTCCCCGGCGATCCTTTCGCCGATATAACAACAGACGAATGTCAGCAGTGCCGAGATGAAGCCATAAACTGCCCCGCAGGTTATTGCCCGGTCAAAATCATCACAACTGAGCAATTCAGTCAACGGCAAACCGGTACCGCAACTGGCTATGAATGTATACCCCAGCCAAATCACGGTTCCCACAATCATGGTCGCCCAGGCGGTGTTCCGTCCGGCTTTGGGAACATACAGTGCCGCCACTACCGGAATAAATACGATCACCAACTGTGAGATCCAGCTGTTGATCATCAAACTGTAAATACTTTTTACCCAAATCGCCAGCACCAATGCCACCAGTGTCAGCAGCACAGTCGTGACGCGTGTGCCGATAAGCAACGCATTGGCACGCAATTTCGGGAACATCGGAGCAATCACATTGTTGCACAGCAAAGATGCTCCGGCAAGCAGTGAACTGTCAGCTGAACTCATGATCGCCGCAGTCAATGCCGCAATAAAGATCGTCAGCAGCAGCGGATAAGAATTTCCCAAAACCAGCATGGCAATGCGCGGCAGCACCTGATTTTCCAAATCACCGCCCATGACATCCTCGGTAATGCCATACTTTGGCAGCAATATCCGGGCGGCAATACCAATCGAAACCGGAATAAAACCGATTATCACATAGACAAACCCGGAAATAACACTGCTGGCAACCGCAACATTGGCATTTTTGCTTGACAAAGAGCGCTGAACAAGATCCTGTCCGACCATACAGCCCAGTCCCATCACGATCCAGCTGCCGATGTAATATACGTAATCGTTGAAATTACCCGCACCGACCGGCAACAGAGTATCTTCCGGACGCAGACTCTGCAGAACGGCCTGACTGCCGCCGGCAAGCTCGATCGTACCGGGCAGCAAAACGATCAACCCGACGATCATGATACCAACTTGAACCACATCTGTAAGTGTAACCGCCCACATACCTCCGGCACATGTGTAAAGCAATACCACTGCCGCACCGATAAGCGTTCCGGTCTGAACAGAGATACCGGTCAAGAGATTGAGAATCGTTCCCAACCCCAGCAGCTGAGCTCCCAGCCAGCCGACATAAACCGGAACCATCCATAATGACGCATATATTCCGGCACCTTTACCATAACGGCGTTCAATTATATCTGTGACCGTCATGCATCCTTTTTTGCGGAGCATGCCCACAATGAACACACCGGCAAAAATCAAACTGAGGGCAGCCCCGAACGGATCGGCAAGTACACCGCCGATACCGTCAGCATACACCGTTGCCGACACTCCCATACTGGAACCGGCTCCAAACCAGGTCGCCAGCAAAGTAGCTGTCGCCATCCACAGCGGCAATCGCCTTCCCGCGACTAAAAAGTCGCTCATTTCATTAACCTTGCGGCTGGAAAACCATCCGATCAACAACATAACGATCATATAGATCACGATGCCGATCAACAACATTCTCATCATACCGGCACTCAAATCAAAGTTTCCGGCAGCAGCGAGGCAGACGCCCATTGTTCTTTAACCTTTCGTAAATGCTAATTTTCACAGCCCGGAAACTCCTCCCGGTGCTCATCCCCGAAAAAAGACGTTGTAAAATATAGTCCACCCAAACAGAATTGCAACTTCCAACAGTCAATAAATGACTTTTTTTTTTGAAAAAAATGCTTTTTTTGCCACAAACAATCTATTTTTTTATGATTAAAGACAGATGTTTATCAGCGGGAAATGCTTCACCCATCCATTTGGATTGGTATTCCACAACCCGAATTGCACCCCTCTGCCTTCTGAATAATTCACCACCCCGGCCTGCACACCGAAGCCATCCCGGGGTTTTTCCGCTTTCATACTGTAATCGGCAATAATATTTTCCTGAATTTGGTTGAGCAATCCCAACTGTACACCATTGTTGCATTCTGCCATGTTCCAAAGTCCGACAGTCAACCCGTTATTTTTGACCGGGCCTCCGGCAAGATACATTGCCAGCCCGCTTGATGTACCGGACAGTTCCACCAGAGATAAACTCACGCCACTTTTACGATCATTGCTGGCATGCATCAATGCCATACTGACCCCTTGAATATCATTCTGCTGTAAAAAATACCCCATGGCTACGCCCCGGACAGGACGATTCTTATCTACAACAAAGTAACTGCGCCAAGGCAGCAATTGTATTTGCAAAGGTGTAGCCGTTTTCTGTTCCGGAACCATTGCCGTCTCTGACTTCACCTGCCACCGGTCTTCCGGAACTTCAAATGCACGCCACATCACCACCACACACAGCAGCGAGATCATAATCAACAGCAGCATTGAGAATACTCTCAGATGTTTTACAGATATTTTCATTTTTCTATCCCCGAACGGCTTGAAAAAACATTTAAAGAATAATATATTTGCAAAAACCGGAAAATACAAGTTATATGGAAAAAAATAAAATGCTGCCTGCACGGAATATTTTATTATCCTCCGGAGATCAGGAACTTCTGAGATATTGTAAAATATCTTTTACCAAAGGAACCGGTCCGGGAGGACAGAAAAGAAACAAAACCTCCAGTGCAGTTCAAATCGAATTGCCGGAACTCAATTTATCGGCACAGGATTGTACCGAATGCAGTCAAATACGCAACCGGGAAAATGCCCTGCAAAAACTGCGTATGGAAATCGCTTTTTTATGCAGGATATCCCCGGCAGTTCCGCCGGAAACAATGGAGTGTTCATTGAATTCCCCCCGCTATCCTCTCTTCGCAGCCCAATTGCTGGATGTATTCGCAGATTCAAAATGCGATCCCCGCCTGACTGCGGAAAAATGCGGTGTATCTCCAACGGCACTGCTGAAAAAACTTCACCGGGATCCGCATTTGTGGCAGTACATCCAGAAAATGCGTATCTCTGCCGATTTGCATAAACTCAACCCGCCGTCATAAAAAACCTCCCGGAAATTCGCATCCCGGGAGGTATATTAATCCTGTTTGGAAAAAGATGATCATTCATCTTCCTCATCATCGTCTTCTTCGAATTCCATGTCAAATGAATCATCATCATCGAACAGGTCATTGTCGTCAAATTCTCCATCCAGATCGTCATCAAATTCTCCGTCCAGATCATCATCACCGAAAATGTCATCATCGTCAAGATCCCGGCGGGAGAAGTCGTTGCCGTCATCATCCTCATCATCAAGATCACTGAACACATCATCGGTTTCATCGTAGTCGAAAAAATCTGCGTCCGGATCATCCAGAAAAGAACTTGCTGCAGTGATTTGAGCACCACATTCCGGACAACAACCGTCTTCAGCTTCAATCGCGCTCTCACGCACTTCCATGTTGCAATAGGGACAAACAGTAGCCATAATACATTCCTTTTGCTATTGATTATAACGAGTTATCAAAAAGGTACTATATTGACATTTTTTTATTTTTCAAATAGAGTTGTAAAAAAAAACGCATTTTTTTTATCATTTCTCCTGCATCAGATTGAAAAAACTCCACTTCAGGCTATATATTATACAGATGAAATATAGTCTCATGTTAAGAAAAACAACTGAAAAATAAAAAAATGTCAGAAAACACCGAATTACGCCGCCAGGCTGTCAATGCGGCAAAACAAATAATCGTTAAAGCCGGTACCAGATTGCTTATTGACAGAAAATCTATCGCCAAACTGGTTGCCGGAATTGCCAAACTCCGGCAAAACGGTCACAAAGTATTGCTGGTCTCTTCCGGAGCAGTAGGCATGGGAATGGAACTTGCCGGAGTTACACGGCGTCCGGCAGAATTGGCAAAAAAACAGGCTCTTGCAGCTCTGGGACAAACCCGGCTGATGTCTATTTATGCAGAAGAAGCCGCCAAACATGGATTTCAGGTAGCTCAATTGCTGCTGACGGCAGCTGATCTGCGCAGCCGCAGCCGTTACCTGAATGTGATGAATTGCATCAACGCCCTCTGGGAAAAGAATATTCTGCCCATTGCCAATGAAAACGACTCCGTTTCTGTCGATGAGCTGAAATTCGGAGACAACGATACCCTTGCCGGGATGCTTACCAGTGTTACCGGTGCTGATCTGACCATTCTTCTGACCACTGTGGATGGATTGCTTGACCGCAATCCGGACGGAACACTCGGTGAACGCATTCCTGTCGTTACCAAGCTGAATGATAAACTCAGAAGTCTTGCCGGCGGAACCGATGACAGTAATTTCTCGATCGGCGGGATGGCATCCAAATTACGCGCCGCGGAGTTGGCAACTGCAGCAGGAGCATATCTCTGGATCGCTGACGGCAGAAAAGATAATATCATGGAATTGATCATGGCATCCGAAGATACCGGAACATTGTTCCTGCCGCGGATCCACCGGGTTTCCGGAAAAAAACGCTGGGTCGGATTTTTCAGCAAAGTATCCGGCACTCTCACCGTCGATGACGGAGCAGTACAGGCTCTGACCAAAGGCAAAAGCCTGTTGCCATCCGGGGTAATTTCAGTAGCCGGAAATTTTCGCCGCAGCGATACTGTGGAAATTGTCACTACCGGCAATGTCCCGATTGCCAGGGGGTTGGTCAACTTTGATGCGATTCAACTGCTGTCAATATGCCGGAAACATTCGGATGAAATCGCAGAAATTTTAGGACGCAATGTGGAAACCGAAGCGGTACACCGCGATAATCTGGTAATGTTGGAATCATGAAAATATACATCAAAACTTACGGTTGTCAGATGAATGAACGCGACTCGGAAGCTGTGGGCGCATTGTTTACGGCCTCCGGTCATACCCTGACCGATAATGAAAATTCAGCTGATGTACTGCTGTTCAACACCTGCAGTGTCCGTGATGCAGCCGAACGCAAAGCCAAAGGCAAAATCGGCTACATGAAAAAACTCAAACTGCGCCGTCCGGAGCTGATCATCGGAGTCATGGGATGCATGGCTCAGCGGCTGGGAGAACAACTGCTGGCAGAGCTGCCGCATCTGGATTTTGTCCTCGGAACCGGTCAGATACATCAGGCGGTGGATGCCGTGGAAAAAATCGCCGCAGAAAGAAAACGTTTTTCCAATACGATTGAAGCTCCGGAGGAAATTGACATGCTCGGAGCGCACGGCAGCAATTCCTGGTCGGCTCAAATCGCCATCACCAGAGGCTGCAACCGCTTCTGCAGTTATTGTATTGTCCCGTATGTGCGCGGCAGAGAGATGTCCCGGTCTCTGGATTCGATCATGGATGAGGCAAAAATGCTGGTGGATTCCGGAGTAAAAGAACTTTTACTGTTGGGGCAGAATGTAGCGGCATACGGACTTAACGGAGACATTCGGCCTCCTGCTTCCGGCTATTCTCCTTTTGCAGAACTGTTGGAAGCTCTCAACGAACTGCCGGGACTGGAAAGGATCCGTTATACCTCACCTTATGTAAGTTATTTCAATGACCGCCTGATCGCGGCATTGGCAAAATGCAGCAAAGTCTGTCACAATATCCATTTGCCATTGCAGTCAGGTTCAGACCGCATTCTCAAAGCGATGAACCGCCAATATACTGCAGACAGTTACCGGGAAAAAGTTGCTCAGTTGCGTGAAGCGATTCCGGATCTGACTTTTTCCACAGATGTCATTGTCGGATTTCCCGGCGAAGAGGAAAGTGATTTCCTGCTGACCAGAGAATTGATGGAAGAGGTCGGTTTCGAACAGGCTTTCATTTTCAAATATTCACCCCGCCCGGGAGCTAAATCCGCATTACTGGCCAATACCGTGTCTGAGGAGGAAAAACTGCGCCGCAACAATATTCTGCTGGATGATCTGGAGCGTCGCATCGGCAAACGCATTGCCGGATTGGTCGGTTCAGAACAGGAGATCCTCTGCGAAGGTGTCAGCGCCCGGAACAGTGCCCGCTGGACAGGTCGCACCGGAACCAATTTTGTTGTTCATTTTGAACCGGATACCACGGTAAAACCCGGTGATATCCGGAAAGTTAAAGTAACCCGTGCCGGAAGTGTTTCACTTTTCGGTGAATTGATTTAAGGATTTTTTACAATGGGAATATATGACCGCGATTATATGCGTTCTGCCAACCGGGAACCGGGAAATGGCAAAAGTGCATTGATAGCAATAATTGCAATAAATGTGATGGCATTTATCTTCATGCGTAATCCGGATTTGGCACTGCAGACCGGTAACGGATTTCATCTCATCACGCTGTTTCAACTTGTCACTGCAGGATTCCTGCATCACGGATTTGGACATATCTTTTTCAATATGTGGGGATTGTATTTATTCGGCACTCTGGTCACTCCGCACATAAGCGGAAAAAAATTCACTGCCTTGTACCTTACCGGGGTAATAACTGGCAATTTGCTCTTCTGGGCATTTGCGGAAATAACTCACACTCAAGCGTCTTTAGTTGGAGCATCCGGTGCAGTTTGTGCAGTCATGGCCGCCGCGGCGACTTTGGAACCAAACCGCCGTTTCACCATGATATTCATGCCGTTCAACCCTTTAAAAACGACTACACTGGTAATATGTTACACCGTATTGGATCTGCTGTTTTTTGTGTTTACCCCCGGTGGAACAGTTGCACATCTTGCTCATCTGGGAGGTTTTCTGGCAGGTTATGTTTTTATGCGGATACTTTTCGGTAATCGTTTGCCGTGGGATCCGTTGCAAAAATTGTTCAGTTACAAAAAAATTTCGTTCCCGCCGCCGCCGTCTGCATCCGGCAGCAGCAGCGGAAATAATAGCGGTCGAGTCACTCAAAAGGAGCTGGATGCATTACTGGACAAACTTTCCACATCCGGGATCAACAGTCTTTCACCTTATGAATTGGAAAGACTCCGTAAAGCGCGTAAACAAATGCGCGGAGAGGAATAATGATTCATTATGCTGGAAACAAAACTTTTTGATTATATCCTCCCCGATGAATTGATCGCCCGCTATCCGGCGGAAAAACGGGACGGCTCCAAAATGATGGTCGTTGACCGCATTACCGGGGAAGCGGAAATACATCCTTTCAAAGATATATTGGATTACCTTGCCCCCGGGGATGTGCTTATCTGCAACAATACCAAAGTTTTGCGCGGCAGAATGTTCGCCAAAAAAGACGGCAGGGAAGATGGTGCAAAATTTGAATTGCTGCTGCTTGAACCTGCCGAAGGTGATCCGGCAGTATGGAATGTAATGCTAAAACCCGGTAAGCGGGCAAAATCCGGCGTAGAAGCAGTTTTGCTCACATCGGACAACAAAATCAATGGCTGGGGAGACAAATTCACGGTTGTTGAACGTAATGCTGATGATACATTCAAAATCCGTTTTTCCACCTCCGATACCACCTTGCTTGAGGAGCGTTACGGTCACATCCCGCTGCCCCCGTATTTGCGCCGTGAAGATGAACCGGAAGATGCCGACCGTTACCAGACAGTATACGCCTCCATCCCCGGAGCAGTTGCTGCACCGACCGCCGGGTTGCATTTTACGCCGGAAATACTGGCGGCAGCCCGGGCAAAAGGAGTCGGAGTCTGTGAATTGACACTGCACGTTGGAGCCGGAACATTCAAACCGGTCAGCAGTGAGTTCGCAGAGACGCATCAGATGCATTATGAAGATTTTGAATTGCCTCAAGAGACTGCCGATTTGGCAAATAATGCCCGGCGGAACGGAAAAAAAATTCTTGCCATCGGTACTACCTCGGTCAGAGTTTTGGAAAGCTGCTGTGATGAAAACGGTATTCTGATACCGCAGCGCGGACGTACCAATATTTTTCTGTATCCGCCCCGCAAACCTAAAGGCGAAGATATGCTGCTGACCAATTTTCACCTGCCATGCAGCACTCTGCTGATGCTGGTAAGCTGTTTTGCCGACCGGGAAAAGGTTCTGGCGGCATATGAAAAAGCCAAAGCATCCGGTTTCCGTTTCTACAGTTACGGCGATTGCATGCTTTTGAAGTAACCGAAGGAGCTGAAAATTGTTTATCAAACTGCTGTTTCAAGACCCGAGAACTTTTTCCGCAATATTACTGATCGTGGTACTGTCAGTGTGTGTGCACGAATTCATGCATGCATACATCGCGCTTAAAAACGGTGATCCGACAGCGGCAGACCATGGACATCTGACCTTGAATCCATTTAAGCAAATGGGGTTATGGTCTCTTATAACTTTCTGCCTTATCGGTATCGCCTGGGGGCAAGTGCCGGTCAATCGTGCCAATTTACGTTCCCGCAAAGCCCGTCTGGCAGTAGATTTTGCCGGTGTTGCCGCCAATTTGATACTTTCAGCAATTTTTCTTGTTTTGCTGGTGCTGGTGTGCAAAATCGCTTCGAATGAAGAATTTGCTCAGGGAATCCTTTTTTTCGGAGCGTCAATCAATCTGGTGCTGTTCGTGATCAATCTCTTTCCAGTGCCGGGTTTTGACGGCTGGAATGTTTTGACGGAGTTCCGGAAACCGCAGGTTTCATCTGAATTGGTAAACGGAATATTTTTTATCATGGTCGTGATCTTGTTTTTCGGGATCAATTACATCCAAACTGCGGCAGATGCGCTCATCACTTTTTTGGCATATTTTTTACTGGAGTTGTGCTGATGATTCATGTGGCAGCGGCTGTAATCATTGCCGGGGATAAAGTTTTACTGGCATCCCGTCCGGTTGATAAACCGCCTGCCGGATGGGAATTTCCCGGCGGCAAACTGGAACCGGGGGAAACCGTGGCGCAGGCTGCGATCAGAGAATTGCGCGAAGAACTGGCACTGGAGATCATTCCCGGGGAGATATGGTATGTTTTGAAGCGACCGGAATTGACGTTGAATTTCATCAACTGCAAAATAAAAAACAACAGTGAACCACATCCGCTGGAAAATCAATCTTTTTGCTGGCGGCAAATCACGCCGGAACCACCGGAAGGATTGCTGAAAAACGATTTGATATTTTGGGAATACCTGAATTCGGTCATTAAAAAAAATTTTGAAATTTGCTAAAATAAAATCAACACCTTTGCCGTTATATGTTTGAAAGAAAGAAAAAATTTAACACTGCTGCGGAAACGCGAACAGATGCTGCCGGGGATAATTTACCCGGAGATGCGGAATTGCTCAAAGCGTTTTGCAATGGTGATGAAAAGTCTTTTGAACTGTTGTATTACCGGTATCGGAATTTGCTGTTCAGCTACCTGAACAACATGGGGATCAACAATCCTCATGAAGTCGATGAAGTGTTTGAGGAGACATGGCTGCGGGTAATCGAAAAAGCCTCCAAATACCGTGATGACGGCAAATTCAGTGCATGGCTGTTCCGGATAGCGAGAAATATTTTTATTGACCGTTTGCGGAAAAACAAACCGGCGCTGCTGGCTGATAAGGATGCGGAAAACGTGCAGGATGAGGCTGTTACGGAATTTTCTCCGGAAAAGGATGTCGGCAACCGGGATATAAGAGTGATGATAAACCGGGCATTGGAAACATTGAGTCCGGAACAAAAAGAGGTTTTTCTGCTGAGAGAGGAACAGGAACTCTCATTCAGGGAAATTGCGGATATTCAAGAGTGTTCTCTGGGAACTGTTTTAAGCAGAATGAGATATGCTCTGAAAAAATTGAGACTTTTTTTGACAGAGATTGATACAGGAGGATTATTGAAGTGAAAAAGTTCTTGCGTCTCTTTGCTCCAAATGAAAATTTGGAAATATCTTCTGCGCTGGATCAGAGGATTCTGGCGGTCGCAGCATTGCGAGCCAAAAGATTCCGCGCCCGCCGCCGGCAGCTGCGTATTTATATTCCGTCAGCGGCGGCAGCGGCAGTAATTGCGGTTGCCGGAGTCTCATTCTGGACGAATATGCCCTCAAAAACACCAAACACCACTAAAAGCATCAGTCAGGGTGCGGACATGCTGGCGTTGGCAGACATGACATCACTTGAACAAAGTAACTACAATACATCGCTTGCGCTTGCAGAAGTTGATTTGCCGGAAGATGTGTTGTTTATGTAAAAATAAAGAGATGTCATAATGAAATGTTTTAATACATTGATGTTTTCAATATGCCTGCTTTTAGCAGGGTGTGTTTGCGGGCAGAATGAAAGCAATACTCAATCGGAGAAACCTGCTGATTCTCCGGTTGAAAAAAACATCAAAAAAACTCCCGTTCCTGCCGCAACATTGCCTGCACCGGTACCGAAAACTCCTCCAGTACAACCTGCACCGCTTCCTAAAACTGTTCAGAAAATCCAGCCGGCTCCTATCAAACCGGAAAAAACAGTTCTGCAGAAATCCGTACCGCCCCGGCGCAACCGTCCTCCGGAAAAATTCCGGAATGGTGCCGGTCTGTGGCGTGCTTTTTCGCGGCTTGATCAAAAAGAACAGCAGGCATTGTTAAAAATACAGCGGCAGAATCCGGAAGAATTCCGGAAGATCATGCAGGAAAAAGTCGAAGCTCTCTACATACAGGAACAAGCGCGCCGCCAAGAGCTGGATAAGCTTGTGATCAAATATCAAAATGCAAAGAGCGATAGTGAAAAAGCGAGTATAAAAGCTGAATTAAAACAGAAACTCCAACGTGATTTTGACCAGCGTCTGCAGAACAGCCGCCGGGATTTGGATACCAACCGGGCGCGTTTGCTCAAAATGGAAAAAGAATTGCAGAAACGCGAACAGAACCGCGAAGCGATAGTGGAAGCGATGACCACGAAATGTCTCTCCGGAAATAAAGTTAAAAAATAATTTCTCCCATTGACAAAAAAATCTGTTGCAAACAGAAGAAGACTTCAGGTTCGCAACAGATTTTTTTTATTTTTCAAGTTGTCAATCGCAGAGCAGCCGGATTCTTCCCAACAGCCCCAACGGAGAATACGGTATCCGGAGATTGCCGTAAGAGCGTGAAATCAACCCGCCCATGCGTCCGGTCAATTCCACTTCCAAAACGTTTTCACCCTCCTGCAATGCGCCGACGGTATCAAAAACGTAAGGTTTCCACAGTTTTACACCGAGAGTTTTTCCATTGAGCCGCACTTCCGCAGAACCGGCAGAGAATTCCGGCAGATGAATACGCACATCACCGCTTGCCGGGGCTGTAAACGTGGTGCGGTAGACAAACGAACCGGTATAGTGGGTGAATCCCTGCCGTTTCACATCCCCGGTCTGCAATTTTTCCGGAAGTTTGACCAGCCTGGTCTCTTTACCGGAAATTTCAGTTGCAAAAGTTCCATGCAAAGCCAGCGGACAAATCGCATCACCGAGACATGCGGCACAGGCAGGAGATGACCAGTAAGCTGTCTTGACCCGTATTTCAAATCTGTTCACTCCGGGCTTGACCAGTTTGGCAATATCATAACGGCGGTTGCTCCAATCCCAAAGGGTGAAACGAGTGTATTCATCGACCTGCTGACCGTTGATCCGGAAAACTTCCACTCCATCATCATCCAGCACCATGCCCAGATCATCCGGGATGTATTCCGCTATAAATTCGCCGCGCAGCCAGTAATATGCGGACTCTTCCGGGGCAAATCCCAACCCGTGTCTGCCATCCCGGCTGACCGGTATCCAGCATTTGACGGCATTCACATCATTTTTCTCCGCTTCACCGGGGGCAAGTCCGAGTTCAACTTTGGGACGGGCAGAGTTACCGCCAGTAAGCTGATAATCCCACGGCCCGTCAATATCAATGACATCTTTTGCATTCAACGGACGCAATTCCGCCGGCATTCCACATTCGCCCTGATCGCCGAATGTGAGCATAATGGATGCGCCGCGTTCCAGAGTGAATTGCAAATCATCGACGGCATACGCTTTTTCAGCAGCAGGCAGCATGACAGAAACCGGACGGGGCAGAGAGCTTTCCACCGTAAAAGTAACCGGCAGTTTGCCTTGATTGGAAAGTTCCAGCCTGTTTCCGCGCAACGCCGCAAAAATATCACCGGTATTTTCTCCGGTAAGTTTGTACGGCAGCCGAATTTTCTGCGCGATCAATTCCGGCAGTTCTTTTGTCACATTTTCCGGAGCAATACACGGTATCGATGCAAACACCGCAGCTTCAGCTGCGGACAGTTTTCCTCCGGCATGAGAACGGGTCCTTGCTCCAACCGCGATCACCGTACCACCGCATTGGACAAATGCCGTGATTCTTTCGGTCAATTCCGGCTGCAGAATAGTTCCCTGCGGGATGACCAGCACCTTGAATGCCGCATCTCCGTAAGTTATTTTGCCATCAGCAATGACCGATTCACAGAGGATATCCTCAAACATCATTTCAAACTCAATATGGCTGCGGGTCAGCGTATCAATAGTCGCCAGCATCGGTTCTTTTACGATACACTCCGGCTGGATCTCTGCGGTAAATGATGCCGGCGTACCGGAACGGATGGTCTCTTCCGGGATAAGCACCGTCACCTCTGCCGCCAGCGGTGCCGAGGCAGCAAATCGGGACATGAAACGGATATAATCCGAGAAGTAGTGGTAATGCTTCATCCATGGCTGAGCTGCCATTTTATTGCCGGGAGACATGATACGGAATCCGGCAGAAGTATAACTGAAACAGTTTTCATTGAACAAACTTACTCCCGTTCCGGAGAGCCAGTCATAAATACGTTTTTCATCAGCAAGCGTAATATCCGGAGTGCAAACGCCCATTGCCTCTGCCATCATCCGGGGAGCATTGGCATACCTCGCAGTGGAACATGCCTGTTTGGCGGTCAGAATGAAAACCCGTTCCGTGCCGGGTGCTTTACCGTACCAGTGGGCAGTACGGTCCAGTTCCCACGGCGTATTGGTGCTGAGCATATCCATACCGGGTATCTGCTGATATTTGAGCAGTTTGTGAATATCACCGTTAAAAAGCAGCCGGAACCGCTGATTGGTGATTTCCTCACCGACACAGTGCCCGGTGGATAACAAATTTCTTTCCGCGCACCAATCCGAAAGCGTTTTGGAAAGTCCGTTGGTGGCAAATTCAGTGATAAGATTCCAGTAATCACACCGCACCTGTTCGGCATTATCCATTTCGTACATCAATTCCGGCAGATGTTCGACCATATCGTAGCCGTAACGTTCGGAAAAAGCCTCAAAAAATCCCTCTGTCCACGGCAAATACTGGCTGTCCGGAACATAATGATAATGCATCAGAAACGGCTCATCAAAGAAAAATCCCTTCAAAGTCTTGCCGCACTCATCTTTCAGCAGTTCGTAGTATTTTTCATGGATGTACCCCATCCAGCTTTTCACGGCATCGGCATTGAGCAGATCGCAGTAGCCACGTTGATTCCAAGTATTGATGGTGGTACTGGCGGTGATCAGCGGATAGTTGTAAAAGCGGATATCAAAATAAAGCAATTCCACATCATATCCCAACTCATTTTTCCAGACATTGTCAGTCAATTCAATGCGTTGGTACGCACCTTTGTCACCGACTTTACGCACAAATACCGCCAATGGCTCACAACCGTCATGATAGAAAAAATAATCTCCGGCAGGAGTATCCATTTTACGGCACTGGATGGAACGGGAACGGTATTCAGGATGATCCTTGAGCATGAATCCGGCAGCGGCACCGCTGGGCCAGTTGAGGTCATCATAGATCCATACTTTCATATTCATTTTTTTGGCTTCCTGAACTGTCCAATGGACATATTCAAACCAGGAATCTTCAAGAAAACGCGGATACTCCAACCCCCAGACAGCATATATAAAGAACTCATCAATGCCGCGGCTGCGGAATACTTCCATTTGCCGGAGCATTTCGGTTTTGTCCATTTTTCCCGACCATGCCCACCACGGAACAGGACCGAATTCACGGAATTGCACTTCGTTGTTCATAAGTTCCCTCAAAAAATCATTGGGTTTGCAAATTATTATTATCCCGATTTTTATTTAGTGTATTATATTTGAATACACCATCAGCGGTTAATATACCGCCTCAGAAAAAAAATTACAAACAACAGGATTGAAAAATGGCATAAAATTCCCCGCCGCCCGTCCGCCGGAACTCCTCTTTTCCGGCGGACGGGCTTCACAATTACTCCTCAGTACGCTAAAGTAATTTTTACTCCGAGGTATAATATATCACGTTTGCATTTAATTTCAAATAAAAACATAAATTTACACTTAATTTTATTTCTTTTGACTGTGTACTAAACACAGACTGATTTTTCTGCGGCGGCATGATACTGTCTTAAACGTCAATCTGTTACGCAAATAATTGTGTGACTTCGTTTCCGGCTGGAGGTGCCGGATTTCACTGACATGACTGCTTTCGCCGCTTTAGCGGCGACCCGCCGTCATCGCGGACAAATAAAAAGTTGTCCCGGCGCAGCCTTGGCGGAGCCGGATGGACCGCGTCCGGGCAGCCCCAGGTGGCGTATTTTATCTTTTTATCAGTACACTTTTAGTACAGAGCTTATTTTTTTATAACAAAAATATGTACTCCCGCCTTTTTTGCGTAAAAAAACCTTAAAAAAAATTTTTACAGCTTGCATTTCATCTCGGACGGCAATATAATAGACGCATGACTGAAATCAATAATATCACGAGGGTATAAATGTTCAATTTTCTTTCATCTTACAGTGAATTTTTCGGACCGCTGCGTTTATTTGACTATGTTACATTCAGAGCCGGATGCGCCGCCGGTACCGCTTTTCTGATCGTAGTATGTTTCGGAGCTGCTTTTGCCGGAATGCTCCGTAATTTTAACATCCGCGCCGCAGCCAGATATGATGGTCTGATCCCGGATGAATTGCTTGACAAAAGAAAAAACAGCACACCCTGCATGGGAGGTATTTTGCTGATCGGAGCAGTTTTGCTTGCTTCACTGCTTTGGGGACGGTTGAATAACTGGATCATCTGGGTGCTGATCGGAGGAACTGCCGGTTTCGCTTTTATCGGTTTTCTGGATGATTATCTTAAAGTTTTCTGCCAGAGACGGGACGGCTTGCCGGGTAAACTTAAACTGTTGGGACTTTTTATCATTGCATCTGCGGTATTTTATACGTTCTGGAAGGTTCCTGCCACACACGAATTGATGCGCGGATTCTACATCCCATTTTTCAAATCCCCATTTTTTATCGGAGCATGGTGGATCCCGGTATTTTCAGTGGCGATAATCATTGTCGGTTCTGCAAATGCGGTCAACCTGACCGACGGCAAAGACGGACTTGCTACCGGATGCACCATTTTCTGCACACTTGCATACGCTGTATTAGCTTACTTGATGGGACACAAAATTTTTGCGACTTACCTCAATTTACCATATATCAACGGTATTGAAGAAGCAGTGGTGTTTGCCGCCGCTCTGGGCGGAGCATGCATCGGATTTCTCTGGCACAACTGTCATCCGGCAGCGATGTTCATGGGAGATACCGGCAGTCTTGCATTGGGAGGTGCGGTCGGTATGCTTGCAGTACTGACCCGTCAGGAGCTGCTGCTGGCTCTGATCGGAGGCGTGTTTGTAATGGAGATCGTATCGGTCATGATGCAGGTGGCATCATTCAAACTTACCGGTAAAAGAATTTTCCTCTGCTCTCCGATCCATCACCACTTTGAACGAAAAGGCTGGACCGAAACTCAAATCGTGGTGCGTTTCTGGATACTTTCCGGAATTTTTGCCCTGATGGCTCTTGCCACACTGAAACTACGTTGATAATTCAAAGCAGATCATCATCGCCGGAAACAGCGTCCGTACTCAATCCGGTACGTTTACTGAGCAGATGGTAATACTGACGGGCATCACGTTCGACAAGCATTCGCAGTTCCATTTTCATCAAAGCTGCCAGAATCATGCCGACATCCATACCGAGTGCCATGTGGATATCTTCCAGATCGGCGTCGCCATTTTCAAGCAAATGGTAGATTTTCAAACAATCATTATCAAGCCCTTCGGTGGCGTCACCGCCTTGAACGACCGGAGTATGATGTCCACTCAATGCCATATTCATCGCGACCATTACATCATCGAAGCTTTCCATTAAATATGCTCCGTCTTTAATGAGTTTATGGCATCCGAGTGCCTGCGGATTATCCACCCTGCCGGGCAGTGCGAACACATCCCTGCCCAAATCGGCAGCTAAACGGGCGGTTATCAACGCTCCGCTGTCCACGCCGGCTTCAATCACCAATGTTGCCCTCGCCAATGCTGCCACGATCCGGTTGCGCCGGGGAAAATTAATCCGTGAAACCGGAAAATCCAATGGAAATTCACTGATAACCGCACCGCC
This sequence comes from Lentisphaeria bacterium, assembly GCA_017504435.1. Lineage (GTDB taxonomy): Bacteria > Verrucomicrobiota > Lentisphaeria > Victivallales > Victivallaceae > UBA1784. Next base: position 28,287 of record JAFVRD010000029.1, on the reverse strand, counting down.
GCCGCGAACCATCTCCCGCGCCAGGGACAAGTTATCTTTGGGATGAAAATGCATCAAACCGCCACCGAGAACTCCGATCGTCCTGCCTGCCATTTTTACCGCCGTCCGGTGAGCAATGGTGTCCACGCCGTTTGCCAATCCGGAAATAATGGTAAAACCGCACTGCACAGCTTCTTCACTGATGATCTCACTCATCGTTTCGCCGTATGCGCTGATCCGGCGACTGCCGACGATCGCCACCGTACGTTCCGGATTTTCCGGCAGACGTCCACGGATATACAATACCAGCGGAGGATCATAAAGCTCCCGCAACGCAGCCGGATAATTTTCGTCAGCGATTGTCAAAATCTGAACACCGCCACGTTCTGCTATCGCCAATTCCCGGGTCAATTCAGCATCCCAGTCAAAATTCACGATCCGTTCAGCAAGAGTTTTGCCGACGCCTTCGACTTCCATAAGTTCAGACCGGGATGCTGCCCGCAATTCATCCGCCGTGGAAAATCTTTCCCGCAATGCCATATATTTGACATAGCCGAGACCGGAAATCATATTTACTGCGATACAGGCTTCGCGGTCATTCATATAAGTTTTCCTTCCCGGGCAAGCCGGATTTTTTCGCGAATTTTGCGGTAACGGATAACCAGATATTTCACTCCGAAATAAGTCAGAGGAGTCATTATTGCCGCCCACAACAATCCCCCGGCAAAAAATGCTCCGAGCAATTCACCGCCCATATCAAGGAACGCATTCCATTTAGCCCAGAAAGAAAGTGTATCATCCGTAAACACTTTCAGCAGCCCGGATGCCGCATCTGCAGATAAATTGCCTCCGATGACTTTGTTGCCGACCCAAATCAAGACCGGATAAATAAATATTGCGGTCGGCGGTGTAGTGATAAAAGTTCCCAATGCCGCTCCTATTTTTGAGCCGCGTAACGGAAATGAAAGCGGTATTGCCACGATCAGCTGACAGAAAACCGGAACCACGCAACCGACAAACATTCCCAAAGCCCAACCGCGGGCAATATATTCAGGAGAACCGGAACCCCGTACCATCCGCAGATACAGATATTTGAAAGTTCGGACAATAAAGTTGTTTCTTAACTTTGCCTTTCTTATTACTTTTTCACTGCCATCAGCATTGAATTCAACTGTCCGTGCCGGAACCCAGCCGGATTTTTCAGTTTTGAAGCACAAATTCCCCTTCTCATCGTTTCCCAATCTGCCCCTGGCAAAAGCTTCAGTAACCAGCGGCAGCACGACATGATCGCCGTGAATTTTCAAATTTTCAACATTTTTCCGGGCGATCTCACGCAACCGATCCTGATACGGAGGTTTGGTACGGGCTGAGAACTCTGAGCGCAAATCTTCAATACCTGCCCCCATCAACTCCACCGGAACCGGAGCAGATATCCCCAGAATTTCTCCGCCGTCGATCTCAAATTTGCCGTCCGCACCGGGAGATTGAACCATTATCACACTGCTGCGCAGGGAACTGTTGCCGTCAAGAATAGCTGTTTCCACCGGTTTTATATGTAATCCGGCATACCGGCGTGAACCGTCCGGATTTGCCACGGTAAGATCTCCGGGATGAACATTCAAACACGGCAGCTTATCCGGCAGGGAATTAAGCGGCACAAAACCGGCAAAAACGGCAAATGATGCCTGATAAGGCTGCAAAAGCTCCCAGACTTTCTGACTCCACAATTCCCGCAATTCAAATCTGCGCGGAGAAGAAAGTTTGGCATCTGTTTCCCCGTGTTCAGCGTAAAATTTATCTATATCCAACGCCTCGACCGGCACGTTGAAACGTTCTCCCAGCTTGAATGCGGAACTTTTTTCGGGCTGATCGGTAAACAATACTGCGATTTTGAATCCGGCGTTTCCCGCCGCGCCCCGCTTCAAAAGCACCTCGGCATTGCTGCCGACACCACTCAAACATAAAATCACCGATACCGGAACGGAGGTATGTTCCGCAACAAACGGCTTTACTTTGAGTTTTTTTTCGGCACACGACATCTGTATTCTCCTCAATTTTTTAATATCATTCTTAATCACAGGGCTTAAAATAGTATCTGAAACATATTTTTTCAACTGTCCAAACAGGATTTTACTGTTTTTTGTGAAACAACAACGAATATTTTGAATAAAAAATCTCTTTCAGGGATTGCAATTATCTGATTCCGGTGTTATATTGCCCCTATGTATAATACATTATAAAAAACTCCCGTTTGCGGGAACAACCTCCGGTGTAAAATTATGGCTAAAAATCCGAAATTAACGGTTCTCTATGAAAAACTCCGCGGACAGAGTTTTGAGATTGATCGTGAAACGATGAGCATCGGCAGACGTGAAACTGCCGATATCCGTCTGGTCGACGGCAGTGTGTCCGGACATCATGCAGATATCATCCGTACTGATCAGGACGGTGAAATTTGCTATATCCTCAGAGACAATGACAGCACTAATGGTACCAGAGTAAACAATGAACCGGTGACAGAACGTCTGCTTTGCGACTCTGATCTGATCACATTCGGTAACGTTGAAGTTCTGTTTGACAGCGGAGACAATCGCAGCAGCAGCAGTCAATTCACCCACACCATTGATCTGGGCAATACAGAATTGAATACAGCAACTACCCAGACATTGAGTAATTTCAACCCGATGGCGGAAACCGAAAAAAAGAAAAATACCGTCGTCAGTATTGCGGTCATTGCGATTGCAGCATTGCTGGGAGTCGGAGTGCTGGCTCTCGCAGTCAAGGTACTTTTCAATTGAAGTCAGTTTTTTGAATTTGCAATTGCGGTACCGTAAAAAATCACGGTGCCGCATATTTTTACAGAGGCTATAATGAGCGAATCCGAAAAAAAATCACCCAAGGGAACCGGTAAAAAAAATGAACCGGTGAAAAATACCGCCAGGAAAATGCCGCCCCGGAGTTCAAAAGCCGGGATCGTGTGGCTGATAATAATGATCCTGCTCGGCGTGATGCTGATGTTCAGATCATCCGATCAACCGGAAGTGCTGACCCAGAGTGCGTTTGAATCAAAACTCCGGGACAAAACGATCCTGACGATGAAACTGCTTCAGGACAGTAACGATGTATTTCAAATCGAAGGTGAAATGAAAACATCTGCCAAAACCGGCAATGATAAATCATCTGCCCATATAAACTATTCCACCCGGATCGTCATGTCTGATGAGCTGGACACGCTTATGCGTAATTCCGGAGCATCTCTGACCGTTGAAAATGACAACTCCGGCTTTTGGAACTTCTTTTTTGCCAGCATTCTGCCGGTTTTGTTGATCATCGGCATCATCTATTTTGTCTCCATGCGGCAGATGAAAATGAACGGTGGCGGAGCAATGGAATTCGGCAAAAGCAAAGCCCGGATGATTCCCCCCGACGAACTCAATGTTCACTTCAGCGATGTCGCCGGTGCAGATGAAGCCAAAGAGGAGATCGGAGAAATTGTGGAATTTCTCAAAGATCCGTTGCGTTTCCAGCTGTTGGGAGGCAAAATTCCCAAAGGGTGTCTGCTTGTAGGAGATCCCGGTACCGGTAAAACATTAATGGCCAAAGCAGTTGCCTGTGAAGCCGGAGTTCCGTTTTTTTCAATCAGCGGATCTGATTTTGTGGAAATGTTTGTCGGTGTCGGTGCCAGCCGGGTACGCGACATGTTCGATCAAGCCCGTAAAAATATGCCCTGTTTGATTTTTATTGATGAAATCGATGCAGTCGGCAGATCCCGTTTCTCCGGATGGGGTGGCGGACACGACGAGCGTGAACAAACGTTGAATGCCATGCTGGTGGAGATGGATGGTCTGGAGAGCCGCAATGGAGTAATCGTTCTGGCGGCTACCAACCGTCCGGATGTGTTGGATCCGGCATTGCTCCGCCCCGGCCGCTTTGACCGTCAGGTGGTCATGGATCTGCCGGATATCCGCGGCAGACGGCAAATCCTGGATGTCCATGTCAAAAAAATCAAGGTCGATGCCAATGTCGATTTGGACGTCATTGCCAAAACAACTCCAGGATTCAGCGGAGCGGAACTTGCCAACCTCTGCAATGAAGCGGCATTGCTCGCCGCCCGCAGAAACAAAGAAGAGATCTCTCAAACCGAATTGGAAGATGCCAGAGATAAAGTCAGCTACGGTGCGGAAAGACGCAGCCGCCGGATGAGTGACCGGGAGCGCAGGCTTACAGCATACCACGAAGCCGGACATACTTTGATCGCGCTGCACAATGAATACTGCACACCGGTACACAAAGTCACGATCATTCCGCGTGGACAATCGCTCGGTGCAACGTTCCTGATGCCGGAAGAAGATACTTACACCAAGAGCAAATTGGAATTGCAGGCTACCATGGCGATGTCGCTCGGCGGCAGAGCTGCGGAAGAGATTATTTTTGGCGACATAACCACCGGGGCGGTTGCCGATATCCAACAGCTTACCGGTATTGCCAGAAGAATGGTCTGCATATTCGGCATGACCAAACTCGGTCCGGTCAAACTAGGTGATTACACCAATCATCTCCACATGCGCATTGATGGACCTCCGCCGGAAAGCATGTCCAATGAAACCGCCAGAGAGATCGACCTTGAGGTGCGTGCGCTTATTGATGCTGCTTATGAAGAAGCAAAAACCTGCCTGACGACTCATAAGGATCAATTGGAAAAACTCGCTGAAGCATTGTTGGAAAAAGAAACGCTTTCTGTCGCAGAAGTCAAAGAGCTGCTTGGTATGACCCCGCCTCCGTCTTCTCCGGAACCGGAATGCAACTCTGAAACTCCAACCAATGATGCAGTACAGATTGCCAATGTTGATAATCCAACTGCTGATATTGAATTGAAAATCGGCACTCAAGATGATGCAAATGCCTGATTTCCTGCGCATTGAAGCATCCGGAGCGGTACTGCTTAAACTCAGAGTCCACCCCGGAGCAAAACGCAGTGCGGTCAATGGAACATTCGGAGATGCTTTGAAACTGGATTTGCAGGCTCCGCCGGTTGACGGCAAAGCGAATGCGGCTTTATTGAAATTTCTTGCCGGTAAACTTACGCTTCCCAAAACTGCGCTCTCCTTAAAAAGCGGAGAATGCAGCCGGGATAAAGTTATCCGGATCGAAGGCAGATCTGCCGATGAAATAACCAAATTACTGGATATATGAAAAATGAAAAACTATCAGAAAGCAATTATTTTCCTCCCGGACGGCATGGCAGATGAACCGCTGCCGGAATTAAACGGACTTACCCCGCTGGAGTACGCACACACTCCGGCGATGGATTCTATTGCAGCTCAAGGCGTGAATGGTACATTCCGTACTCTCCCGCCGGGATTGCCGACCAGTTCCGATGTTGCCAATATGTCGGTACTGGGATTTCAACCGGAATTGAACTATCCGGGGCGCGGTCCGATCGAAGCAGCCAGTCAGAACATTCAACTGGCTCCCGATGATGTGGCATGGCGTTGCAATCTGGTTTATGTTTCATCTGATAATGTGTTGCGTGACTATTCCGCAGGACATCTTTCTGATGCGGATTCGGCAATTCTGATGGCAGCTTTGAAAGAAGAATTTGATTCTCCGGAAGTAACATTTCATCATGGCGTAAGTTACCGGAATTTACTGGTTCTTCACGGCAAACAATTTTCCGATCAGATTGATTATCAGAAACCGGACTCATCACAGGATATTCCAGTGGCTGAATTAAAATTGAAACCGCTTGATGATTCTCCGGAAGCGGCGTATACGGTGAAATTTCTGGAAGAACTGTCTGCTAAAACTGCCAAATTTCTGGCAGCACACCCGCTGAATGCGACGAAAGAATCACCGGCAAACTGGATTTGGCCGTGGAGTCCCGGATACCGTCCCGCCATGCAAATGTTTTCTGAACGTTATGCCGGACGCTCCGGTGCAGTCATCAGCGCAGTGGATGTTATCAAAGGTCTGGGTAAATGTTCAGGGATGGAGGTCATTGAAGTCCCCGGTGCAACCGGATTTCTGGACACCAATTACAGCGGTAAAGTTGCCGCAGCATTGGATGCTATAGAAAAATACGATCTGGTTTATGTTCATGTGGAAGCAATTGATGAATGTTCACATCTCGGCGATTTGAAGTTGAAATTGCAGGCAATCGAGGCGTTTGACGCCAATATCGTTGCTCCGATAATGAAAGCGATGGCTGGAAAAAATTGCAATTTTGCTGTCCTGCCGGATCATCCTGTACCAATCAAGTTGCGTAAACATACCACTGATCCGGTTCCATTGGCGATTTGCGGAAAAAATTTCTCCCCGGATAAGGTGACCAAATTCAGTGAATCTCAAGCCCCCACCGGAGCGTTGGGATTGCTGCAAAAAGAAGAACTTGTCCGCACACTGCTGGAGCTGTAACGTTTATGCCTGCCGCTCCTCTGCCTGCACTGGAAAAAGCGATGCGTTATTTGGCAGCACGTCCTTTAAGCGAATTGGAACTGCTTGCCAAGCTGCGCCGCGCAGGATATTCTGATTGCGAAGCTGATGCTGCCATTGATGAGTGCCGGAAACGGCACTATCTGGATGATGATCTGCTCACCGGAGATTGTGTGAATTATCTCCGGACACAACGTAATTTAGGTTCCAGACAGATAAAATTCAAACTCGCCAAACGCGGATTGGATATGGAAACTGTTTCGGAAATGCTCGCTGAAAAACCGGAGGAGGAATTATTGGCAGCTCAACGTGCCGCAGAAACCAAACTCCGGTTGTTGAAAAATGAAAACGATTGCCGGAAAAAGCGGGAAAAACTGTTCCGTTTTTTGACTGCCAGAGGATTCTCTCCTGATATTGTATTCAAAGTCCTTGATCTGACATTGCACCGGACAGATGAATAAATATCTGCTTATTCGTGGATGTCGATGACACTGCCGGAAAAAAGATCCACCACTTCCCGGACAGTGGAATTCTGAGCTATGATCGCAGTCAATGCCTGCGGATCATCATTGGCAATGCTGCGCTGATTTTTTTGCGGTGAAAAATCATCTTTGGATTGCTTTTTCGCCATCTCAGATATACCGGGAATATCAGAAGATACCGGAAGTCCGGCAAGATTCTCATCTGCATCAAAAATTTCCGTTTCTTCATCACTGACAACTGCATTTGACAATGATTCCGTAACAACTGTTTCCGGCACACTTCCGACCGGTTCTGCGGGTTCAGAAATCGACTCTGCCGGAACGAGTGCTGATTCAATTGGTTCCGGAGCTGACACTGCCGGAGCAGGTACAGATTCAACCGGTTCGGACACTGCCGGAGCAGGTACAGATTCAATCGGGTCGGACACTGCCGGAGCGACTGCTGATTCAATTGGTTCCGGAGCTGACACTGCCGGAGCAGGTACAGATTCAATCGGGTCGGACACTGCCGGAACAATGGGAGCAGCAACAGGAATTACAGCACTCTTTTTCTCCACGACCGGTAATTTATCAAGAAACTGCAACTCTCCGGCACTGCGCAACTGATTAAGCCGGGCAAGGATATCTCCTATGCGTACAGCATGCGCTTCCCGCATAGCTTTGAGCAGCACAGTTTCAAGAAAAATCTGCTTATTCAAAGCATCATGCAGAATCCTGCCGACCGGAGAAACGGTTTCGAGCATAATTTGCACAGTATCTTGCGGCACAGCAGCTGCCATTTGCCGGAACCGATTAATATTTTCCGCAGACTCATCAAGAATATCTGCCGGATTTGTCATAATTGAACACATCTGGATTGCCCGCAATGCGCCCAGTAAATCATCAAACAGCGTTTCCAGATTTTTACCTTTATTGGCCAGTTTACTGATCCGGCAGACAACCTCCCCGGGCTGATTCTGCAGCATCGCGGTAATAATTGCATGCAATTCCTCCCGGTCGGTCAGACCGAATAAAGACAAGACCTGATCCTCCGTGATCCGGGAACCATCTCCGGAAGCAAAAAATGCAATCATCTGATCCAATAATGATTGCGCATCACGCATACCGCCATCAGCAGCACGGGCTATCGCCGCAACTGCATCCGGATTGATAGCCACATTTTCACTTTCTGCGATCAACTGCAAACGCTCGGTGATCTGCCGGGTCGGGATCGGCAACAAATCGAAACGCTGACAACGGGAAATAATCGTTGGTAAAACCTGATGGACCTCAGTCGTCGCAAAAATAAATTTCACATGGGCAGGAGGCTCTTCAACAGTTTTAAGCAAAACATTCCATGCCTGTTTACTGAGCATGTGAACTTCGTCAATGATATATATTTTGTATTTGCCACTGACCGGACGGGTCAATGTACTGTCAGCTAAATCCCGCATATCAGCACTGCTATTGCGGCTGGCAGCATCGACCTCCATCACATCCAAACTCCGCTCAGCAGCAATCTCCCGGCAGCTGGGACATTCGCAACACGGTTCTCCATCCCGGGGATTCTCACAATTCAGCGCCTTGGCAAAAATACGCGCCAAGGTGGTTTTTCCGATTCCGCGCGGACCGACAAACAAATATGCGTGAGCGATCCTGCCGCTGCGGATGGCATTTTTCAGGGTTCTGACTACGTGCTCCTGACCAACCACATCACCAAACATCTGCGGCCGCCATTTACGCGCTATGACCTGATATTCGCCCATCAAATTATCTCCAATATTTCACGCTGTTTTGCAAAAATCTGTTTCAACCCGATTTCTGCCAGATCGATCAATTCGTTGAGCCGCGCCCGGGAAAACGGCGCACCTTCTGCAGTTCCCTGCACTTCGACCAGATTTCCGGATTCAGTCATCACGATATTCATATCAACTTCAGCACGGTGATCTTCATCATAACACAAATCCAACATCGGCACTCCATCAATAATACCGACACTGACCGCAGCAACCAACTCCTTAAATGGATTTTCTGCTGCCGAATATCTGCGTTTACATGCCGCTGCCAAAGCCAGTGAGGCTCCGGTAATACTGGCACACCGGGTACCGCCGTCAGCATCAATAACATCACAATCCAGATAAACAGTACATTCTCCGAGCTTCTCCAAATCAACAGCCATACGCAAAGATCTGCCGATAAGACGCTGGATTTCTACAGTTCTGCCGCCTTGTTTGCCGGATGCAGCTTCGCGTTTACACCGTTCTCCGGTCGCAGCCGGAAGCATTCCATATTCACAAGTCACCCAGCCTCCGGGAACTTTTTGATTTTTCATCCACTGCGGAACTTTCTCATCAAATGAAGCTGCCGTTAAAACTTTTGTCCCTCCGCAGCAAATCAGTAATGATGCCAGCGGATGGGAAAGATAATCCATATTGATGGTGATATTGCGCAACTGATCGCAGGCTCGGCCGTCTATTCTCGAAACACTCATGGAGGATACCTGATTCAAGGTTAAAAAAAAATGCCGTGAAACAGATTACCTGTGGCCTGTCGGAAATCGCGTAGGGCTGCTTGGTTCCCCACCTGACCCGGTTGGCGTTTCAGACAACACACAGGGTCCGTTTCACAGCGATACTTAACTTACATCTTTTTCTTGAAAATGTCAAGTAAAAATACCAATTCTTTTCGTAAATTTTTACGTTCAACGACCCTATCTATCAATCCGTGCGCCAAAAGAAACTCTGCAGTCTGGAATCCTTCCGGCAAAACCGCCTTGGTTGTCTCCTGCACCACCCGGGGGCCGGCAAAACCTACCATCGCTCCGGGTTCAGACAGAATCACATCTCCCAGTGTCGCAAAACTTGCCGACACACCACCATAAGTGGGATTGGTAATGATCACAATATATCCCAACCGTTTTTCCCGGTGACGCGCCAATGCACCACTGGTTTTTGCCATCTGCATCAAACTGAGAATACCTTCCTGCATACGGGCCCCGCCGGAAGCAGTGACCAACACCACCGACTGCTCTTTTTCAGTAGCACGTTCGATCATCCGGGTAATCCGCTCTCCGACAACAGATCCCATGGAAGCTCCCATAAAATTGAAATTCATAACTCCCAAAGAAAACGGGATCGAATTCAACGTTGCATGACCACAGCAAACTGCTTCAGGCATACCGGACTTTTTCTGATTTTCCTCAATTCTTAAAACATAACTTTTGGAATCAAAAAAATTCAGACGGTCTACTGAACGCAATTCTGCATCCTCTTCCCGAAAACTGCCTTCATCGGTCAATGAAATTATCCGGGCTTTTACATCCATCGGCATGTGATAATTGCAACACCAGCAAACCTGCAGATTATCCTGTAAACGTTCTGTATACAATGTCTGACCGCAACGTTTGCACTTTACCCAAGACCCATCCGGAATAATCATTTTCCGTTTGACTCCGGAACCCAATGTCGTATATTTACCGCTGCTGAAAATAGCCATATTTACACCTGAAAATTATTTAATAAGCGCAGAAACAGCCTTAAAATGCGGATGTTTGGCATCACGCAACAACATAAAAAGTACCGCTTCACTGCCTAAAACATAAGCTCCTGAACGACGTGCCGTTTCCAACGCCCATTCTTTTTCACTGTTTTTGCGACTGCCAACGGCATCGGCAACAACAATCACCTCGTATCCGGCATTTCTGGCATCCAACACGCTTTGAAGCAGACATACATTCATCTCCACACCGACAAAAATCAGTGTTTGCCGTTTACGGGAGGATAATTCGGTCATGAATTCCGGAGATTTGAATACGGAAAACGCAGTTTTTTCACAAACATTGGCACTGTCCGGCAGCCAGGTCGCTATTTCCGGAACTGTACTGCCTAATCCCTTGGGATACTGTTCGGTCACCAAAATATCCAATTCCAATTCCGCTGCCGCCCGTACCATCAAAGCCGCCCGGGCAGTTACCAATTCAGAATCACTCATCACCGGCATCAATTTTTGCTGCAAATCAACAACAACCAGCAAGGAATTTTCAACAGTGGGGATTTCCATAATAAAAATACTCCATGTTTGTTTTTATCAAAACTCTCCGCACAATTTACGCACCGTTGCAAGTTTTACGCACACGCAAAACAATTTCATCGCAGTACGCAATTCATCATCGGACGGATAAGTCGGCGCAATCCGGATATTGCTGTCCTGAGGATCTTTTTTGTACGGGAATGTTGCCCCGGCACCGGTCATGGTGACACCGGCTTTTTTGGCAAGTTCCAAAGCTGCTTTCGCACAACCTGGCAAAGTATCCAATGAAACAAAATACCCGCCTTTGGGAGAATTCCATACCGCAAAACCACCATCTTTGAGTTCTTCATCCAGCGTTTTCAGCACAATATCAAATTTCGGACGGAGAATATCTGCCAATTCCGCCATGTGTTTTTTCAAAGTCGGAGCATCTTTCAAAGTTCGCAATGTCCGCAATTGATTGAGCTTATCACTGCCGATAGTCTGAATACCGATCCGTTTAAGGATCTCCTTACGTTCTTCAAAGGAACACGCCATCATCGCCACGCCGGCTCCCGGGAAAGTGATTTTGCTGGTCGAGAAGAAATAATATGCCCGATCAGGATTACCTCCTGCTTCACAGGCAGCAAAAATATCTGCCAGTTTGGTCTCACCATAGAGGTGATGCACTCCATAGGCATTATCCCAGAAAATTTTGAAATCAGGTGCAGCGGTTTTCATTTTGCCCAAACGGCTGACAGTTTCATCGCTGTAACAAATTCCCTGCGGATTGCTGTACAGCGGCACACACCAAATGCCTTTGATCGTTTCATCACCGGCAACCAGCGATTCCACAACATCCATATCCGGCCCGGTTGCGGTCATCGGCACTGTGATCATTTCAAAACCGAACTCCTGGGTAATAGCGAAATGGCGGTCATAACCGGGACTGGGACAAAGGAACTTGCGTTTTTCCACCCGGCTCCATGCCGGATATCCGCAGCTGCCAAAAAGCATCAGCCGGGCAATCGAATCATACATCAAAGTCAAACTGGAATTTCCACCGACAATGATCCGTTCCGGATCAAGATCAAGGACTTCGCCAAAAAACTGCCGCATTTCCGGCAAACCTTCCAGAATTCCGTAATTACGGGCATCTGTCCCATCTGCGGCACTGGTAACGCTCAACGTTTCAAGCACCGGATTATTATGATCCAGCAAACCGCTGCCGGGTTTTCCGCGCGCCATATTCAACGCCAAATTGCGTCCGGCAAATTCAGAATATTCTGACTCCAGAATTTTTTTCAAATCCGAAAGTTCTTTTTCAGACCAGTTGACCACACTTTTTTCCATATTTTATTTTCTCCCGGCTGAATCATCAGCATTTTTTCAAACACACAAAAACAGCTTATAATATAGCACTGTTATAATATTTTTTCAATCTTTGTGCCGTTAAAAAAGTTCCAACTGCCGGACATCATCGTTGGCTTCTGGAGACCCTTTTTCCATTTTTGCACATTTCTGTACTGCTGCAAAAGCGAACAAATCATCTTCATCAGAAACATCAACTGCCGGAACGACTTCTTTTTCCGGTAAATCTTTGAGAATGCTTTTAAATTGATTTTCCCGGCAAATCCGACCGATCTCCTGCCAATCGGGAGTTCTTCTCTCCGGAGGTTCAGGAAGATCAAAATCCGGCGGCAAAACAGTTTTCAAACGGATCAGTTCACGGTTTTTGGCAAGTTTATCCAAATGGGCAAACAACTTCTTACTGTATTTGCTGTCAGCCAGCTTTTCCGGTGTGTTGAGCCAATTTGCGGCAGCGCCGAAAGTATTGAGCAGCTCAACCGCACTTTTCGGCCCGATTCCCGGCACTCCGGGAATATTGTCCGAGGCATCACCGAGCAATGCCAGATAATCCACGATCAATTCCGGTGCGACTCCGAATTTTGCGGTGACTTCAGCTTTGCCGCGCTTTTCAAATCCGGATGCGGAGGGTACCAGCATCACGACCCGGTCATCTACCAATTGAGAAAGATCTTTATCTGAGCTGACTATTTGAACCTGATAAGAGGTGTATTTACCGGCAAATCCGCCGATAAGATCATCTGCCTCCCAATTTTCATGCTGAAACAACTGCCAGCCGAATGCATCTGCAATATGTTTGATAAGCGGCATCTGCCGTTTCAAATCATCCGGCATCGGCGGACGGTTTGCTTTGTATTCCGGCAATATTTCCGTCCGGAATGCAACTTTACCGCAGTCAAACAACATCGCTCCGGCTGATGACGGATACAATTGCTCCAGTTTCAACAGCAGCTTGGTAAAAACAAATGCTGCATTGACCGGTTCTCCTTTGGCATTGGTCAATGACCGGATCGCGTAAAATGCCCGGAATATCTGACTGTATGCATCGATCAAGACCAGTGTTTTATCTGTTTCCATCATATTACCGATTTATTTCCTGATGATCAAATCCAACGCTTTGCGGAATGCTTTGTCTGAAACACCGCTATGACCTTTGTCCGGTACGATCGTCATATTTTTGACGGTTCCCGCCGGAATACAGTTATAAGCCGCAAACACACTTGTCGGCGGACAGGTCGTATCCAGCAATCCGGTGGAAATATAGATCGGACATTTGATCCGGCTGGCAAAATAACACCCGTCATAGTAAGATGCACATTCTGCAACCGCTGGAGCATCGGGCTGACCTTTTGAACTTCGTTTATACAATGCCGGCCAGCCGCTGGAACGGGGAATTGCCGCAAGCACACCGGAGTGGTCGCACATCGCCGGCACTCCAGCTTGTGCCAATGACACATCACCATCCAACGCACATGCTGCGATCACCTGTGCGCCGCCTTGGCTTGTTCCGGAAACAATCAGATTTTTACCATCCCATTCAGGCAGACTTTTTACATATTCTAATGCCCGCATCACCCGCATATACATGCCCCGGAAATAATATTTTTCCCGGTCGCGGCGATCCCAATGAGCATAATGCGCCCGGGATTTGCTGTCCTGAGCAACAAAATAACGGTTCTTACGCAAATCAAGATAAAACTCTTTGCCTTTGCCATTGACAATACCGTGTGCATTAATATCCAATGCGATCATGCCCCGGCGGGCATAATTCAGCTGCTGTGTGGCAGATTTGACTCCGGAACCGTGAAATGTTACTATCGCCGGACAACTTTTAGCTCCGGCGTTATCCGGCATCGCCAGATACCCGGAAACAGGCATACCGCCGGCACAGGCAACTTTGATGTCATAGACTTTCACTTTGGCATTCTTATCAAGCGGCGGCACCGGTACTTTTTCCAATTCTTTAAGCGGGACAGATGCCAGATCTTTTTTCACGCTCTGCCAAAATGCATCAAAATCAGCCGGTTCTTTACGGGGCGGCTGCAGTTTTTCCGGTTCTACCAATGCCCCGACTCCAGCTGTTACATTCTTGCTGATCATGTTTCCGCGGTATTTGATTTTGCTCTGCATCCGTTTGCCTTTGGCATCCAATGCATACAAATTAACATACACCCAGCCGGGAAAATCCAGTGAGATATCATAACTCCACGGAGTATCGGAAACTGTGAACTTGCCTCTTTTGGAGATTTTATTATCGCCCTTGATCACAAATTGCACAACGGTGCCGACCGCAGGTTTGCCGTTTTTTAACAATTGTCCGGTAAATGTGATCGTTTCATTGCATTTGAAAACCGATTTTTTTCCGGTATTGAGCTGCCATGAATATTCTCCGCCAAATACAGAAAGAACACATCCAAATAGCAATGCCCATAAAATTTTGCTTTTTTTCATACGTCCTCCTTAGGTCCGTTTTATAATCTGACACAAAAAAGTTCAAAACCGGGTACGCCTCACACCCTGAGGAGTAATTATGAAGAGGAGAATTTTGCGTACAAAGCGTTCCGCGTTCCCCGATTTTGAACACATAATACTATAATACATATTTCGGATGATTGCAAATTATCATCCGTTTTTTATTAGCGGTGATCTAATCATCAGCTGATATTTTATCCCTGTTTGTTCGGCACAGAGTCTTTTTATTCTTCCGGAGATTTCCACAACACATACCCCGGCTGTTCACGCCAATGTAGTTTCCGGTAAAATCCCTCCGTTCCCGGCTCTCCCACCAACGCGATCCAATCTATTTTACAGCGGTGCAATTCATCTGTCAACGTGGAAATCAATCCCGAACCGATCCCCTGCCCCCTGTATTCAGGAGCAACTGCAACATCTTGAATATACGCATCGGAGCAACCGTCGGACAATACCCGGGCAATTCCAATTATCTGCCCGTCCTTAAAGGCACCAGCCACCCGGAATGATCCCTGCAGTGCCGGAAGCAGAAACGAAATATCATCCCCTGCAGATATCCATCCTGCCGAAATATAAAACCCGGCAATACGCTCAAGCGTATTCCCGGGAAATTCTGTCAATAAGCAATATTTTATCATCAGAGCAATCCGGTTGCTTCATCAATTCCAAAACGGATATTCATACACTGAATAGCCTGACCGGCGGCTCCTTTGGTCAAATTGTCAATACAACTGGTGACAATGACCTTGTTGGTGTGCTCATCAAAGAAATAACCGATCTCACAGCAATTGGTCATGAATACATATTTGGTATCTGCACAGCGTTTGGCAGGCAGCACCCGGACAAATTGCTCATTGCCATAAGCTTTTTCCAGAGATTCGCCGACTTTTTCCAGTGTACAGCCGGGCATGGCATTCATCAGGATAGTGGAGTTGATACCACGGTTCATCGGAGCAAGATGCGGAATAAAGTTGATCCTGACCTCCGGCACCCCGGCTCCGAATGCCATTTCCTGTTCGATTTCCGGTAAATGCCGGTGACCTACCGGTGCATAAGCCTTGATACTCTCATTGCATTCCGGGAAAATATAGGGCAGATCTACTTTCCGTCCTGCCCCGGTACAACCGGAACAACTGGCAACAACGATACCTTCCGGTGAAACGATCTTATCACGGAGCAACGGTACGGTCGGCAGAATGCTGCTGGTCGGATAACAACCTGCACATGCCACCAGATCCGCACTGCGCAATGCTTCCCGGTACAGTTCCGGCTGACCGTATACAGCTTTTTTCAGCAATTCCGGAGCCGGATGGTCGGCTTTGTAATACTCTTTATATTTAGCGGTACTTTTCAGCCGGAAATCTGCTGAAATATCAAATACTTTTACGCCCTTTTCCAGCAGCGGAATAGCAAATTCCGTCGCCAGACCGTGCGGCAATGCCAGAATCGCCGCATCAAAATCACATTTTTTCATCGCTTCATCAGGTGCGACAAAACTCAACGGCAAACCGGTAAAACGGGGAAACACCGTGGACACCGGTTCTCCGGCGTTCTTGCGGGAAGTGATCGCCGCGATCTCAGCTTGTCCATGACGCAGCAGCAGACGGAGCAACTCCTCTCCTGCATAACCGGATGCTCCAAATACAGCAACTTTGATTTTACTCATAACTACTCCTCAAATATTCCAAAATTTTTACTGTTCCATAAAAAGATTCCGGCTGGTAAATACCGGTTCACTGGTCAGATTGATCCCAAGTTTCCGCAATCCGGTCTCATCCCCGCTGGGAGGAATATGACTGATATGCATTTCGCAGCCATGAAGTTTTTCCAACTGCGCCAATGCCAGTGCCGCCGCCGGATTGGAGGGAGTGCTGACACTCAATGCCGTCAAAACCTCTCCCAACGCCAGAGATATCTGCTTTTCAGCGAAAACCTCCTGCTTCAGCTTGCCGACGGACTCGATCACCTGCCGGGAAAGCAAATGCAAATCTTCCGGAAGTCCAGCCAAATGCTTTATCGCGTTGATTATACAACAGGATGCGGCATGAAGCAGCGGTGAATTTTTACCGGTAATGATCGTTCCGTCATGCAGTTCCAATGCCGCACCGCAGAAAACACCGTCATGTCCGTATTTGTCCGGACGTTTTGCCGCCGCTGTTGCAGCATTGCGGGCGGGGATCACCACTTTGCGGTCGGTTTCACTCAAGTTCTGCGCCGCCATCAATGCTTTAATACGCTCCGGCACACATGAATCCACTTCACCTTCGGCATAATCACGCATCGCCCGGAAATAACGCCGGATCAACTCCTGACATGCCGCCGCCCGCACTGCCCGGTCATTGGTAATGGCAAAACCGATCCGGTTCACCCCCATATCGGTCGGAGATATATAAAGTTGTTCCGGTTCCATGATTTGAGCGCAAATCTGACGCACTACCGGAAAAATTTCCACATCGCGGTTGTAATTGACCACCGTTTCGCCACGGGCTTCCAGATGAAACGGATCGACCATATTGACATCACCCAAATCCGCAGTCGCAGCTTCATACGCCACATTGACCGGGTGATTCAACGGCAGATTCCACACCGGGAATGTTTCAAACTTCGCATAACCGGCTTTTATTCCGCGTTTGAAGTCATGATAAACCTGGGACAGACACGTACCCATCTTGCCGGAATTCGGTCCCGGACCGGTAACCACTACGATCGGACGGTCGGTTTCAATATAATCATTGGCTCCGAAACCTTCCTCGCTGACCACGGCTTTTATATCTGCCGGATATCCGGCGATCGGACGGTGAGTATAAACCTTTATCCCGCGGCGGGAAAGACGTTTCATAAAACTTTTGACCGCAGGCTGCTCCCGGTAACGGGTCACTACCACCGCCTTTACATCCAGCCCCCAATCCCGCAAGTCATCGATCGTACGCATAGTATCGACATCGTAGGAAAGTCCGAAATCCGCCCGGATCTTTTTCTCTTCAATCGCTCCGGCATAAATACAGATCACGATATCGACCTTGTCTTTCAGCCGCTGAAGCAATTTTATTTTGGCATCAGGATCAAATCCCGGCAACACCCGCGCCGCATGAAAGTCACAGATCAGTTTCCCACCGAATTCCAGATACAACTTGTCCCCGAACTTCTCTGCGCGCTCTAAAATCGCCTCAGATTGTTCCGCAAGATATTTATCTGCATCAAATCCTTTTTTCAACATAATACCGTCATGACCTCCCAGTCGTTTTATATAAGATATCACAATCACACCGTTAAATCAATACCCCTCCATAAAAAAAGCGGCGGGAAAATCCCGCCGCAGCGTATTATCTGTGATTATTCAGCAGATGCACTCTCTCCGGCGTTGCCGCCGTCAACAACTGAACCGTCATCAGCATCATTCTGAATGGAATTCGCCAGTGCTTTGAATAATCCGACCACGTCGATGATTCCACCGATAAGGAACCAGATCGTGCAACCGACACCGAGTATCAAAGTCAGATAGATCTTAAAGTGCCACAATCTCAGCCACCATTCATTGGGAACACCATTGAATGCGAATTGCCAAATCGTAAACACGATAAAAACCAGGAACCAGAACAGCGTCCACAGGATCGTCGCACCATAAATGATCTTGTCACCCAGAGTAAACTCTTTGGTGATGCCGAGTCTGCGAGCCAGCCAGCCGACTTCACTGCTCTGCTCAACGTGTTCATTGGCAGTATCGTATTTGCCGCGATGCAACATTTTTTCCAGATTGAAATCAGGTTTGCCGAATACATAATGTTCGATCAGCGAAATCACCACATAGAGGATAACGCTTGCCGCCACACAGATAAAGTGGATCCACTGACCGTTGATCGGGAATTTCACCATCGCGTTGACACCGCTGATCGCAGATGTTGCATTGGCAATGTTATTCTGCACCCACTGCCAGTTGGTGTGTTCAGCCAGCCAGTACACCAGACCGGTACCATCGCCGTAATCCCACACCTGCTGCAGCACAATACCGGCAATCGCCAATACTGCACTGACAATATAAGTAACCCATGCTGCAATCGTACCGCCGCGTTTCCAGTAAAGACCGCCGATAAGTGCCGCACCGGCACCGCTGACGATAGCTCCGGTCACCGCAAAGAACATGTAAACATATTCCGTCTGACGGAAAAAGAAACTGAAAAACCATGCAAACACACCGACAAAAATAACCGAAGAACGCAACAGCCAGATGTGCTGTTTGGGAGTAAGCGGTTTTTTGCGGAAAGGCATGAGCACATCCTGAATGAAAATACTGCCCCAGCTGTGCATATAAGTATCATCCGTGGACAACATTGCCGCGAACATGACCGCAACAAATAATCCCAGCAAACCGGAAGGCATGATCAGAGACAACGCCGTGGTAACCAGTCCCTGCTCTTTCAACTGGGCACTCACACCGGTATTATTGAGAGTGGCTTCGATCGCTTCTTTTACCGGCAGGAAATCATTGTGATGCATGATTACAATAACTGCCAGCGGGAAAAGCAACAGCATCAAGCCCTGTGCCATACCGCGCCAGGTGCCGAGAATACCGGCCATTCTGCTTTCATGCGGGCTTTTCGCAGCGGCGCCGTAGCCCATGCCCCCCTGCCAGGAGCCACGTCCGTAAATCGCAAAAATAATGCCGAGGATGTAATAGTAAATGTCAAAGTCTTTGATTTTATTCGTATCAAACGGATTGATCTGGGATGCTCCCGGCTCCATACTGATAGCTTCAGTGACCTGCTGCCATGAAATGTAACCGCCGGAAACGTCCCAATCCCCCAGTTTGAAAATAAAGAAAATAAAAACCACAAACGCAATATTGCAAAATATCCCCTGAATGAAGTCGCTCACCATAATGGCGATCTGACCACCGCAGATGGCAAAAAACACCCCCAGACCGATAGCAATGAACAACAGCACGCCGTAGGTATTCCAAGATATCCCCAGAAAATCAAAATACTCCGGAAAACGGCAGAAAAACATGAAAAAGCGTACCGAAACCGCCGGAAAAATACCGTAATTCACCACCCCGGAGATCCAAGTCAGAATCCCCGCTCCCATCCGGAATTTGCGGCTGTAACGCACTTCATAAAATTGCGCCAGCGTAAAACATCTGGTTTCCCGGAAACGGTAACTGACCCATGCGACCAATGCCAGGATCAAACTTACCGGACTGGAGAGCATGCCCCACCACTGGGAGGCAAATCCCGCTTTATAGAACATTTCAAATCCGGCGACCGAGTTGATAACGGCAAAACCTGCCACCCCGGATGAAATACTCAACACATACCGTCCGGCACAACGGCTGGCGGCAAGAAAGTCTGCCACGTTACGCATGTAACGATTGCAATAAAGCAAAACCCCAATAAGAAACACGATCATCCCGATGACGATCGCCCAATCGAGTGTCTGCATACCGGCGGTGTTGATCTCAACTTTACGCACAGTACTGCATAATAAATCCATCATGACATTGACTCTCCTTTCTGTTTTTTACAATATACCGGGATGAATTTACAAATCTAATAAAAACATATTGGAAGCGGCAAACATATCTGCCGCTTCCAAATTAAACAATGATATTATTTTTTCTCTCCGGCGACTGCGCCGTCAATCACTGATCCGTCATCGGAGTCATTGCGTTCCGAATTCGCCAGTGCTTTGAACAATCCGACCACGTCCACGATTCCGCCGATAAGGAACCACAACGTACAGCCGATACCGAGAACCAGAGTCAGATAAACTTTGAAGTGCCACAACTTCAGCCACCATTCGTTGGAAACACCGTGGAAAGCAAACTCCCAAATCGTGAATACGATAAAGAATACAAACCACATGAATGTCCACAGAATTGTCGCCAGATAAATAAGTTTATCACCCAGAGTAAACTCTTTGGTAACACCGAACATTTTGGCAAACCAACTGACTTTTTCGCTCTTTTCGATATGTTCATTGGCGGTATCATATTCGCCGCGATGCAGCATTTTATCCAGATTGAAGTCCGGTTTGCCAAATACATAGTGTTCAACAAGAGAAATCGTGATGTAAAGAACAACGCACGCTACGATACAGATGAAATTGATCCACTGACCGTTGACCGGAAACTTGACCACCTCTTTGGCGATATTGGCATCGACCCACTGCCAGTCGGTGTGTTCAGCCAGCCAGTAAGCCAGACCGCGGCCTTTGCCCAAATACCAAACCTGCTGCAGCACGATACCACTGACCGCCAGAAATGCTCCGATAGCATAACTGACCCATGCCGCAATCGTACCGCCGCGCTTCCAGTAAAGTCCACCGATGATTGCCGCACCCGCACCGCTGACGATGGCACCGGTGATGGCAAAGAACATGTAAACATATTCCGTCATCGGGAAGTAAAAGCTGAAAAACCATGCAAATACACCAACAAAGATGATGGAGAAACGCAACATCCAAATGTGCTGCTGCGGAGTAAACGGTTTTTTGCGGAAAGGCATGATCACGTCCTGAATGAAAATACTGCCCCAGCTGTGCATATAAGTATCATCGGTGGACAACATCGCCGCAAACATGACCGCCACAAACAATCCCAGCAGACCGGAAGGCATGATCAGTGACAAAGCCGTGGTGACCAGCCCCTGCTCTTTCAACTGGGCACTCACGCCGGAGTTATTGAGCGTTGCTTCGATCGCTTCTTTCAGCGGGACAAAATCGACGTGTTTCATGATCACGATGACCGCCAGCGGGAAAAGCATGATCATCAATCCCTGCGCCATTCCGCGCCAGGTTCCGAGAATACCGGCCATTCTGCGTTCATGCGGATTTTTCGCAGCAGCCGCATAACCGGAACTGCCCTGCCATGCACCGCGGGCGTAGAAAGATGCCAGAATACCGATCACAAAATACCAGATATTGAAATCACCGATCCGGTTGCTGTCAAACGGGTTGATCTGAGACATGCCCGGTTCCATACAAATAGCTTCTGTGACCTGTTTCCATGAAACATAACCGCCGGAAACGTCCCATTCACCGAGCTTGAAAATGAAGAAAATAAAGACAACAAACGCCACGTTGCATAAAATTCCCTGAATAAAGTCAGTTACCATAATGGCGATCTGACCGCCGCAAGTGGCAAAAAATACCCCCAGGCCGATAGCAACAAACAGCAGCACACCATAAGTGTTCCAAGAGATACCCAGAAAATCAAAATGCTGCGGGAAACGGCAGAAGAACATGAAAAAACGCACTGAAACCGCCGGAAAAATACCGTAATTAACCACTCCGGATATCCAGGTCAAAATACCGGCTCCGATACGGAATTTGCGGCTGTAACGAACCTCATAAAACTGAGCCAGCGTCAAACAGCGGGTTTCACGCAAACGGTAAGTCACCCACGCAAACAATGAAAGAATCAAATTGACCGGGCTGGAGAGCATGCTCCACCACTGGGAAGCAAAACCGGCCTGGTAAAACAACTCAAACGTCGCCACTGAACTAACCACCGCAAATCCGGCCACACCTTCTGAGATACTCAGCACATATCGTCCGGCACAACGGCTGGCAGCAAGAAAGTCCGCAGCATTACGCATGTAACGGTTGCAATACAGCAGCACACTGATGAGAAATACGATCATCCCGATGACGATCACCCAGTCCAGTGTCTGCATACCCTCATGATTGATGCTGCGCATGGCAGCTCCGACAAGATCCCACATAATTTTCTGTGTTCCTTTCTTTTTAGTTAGTGTTTATATGTGATTTTGATAAAAAAATTCCCCGTTTGCACTGTTAACGACTGAATATAACACAATATTTTAATCCGGCAAGTAAATTTATGAAAAAATCCGGAAAACACCGTGAAAAAATGATATTTTGGGGATATATTATATTATTATGAAAGAAAAAAACACATATCAACCGTTGTCTCCGGAGAAATTCCGAGCCCAGAGCCGCATGCTCAATGATGCGGCCCGCAAGGTACTTTCTGCCGGATTTTCGCGTCAAATGCCTGCTGACCGGGTGCTTGCCGGATTTTTCCGGCAAAACCACCGGTGCGGTTCCCGCGACCGGGCATTTATATCTGAAACGGTTTATGCAATGCTCAGATTCTGGGGATTCCTGCGCCGTTATCTGCCGGACACCCGCAGAGAAGAGATCGAAACCGGTTCCATCCGGCTGACTGAAGCGGAACTGACTGCATTGCTCTGCGCCGGAGCATTCATCAACGATGACACTTCCAGTGCCGCCGCGCTTGCCGGACTTTACCGGATGAATACCCTGCCCCGGGCATTGAACAATCCCACCGCCCGCGCCAATCAGATGGCGGATTACTTTGGCTGCAGCGAATTGAGACTTGCCGACCGGGATCTGCTGCCGCAATGGGCAGCAGATAAACTGCCGGAGAATCTCGATAAAGAAAAATTCATGAATTTACTCACTGTGCGGCCGCCCATGTGGATAAGGATGCAATCCGCAGACCGCGATGCCGTATTAACAGAATTGACCGTTTCCGGAGCGTCTGTAGAACCGCATCAGATCTTGAAAGATGCTTTTGCTGTACGTAC
Organism: Lentisphaeria bacterium; assembly: GCA_017504435.1. Taxonomy (GTDB): domain Bacteria; phylum Verrucomicrobiota; class Lentisphaeria; order Victivallales; family Victivallaceae; genus UBA1784. Next base: position 5,000 of record JAFVRD010000029.1, on the reverse strand, counting down.
CAAAGTGAATTTGTTTTCATTGGAAACCTACCGCAGCGGAAAATTCGAGATCCAGGACCTTGCCAGTCAGTGTGTCAGCATTGTCGCTGCACCGAAACCCGGCGAAAGATGGCTCGATCCCTGTGCCGGAGCCGGCGGCAAATCGTTGCACCTTGCCCAGCTGATGAACCGTAAAGGATGCGTGGTGGCAGGGGATATCCGCGAAGCTAAACTGGAAGACCTCCGCCGCCGTGCCCGCCGTGCCGGATTTCCGAATATCCAGACCCGCGCCCATAACGGCGGGGTCTGGAAAGGACGCCATTTATTTGACGGTGTTCTGGTCGATGCTCCGTGCAGCTGTTCCGGAGTCTGGCGGCGCAATCCGGGCGCACAATGGAAACTTAAACCGACCGATATAGACGAATTATCAGCCACTCAAGAACAAATTCTCGGTAATTATGCAGACGCGCTGCGGGAAAACGGGGTACTGGTCTATGCGACATGTTCGCTCTTTGATGCGGAAAACTCAGCCGTTGTCCGCCGATTTCTGGATACCCATGATGAATACAAACTTGATCCGTTCCCACATCCTTTGACCGGAAATATTGTCCCCGGCATGGTGCGGATAGACAGTGTTGACGGAAATTGCGATGCCCTGTTTATTGCCCGGATGAGAAAGGTGAAATAATTAAAATGCAACCGTTCAACATTGTGCTTTTTGAACCGGAAATACCGCAAAATACCGGTACGATCGGGCGTTTGGCGGTCTCAACCGGCAGCAAACTTCATCTGATCGAGCCGCTGGGATTTTCTCTGGAAGACAAATATCTGAAACGCGCCGGACTGGATTACTGGCAGCATCTTGCACCATCACGTTACCAAAATTGGCAGAGTTTTCTGGAACAGGAACAGCCTCAAAGAATGTTTTTCATCTCCACTCACGGTGAAAAATCTTATTTCGACACCGAATTTCAACCGGGGGATTATCTTGTTTTCGGCAGGGAATCTGCAGGATTGCCGGCAAGTTTCTATGAAAAATATCAGGATAAAATGCTGTTGATACCCATGCCGGGAGAATTCAGCCGCAGTCTCAACCTCGCCAATGCGGTCAGTATCGTTCTCTACGAAGCATTGCGGCAAAACCGGAATGAGCTGGGAATTTGAAAAATCCGTAACAACAGATTATATTAAAGATCAGGTAATTTCGTCAACAATAAAGGAGTTTGATAAGTTATGTGTAAAAAACTTGAAGGAAAAGTCGCCATTGTCACCGGCGGAGCCCGCGGTATCGGGAAAGCCATTTGTACCCGCCTCGCTGCTGAAGGTGCAAAACTCGCGATCGTGGATATTCTGTTGGAAACTGCACAGCAGACTGCGGATGAATTCAACGCCGCCGGCTTTGAAGCCCGTGCCTATGCCGCAAACGTGGCAAAAGTCGAAGATGCCGAAGCCACCGTCAATGCGGTGCTCAATGACTTCGGTAAAGTTGACATTCTGGTCAACAATGCCGGTATCACCAAAGACACCCTGATGCTCAAAATGACTGAAGATCAGTGGGATGCAGTCATTGCGGTCAACCTCAAAGGTACTTTCAATTTCACCAAAGCGGTCGTCCGTCCGATGATGAAACAGCGCGCCGGAAAGATCGTCAATATTGCTTCTGTGGTCGGTCGCATGGGTAATGTCGGTCAGGCAAACTACTCCGCCAGCAAAGCCGGTGTCATCGCTCTGGCTAAAACCACTGCCAAAGAATTCGGTGCCCGCAATATCCAGGTCAATGCGGTCGCGCCCGGTTATATCGAAACCGATATGACTGCCCAACTGCCGCAGGCAGCAAGAGATGCGTTCATGACCATCATTCCTGCCAAACGCGGTGGAAAACCCGAAGATGTTGCAAATGTGGTGTACTTCCTCTGCTCTCCGGATTCAGATTATGTGACCGGTCAGGTCATCAACGTTGACGGCGGCATGCTGATGTAATTCACTGTGATCCGCGATTCTGACACCTCTGCATTCAAACCGATGCAGGGGTGTTTTTATTTACAGTGATTATTATGCCGGATCCCGGATTTTGTGATAATTTTCCTGGTGATTCGGTAATAATACCGGATGAGACGTTACGCTTCCCCCGGTTCCTGATCATCTATCACACTTAAAATGAGGTGAATTGGGCTGAATTACGCTAGGCCAAAGTATGCATTTGTATGTTAATCTTTAATACACAGTTGCCAATCAAATATTCATCTCCAGGAGAAACAACTTTTTCTACTATTTTTTTACTCTGATAAAAAGTTCCATTTTTACTGTTGTTATTTCTTATAATGACTTTCCCATTGGAATAATTTAAGATAGCATGAACACCGCTTACCAAATGATCATCAGCAGGAATAACCCAAGTTGGCTGATAGAACCTGTATCCATAATAGTACATACCGGAGAGATCATCCTGCGGTTTGGTGGAGAATTTGTAAGTAAAATCCATTCCGATATGGGAGATTACATTTCCGAATGGATCATATGAATAAGCCGCGACGGTATTTCCATTGCTGTTTTTGTAAGCGATGATATTACCATATGTCATGTGTCAAGTCTGCTTATTCTTTTGAACCCAATAATCAATGTTAAGAATTTCAGGGAATTGTGGCTGTTTTGAAAAACAAAGATTGAACAAAACAACAGCCAAAGATGTATCAATTTGGGAATAAAAAAAATAAAACATTCTAATCATTTTATCAAAATGAGCATAATATTCATCTTTATCTTGAGAACAAAGTTTACATAACACAATCAATGAAAAAATGCCACAACATAAATCATCTCCCGATGTGGAATATTCATACATATTGATTGTTTCAGAAAAAGACCAAAGTAAATCATCCTTACATTTGGGGTATTTTTCTTCAAATAAATCTAATATCATATTAGGAGAAACAGACTCCATATCAACCCCACCGTTATGAACAATCCTGTTGGCAAAGAGACTGCAATTTAATTCCTTTTTCTCTATAGCCCAAGAAAGTGTCCTCATAAAATCTTTTATTGTCATAAAATCACTTCAAAGCTATGTATTATAGTGCTTTTAAATTTTTTCTTACTCGTGCCGTTTATCAATATACAAAGCATTCATATATAAAATTTCCCATGGATATCCTTGTGGGATTGATGAATGTTGAAGATATTGAATAACCTGATGACAACTTTTTAAGTTCCAGGCATTAATTTTTTTTATTGCTCCATCACTGAAGAGAATCAAAATGTTTTCTCGATTCCATGGTTTTTCAAAAAGGACAGGTATGGAGAACGTAAGATTTTTTTCAGATATCCCGGATGCAACATAAGCATAAGATGTATTACTTTCCATCATTATGTCATAGTCTATGGTAACATTTCTATCATTTTTTGCAGCAAAATCAGATAGCTTGACAATATCTAATTGACACAATCCTTTGACCCCTTTTTCATCAGGATATTGTCGATCATGAGCCGCTAGATACATCTTGATTTTATCCCTAAAATTACAGATATTAACGATGGATTCTTCGCGTTTCTCATTGTCTAAGTTATAAAGGTATAATGACAAACAGAATTTTGCACTCAGAACAACAATTATAAAGCACAAGCAAAAGCAAAAAGCTTGTAATTTGTTTAGTTTTTTAGCAATATGATGCATATTGTTCACCTTACTTCAACGGAGATTAATATCCTAATTGAAACAAATATTCCATTGATTTTGGAGGAACTATATTCTTATCGTTGTGAGTTAATGTTTCATTTGTTGCAAATAAACGTTGAACGCTTTTTCTCCACTACATTATATATCTACTGTTTTTGAACCTCGCATTTAACTCCACGATAAAAAGCATTGCGTTCCAATAAAACTTGTATTCTTTTATTTAAATTCTCATTCTGTAATAAATCCAGAAGATTTTGATGGGTTGTTTGCAAGAGTTTATTTCCCTTATCGACATAACCGCCTTTGATGTAAGCAAATCCCAGTTCATTGCATAAATCAAAAAAATCCAACAAGTATATGAGATCCCGCTTAGGACTTAATGCACTTGCTTTTTTAAAAAATTTTTCAGACATTTCAAAGGAAGAAATTTTATCATTGATATTACGCGAATACCAGACCCCCTGTATCTTCCAAAGCATAGCCCATGTCCAATATATTCTCCAATTTTTGCTGTCATTAATCCAAGCTTCTTTCAAAGCATTATTAGTATTATATATAGCAAATTGAGTATCGGGACGCTTTTCTTCAATATAAGGGAAGTTTTCCCATGCTCGTTTTAACCAGAACTCACTTTTTGATGTGGATTTAAAAGAATCTCTTGTAATATATTCATTCCCTCCCAAACGAATAAATACTTTATACGAAACATACTCGCATCCTGTTAATAAAACTAATGCTGCAAACAAATAGACAACTCTATAACGCATAAATAGCATTCCCTTGCATGTTAAAATAAATCTGATATTGCATCATACGCAACCATAAGATGATCTCTTTTGTGGAGTTAATATAGCATTGTAAAAAGAAAATACAAGGCGACTTGCCGCCGTTTAAGCGAAGCGCAGTATAAAAGTTACACCATCCTTACTCGCGGCTTGTCCTCCAAAGCCTATACTTTATGCTAAAATCAGCCGACTTATTTGCCAAAATTTGCCAATCTGAATTTTCTGGAAGATACGACACCTTCTGTAACACTCAAAAACGTAATATTACGATTTTGAGTTATTGCATAATATTTCGAAAATTAGTTAGATAACAACGTTAATAGTAATCAAACTGATTATAAATGAATGGCATTTTACAAAGCAAATCGCTATTTGCGTTATTTCTCTGTTATTCTTCCTGACATAACAATACGCAATTGTTGACTGAGTTCCAACAAGATAGAATCTATTTTTTCTTTGTTTTGCTGACAATACTCGATAACAGATTGTCGCTTATGAACACATCCATTAAACTGACTTACTGATGTTTTTATATCAAAACTGATAGTAAAAATATCAGTAAT
>JAFVRD010000028.1 GCA_017504435.1 Lentisphaeria bacterium | reverse complement strand
TTTGAATGAATTGTTTATGAATCCTTTTCGGGCGTTGGCGGAAGGAAATTTTCTGCCCATCATCATATTTGCGATACTTTTCGGTCTTGCGATACGGATTTTGATCGATAAAAACGGAGAAGACAGTGAAATCGGCAAATCCGGCAATCTGCTGATGCAGGTCTTTGATATCTGCCAGAAAGCTTCTTTTCAGATCATTGACTGGATCATGGCATATTTCCCTTTGGGTGTTTTGGCTTTGACTGCCGTTAATTTTGCGACCTATGGAGCAAAACTTTTTATGCCCTATTTTCAAATTACGATTTGTGTAATCGTCGGTGTTTTGGCAATGATTTTTGTGATTTATCCGCTTTTGATCGGAATATTTTGCAGAGAAAATCCTTTCAAGATCATTTGCAAACTCAAAGAAGCGATTTTTACAGCATTTCTGACCCGTTCCAGTGCCGCAACGCTCCCCTGTTCTTTCAGAGTAATGGATAGTTTGAATATCCGTCGGGAACTTTCCAGCTTTTCATTGCCGCTGGGGGCGACGGTCAATATGGATGGGGTTTGCGTACATCTGCCTGTTTTTGCCATATTAGCAGTAAATATTTTTGGAATCGACCTCCCAATGGGACAACTGGTAATATTGGTACTCTCGGTTGTTTTTGCATCAGTCGGAGCTGGTGGTATCCCTGGCGGCAGTGTCTTTCTGCTATTTATGGTGTTGAGCAATCTCGGACTTGATGATGCGCAGACTGCAACCATTGTGGCATTGGCAATAGGTATCAATCCACTGCTGGATATGTTTGAAACCGCCTGTAACGTAACCGGCGACAACGTTTGCACTTACATTGTTGGCAAAAAGAACGATATGATTACAAAATAAGATCGGGACATACGAAATTTTAACACGGTATTATTTCTTGTTAAAATTCCGTTTTTTATTGTTTGCAAAAATCGCAAGTTCCCATCTTTTTTTCGGAGCATTTTACAGTTGTTTCGCCAATGGCGGTCATTGGGTTGAGCCAAAACAGAGATATTTTCCACTTGTAACACCTGTTTATCTGATTTTTTTATTAAAAACAAGGTGAAACATGACATTTTTCAAAAAATATTTTAATAGAGTATTTATTGTTTTGTGCATTTACGGACTGTTTTCCGGCAAATTTAATGCGATTGTTTGGCTGATATTGTTTTCTGCCGGAACACTTGTTTTTTGGTATTTCGCAATATTATTTCTGAAAGAAAGAAACTTTTTTGAACAATATCTTACCGCAGAAGAAATGACAAAATTCAAACAACTTCCACCTTTTACTTGGCAATCTCGGATAAAGCATGCCTGCTCTGATGATTTGTTTGAGATAGAAAATGAACGTAATACAAAATTGTTTCAAATTTCTGTATTACATGCTGAACGCTTAACAAACAGTGAGAAAATAATAAGTCGCCTGAATTGGATCGTTATGATCTGGTTCATTCTGGTATTTAACATTGTGATAGATAAAATAAGATAAAAGTAATATCCTTGTTGTTATTGAAAACAGAAAAGACTTCTGTATAAAAATCATTGAAAAAACAGTCGCTTTATGGTATATTATACCCCGTTCAAGCGGATCAAAAACAGATAAAGGAACCCTCTCATGCCGGACGAATTGAAAAATAAAACCGCCTTTATTTCTGATATGGACGGTGTAATTTACCACGGAAACAATTTACTTCCCGGAGCTGCTGATTTTGTCCGGATGCTGGAAAAGCGCAATCTGAAATATCTGTTTCTCACCAATTCCAGTGAGCGTACCCCGCGGGAATTGGCAGAAAAACTGGCACGGCTTGGTGTGCGGGTTCCTCCGGAACACTTTTATACCAGTGCTCTTGCCACAGCTGACTTTCTCTCCCGGCAAAAACCCGGCTGTTCGGTCTTTGCCATCGGCGAAGCTGGTCTGACCAATGCCTTGTACGAAAAAGAGATCTCCATGAATGATGTTGATCCGGATTATGTGGTGATCGGTGAATCCCGTTCCTACAGTTTTGAACGGTTGGAAAAAGCTGTCCACTTAGTCCTCAATGGCGCAAAATTGATCGGTACCAATCCTGATTTAACCGGTCCAACCGAAAGAGGCATCGTCCCGGCAACCGGTTCACTGATCGCACCGATCGAATTATCCACCGGAAAAAAAGCCTATTTTATCGGCAAACCCAACCCTTTTATGATGCGGCGCGCAGTCAAATATCTCAACGCCATGTCCCGGGAAACGGTCATCATCGGTGACCGGATGGACACTGACATTATCGCGGGGGTCGAAGCTGAAGTAGATACAGTACTGGTTCTCTCCGGAGTAACCGGTAAAGCTGACATATCAAAATTTGCATACACTCCCAAATACATCATGACCGGTCTGGCTGAACTGGTGGAAAAACTCTCCTGACCGTCCGATAAAAAAAGAAGCTGTTGCAAAGATGATTCTGAAGTGCACCCAAAAAGTTGGACATAACTTTTGAGGTGCACTTCATTTTGCAACAGCCAATTTCTTGAAACGATTTTTGTGAATTATTTTTCCGGCAGTTTCCAGCCGCAATCCACCAGCAGCTGCTCAAATTTACGTCCGTATGCAACGTAATTATTATAGCGGATATCATCTTCGCTGTCACAGGCGTTTCCCTCATGAAACACGCACCCCAGATGCGGTTCCATGGAAAATCCGCCATCATAACCGTTTTTAAGCAAATCTTTGACGATCGCGCGCACATCTCCGGCACCTTCTCCGGCAAATGTAAATTCAGCTTTGGGGCGGACACCGTCTTCCCGCGGCAGAGCCAGAGCATCTTTGATATGGACATAGATCACATGTTCACGCACATTACGGTAAAATTCCCATGAGGATTGCAACGGCCACGGACCGGCTCCGATACGGCGGTAATTGAAACAGGGATTACCGGTATCGTAGATCAGTTTCAAATTCTCATGATTAACTTTTTCCAACATTTTCAAAGTATGCAAATGGCTGTAACCGCCGTAATTCATACAGTTTTCATGACCGTATACAATGCCGTTATCGGCGCACAACTCCACCAGATAACGGACTTTGCGGAAGATCATCTCCTCAAGTTCCGGAGATTCCGGATCTTCATCATCGACCATGCAAAAACTCATACCGCGCAGCAATTTTGTACCAAGTTTTTTCATGCGGGGAATGGCTGATTTCACCTCATTTACAGACAGTTGGAAATCTTCTTCCTTACGGGGATGACGCGCCCAATTCGCCACTGCACTGCCGTAACAATTGATTTCAATGCCTGCGGCATCCAGCTTGGCGCAGAATTCATCAAATTCAGCATCGGTCAACGTTGCCAGAGTTTTATCACCGATCTTACGGGTTTCAATATATTTCCATCCCAGCTCTTTAGTTGCTTTGATCTGGACATCAAGTGCTGCACCAGCTTCATCTGTAAATCCGGTCAGAAACATTCTTATATCACCTTTCATATTAAAGTTAATTACGGTAACACTTTAACTATAAGGTATACCCCGGTAATAACAATTACCAATGCGAAACACAAATTATCTGATAAAAACCTGACCTATTGGCATATCATTTGCCGGAACCGGTAATCAAAACTTCAACCCCGGCAGGTTTTTCCATAAGAGTTTTCAACGCCTCATTGCATTTACTCATGGGCAGCTTTTTGAGACGTTCCTGGCGAGTCAGCAATTTCAACGGGTCAAATCCGTAAAATGCCTCCATCCCGGCACTGCGCAACAACGCCTCCGGAGTGTCAAACATTCTTTCAACTTCAAAAACCGCATTGGCACGGGCGGCATCAAATTCACATTTCCCCCACCCTTTTTTGCCCAAACGGAGTATCTCGGCATCAAGCAATTCCAAAACTTTCTGCCCTGCATCCGGTGATGTCATCGCATAAAAAGCCAGATAACCGGGATGGAAACCGGCAATATAACTCATCCCGACAGCATAACTCAATGCGTGTTTTTCCCGTACCGATTTAAACAATTTGGCACCAAGACCATTTTCAGACTGGTACAATATATCGCACACATCGCTCATGAAGTTATCTTTACCGCAGGCAATACCCGGCAATATCCGCATTGCGACAGTCTGCTCCCGGGGCAAAGAATCCCGGATGATTTTTTTCTCTCCGGGAAATTCAGGTTCCGATGCCGGAACCGGTGATTCCGGATACCACGGCAAAGCACTTGCCAGAACTTGACTCCACTTCTCGACATCATGACACTTGCAATCTCCGCCGAATCCCCATACCGTCCGGGGTGCAAAACACATATTTGCAAACCATTTTTTCCCGGCAGCACCGGTTATTCCGCAAATGCTTTCCGATGAGCCATATCCTGAACTGCCGTAAGGATGATCCCCATACAGCATTTTCAGTCCTTTTTCAAAACCGTATTTTACTGGCGAACTTTGCCGTTCTTTGATAACTCCCTGCAAACGTCCGATCTCACGCTGCCATGCTTCATCCGGAAATAACGGTTCATGCAATATCTCAGCCAATACTCCTACTGCCTTATCCATACTCCGGCGCGGAGCAGAAAAATCCAACGTCATCGAATTCAAACCACCGGATATTTCCAAATCAACTCCGGCTTCATCAAGTTTTCGCAATATTTCTTTTTCCGGCATTCCGGAGCTGCCGGATGTCAAACTCTGCGCAACCAATTTGGTGATGCCGCGAAATCCGGATTCCTCACAAAGCGCACCGCCGGGAAGCACCATAAAAAAGTTGCACAATTCCAAATCATGATCCGGCACAAAAATTGTTTTCACACCATTGGATAATGTACCGCATTCAAGATGACGTTTTCCGGAAAATATGACTGATGCAGCTTTTTCAGTCCGGTTTTTCTGAATTGCTTTCACCCACTTGCCCGGTTGCAAAAATCCGGCTGCGACCCGGCGCAGATCATCAACTGTCGTCTGTTCCAAATGTTCCAGATACACATCTCCGGCGTCGGGCGTTCCGGCATAAATCACTCCTCCGGCAATTTCTCCGGCAACATTGGTAAAATCCCGCAATTCCCGCAAGCGGTCAGCATATTGCTGTCCTTTTTCACGTTCCATTTCCACTTCCGAGATCTTACCATCAACAACCGCACTCAATTCCTGTTCCAGTGAATTGCAAAATTCCGATAATTTATCCGGCTCTGTTTTTGCGGCAATTCCGGCAATGCTGTTACCGCCGAATGAATAACAAAAACTGCGCAATCCATGCGCCAGATGATTATCCAATACCAGTTTCCGGTTGAGTATAGAACCATCTCCGGTACCCAGAATCCCAAACAGCAATTCCAGTGCCGGCAGCTCAGGAGTACCGAATCCGGGCGCGCGGATGCCATACATGACCCGGCACAACGGATCATCATAATAAAATTCTCTTCTGCGGTCAGCCGCCGGGAACGGTTCATCCGGCAGGGTAATCCCGGCCAGATACCCTCTTTCCCAACTGCCGAGATATTCTGCGGCAATCGCAAAAAATTCATCCGGAACTATCCCGCCTGCCGCAACCACAACACAACGCTCCGGGACATAACGTTTTTGATGATATTCCCAAGCCATTTCACGGGAAACTTTGGCAATCATTTCCCGATAACCGATAACCGGATGCCGCAACGGGTGATTGAGAAACATTTGCTTCATAAAACAATCATGCAGCAGAGAATCCGGATTATCTGCCCCCCGGTCACATTCACGCAATATGACATCTTTTTCCAAATTGAATCGCTCTTCAGGAAGTTCCGGATAACGGACCATCGCAGAAAGCATTTTCACACCATCCCGATACGCCGTAACCGGCAGTTGCATGCGGTAACATGTCCGGTCATAAGAGGTATAAGCATTCAAATCTCCGCCCAGAGAATTCACGGTATCTGCAACCGCATTCCCCGGATAACCTTTGCATCCCTGAAATGCCATGTGTTCCAGAAAATGCGACAAACCGCTGCCGAGAAATTGCCCCTCATGAATACTTCCGGTGGCAATATGGATCTGCAGCTCAACCGTTTCAGAACGCCGGGGCAGACAGTACATGCGTACGCCATTGGCAAGCTCTGAAACAAAAGTATCTTTCAGAAAACTCATTTGACAACCTCAATTGTCTATATACTGCCAAGCGTCGCTTTTACGCCGGACAGTACGGATTTGCGGCACTTTGCCGAACAGAGGTTTTCCGGTATCGAAATCTTCAGGACGGTCATCTTCGGATGCACTGAGCAAGCGGACACTTATAAGCAAATACACTACTTTACCGGCATCAGACTCCATGACCAATCCCCATTGGCTCATAACAATGTCGGCAACTGCACCATATTTGAAAACTGCAAATTCCCGGATGCCATCCAGCAATTGTGCAGCAGAAACATGACCGCGCGCTTTTCTTTTGGAAACGGTAAAATTCACCGCTTCTGCAACAAAGTAATATACTTCCCGGTGATATCGGGGATCTTTAGCCAGCAATAATGCGACTTTTCTGTCGAACTCTGTTTCCATGAGAAATAGTATGATTTATCCGGATCAGAAACCGCGCATCTGACGCTGCACTTTGACCTTGGGTTCTTCCAGTGCCAAAGCATACCAGATGTCTCCGAATCCGGAATTGCTGTAATGACGAACCTTGCCGTTGCTCAAACGCTCAATATTATCCAGCATCACCTGATTGTCACTGGTCTTTTTGGCCTCAAGCAAGGCATCCAATGCCGCTTGTGCATTATCCTGCCTGACCATCATCCAAGCATATACAGATGCCAGAAATGCCCGGTCATCGCCCTTGAAACGACGCACACGGGATTTGAAAAATTTATCCAGTTTCACATCGCCTTTTTTATACATCCGAACCATTTTTATGGCAATACTCTGCAAATCAAAAAGTAAACTTTTTGGCAAAAGCGCATCGACTTTTTCATATTCGCGCAATTGGAAATACAACTGCACTTTCATGGTATTGATCTGTTTGGGCAACAACATGTTCCACTTGTAAAACACTTTAAAATTCTCCAACTCATCAAGTGCTTTGCGAACTGCCTCAAACTGGATTTTTTCCATGATTTGCCGGGCAGCTTTTTCACTTGACGGCGGACGCCGCTGAAACATTTCCATCTGCCGGTTGGCTTTATTCTGAGCCGTCTGCATGATATTCTGAATTTTATTCTGCTGTCCGGCAATGCTTTTACGCAAAATAAAGCCCAGCACCGCCCAAGCGATCACACCGCCGCCGATGCCGCAAAACATGCCCCAGACATGGCCCCATTCCCGGGTCGCAAATGCTCCGGTTGCAACGGCAGACACCATAACAATGATAAATCCCAACATATTTAATTACCTTTCCTGCGGTCAACGTTTACGTTTACGCTGTTTGGCACGCTCTTTTTTAGCAAGTTTAGCTACTTTTTTCTTATGTTCCTGCGCTTTACGGCTCAATGCCGCCGGAGCATTGACAAAACCGCCCCCCGGTGCAAATTCAGGCATGACACCGCTTGCCGCCATACGTCCGAACATACCGCCCGGACGCATCATTTTACGCATCATTTCAAATTGCTTGACAAATGAACTGACTGATTCTGTCGGCAGACCGCAACCTCTGGCGATACGTTTACGACGGGAAAAATCAATCAAATCAGGATTGGCGCGTTCCTCTTTGGTCATACTCATGACCATTGCTTCCATCCGGGCAAACTGCTTCCGGTCAACCCCGGACAGCGCATCACCCAACTGTTTGGCTCCCGGCAGAAAACGCAAAATACCTTCCAAGCCGCCAAGTTTGGATATTTGTTTCAACTGCAGCAAAAAATCATTGTAATCAAACTTGTTTTTACGCAGTTTTTCCTGAAGTTTTTTCGCATCTTCCTCATCAATTTTCGCGGCAGCCTGTTCCACCAGAGAGACCACATCGCCCATACCGAGAATACGTCCCGCCATGCGGTCAGGATGAAACACCTCCAAGGCATCCATCTTTTCTCCGAAACCGGCAAACTTGACCGGCACACCGGTAACCTTGCGGATGGACAAGGCAGCACCGCCACGGGCATCGCCGTCCATCTTGGTCAGAATAAAACCGGTAAGCCCAAGGGCTTTATGGAAATGTTCCGCCACGGAAACAGCTTCCTGACCGAGAGCGGCATCAGCTACCAGCAAGATCTCATCCGGCATCACCGCCTGACGGATGCGGATAAGCTCCTGTACCATCGTATCATCAATCTGCAAACGCCCGGCGGTATCAATGATAACGCAATCAAAACCGCCTTTGCGGGCTTCTGCGACAGCATCACTGGCGATAGCCGCCACATTTACGCTGGTGCGTTCCACATGCACCGGAACATTGATATCTTTCCCGATGGTTTCCAACTGATCAATAGCTGCCGGACGGTAAACGTCTCCGGCAACCAGCATGACATGCCTGCCGTCGTTTTTCAGTTTCAACGCCAATTTACCGGAAGTGGTAGTTTTACCGCTGCCGTGCAAACCGACCATCATGATGACCGTCGGACGGTTTTTGAACTCTATTTCACCGGCACCGCCGCCCAGTAATTCAACCAGCTTATCGTGAACGATACGGACGATTTGCTGTCCGGGGGTAACGCTTTTCAGCACTTCCTGCCCGATGCAGGACTCTTTGACCGCCGCAATAAATTCATCGGCGATCCCGACATTCACGTCCGCTTCCAACAATGCCAGCCGGATATCATGCATAGCATCAGCAATATTGGATTCGGAAATACGGCTCTCTCCACGGAGTTTTTTAAAAATCCCGTGGAGTCTGTCACTCAACGAATCGAACATTTAATTTTTCTCTCTTTCGCTTTTATTCCTAACAACCCTATACTAAATACAATATCATCTCTTAATATACTTTAACCCATTCGCTCAGTCAAGGGGATTTCCTCACAAACTTCACAAAAAAAAGCACCGCATGGAAACACTCTCCATACGGTGAAAATAATTTTTAACGTTAATGTATGATTTTTTCCGGATCAGGAAATGACTATCCACCCCTGCCCTGAACTTTTGTCGGAAATAAAATTTTCGCAAAGCAGTTTTTCAGCAGTTGCCATTCAAGCTTTTTTAACAGCCAGAGATTCAACCAGTTCAGCAGCTTTTTCCACACAACGGATACAGCTTGTCCGGTTGCGCATTTTCAAAGTAACACAACTATCCGATCCGGCAAAAAAAACAAATTTCTGCCGGGCGATCTCCCGACGGGACTCCGGAATGAGCTGCAGTGCCGCATAAAGTGCGCCGCACATACCTTCCGGAGCTTTCCCGCCTCCCATAGCTGCGTAACGATCTACCAGATCTTCCCGTCCGGCTCCGGCAGCAACAGCCTGAGCGCAATTATGAAGTTTGGGAGTAGCCGTAAACAATTCAACTGCTTTTTTTGTCATAACACATCCCCTTATTATGAAAATCATTAAATGTTAAAACCGGAAAAGCTCCATGAATAAGATGCTTTTTTTGTTTTCGGCAAATTATCAGTTACCAAAGGCGGCGCAATCCGGCATTCCCGGTGTAATTCACGCAGTTTGTTCCTGATTTCCTCACCTGCCCACGGCTGTCTGGCCGCCAGCGAAACAAACGAATACTGCATATCCGCATCACCCGCAAAATCAGTCATTGCCTGTTCGTATTCGCGCTGGAAAAGTTCCGGTTTGCTTTGCAAAAGCTGCAGCAAAACCTCCCGGACACCGTAATCATCCGGGTATGCCCGCCTTGCATGTTCAACGATCCGCCATACCAGTGTACTGTGACGCTGATTGACAAAAAGTGCCAATCCGCACAACCCCTGGATCAACCGTTTCTCATGTTCGTTTCTACCTTCCGGAAATTCCTCCAGAATGATCTGCCGGTACAATTCACTGTTGCGGCAGATCAGATCCTGTCCCATCAGCAAAAAATCATGCTGATCTCCGCCGGTCACAGCTGAATTCTGCTGCTGATGCACCCGATATAATGCCCGGGGCTCACTTTTATCAAAATAAAGTCTTCCCCGCTCTGCCAGACGGAACATCAACCATACATCCTGATTTATTCTGCTGAAAGGCAATGGTTTGAAATTACCGCAATCAAGTAAAAAATCCCGTCGGATAAGCATGCCATTTATATTCACTTTAGGTTGAAAAAACTGCAAAAAAACACTTTGATTATCGCCGTGTACATCTCCGGTCAACCCGTTGTCATTGAATAAAAATTTACGGGCATAAGAGGCACAATACTCATCATGGGTATCCAAAAAATCCACCGCCGCATCCAAATCAAACGGCAGCATGATATCATCCTGATCAAAAGATGCCACATAACGCCCGGATGCCAAGTCCACCAACGCACAACTGGTTGAGCCGATGCCGCGATTTTCCGGAAAACGAAACGCCCTGACCAATCCTGAAAATTCTTTTTCATACTCTGTCAGCAATGGCAGGCAACTTTCCGGGGACCCGTCATCACCCAGCAAAATTTCCACTTTTCTGGCAGATAGACGGGCAACTTTTACAATTGAACGTACCGCCGAATCCAGCCATTGTGCATTCGGACGGTAAACCGGAACAAAAAAACTTACATCCATAAACTTACGACCATTTTCACTGTATAACACTGTCCGGAATAATATATACTTTGCAATCGGTCATTGCAAATAAAAAAGCTCATAACTGTAATTTTTTTCATTAAACAACTTGACAAATCAATACAAAAAATTATATCTTATATACATGCACCGTTGAATAACAGAAACAAAAAGAGGTATCGGTATGGAAAATATTCCGGCTTCACAAATTATTTTTTCATTGCTGCTCACTCTCGCAGCAGGTCTGGCGACCGGGGTCGGCAGCTGTATAGCATTCTTTTTCAAACGTTCCGACCGGAAGTTTCTCTCCTTTGCACTGGGATTTTCCGGAGGGGTCATGATCTACATCTCTCTGGCTGAACTGCTTTCAGAGGCCCGACTCGGTCTGATCGATATTTTCGGCAAACGCCCGGGAGCATTGGCGGCAATCGCGGCATTTTTCGGAGGGATTTTTCTCGCTATGCTTATTGATAAACTCGTACCTTCACACGAAAACCCTCATGAAGTACGCTCAGTCGAAGAAATGGACTCTCCCCGGCACCGGGACAAAATACTGCGCAGCGGCACTTTATTCGCACTGGCAGTGGGAATACACAATTTTCCTGAAGGCATGGCGGTATTTGTCTCATCTCTGGCAAATCCGGGCATGGGATTGTCCATTGCGGCGGCAATAGCCATCCACAATATCCCGGAAGGCATTACTGTATCCGTTCCCATATACCATGCCACCGGCAACCGCAAAAAAGCATTCCTTTACTCTTTTGCATCCGGCTTGGCAGAACCGCTGGGGGCATTGGCAGCATGGTTTATTTTTGCACCGTTTCTGTCGGAAACACTGCTGAATGTACTTTTTGCAGCAGTTGCCGGAATTATGGTGTATATAACATTCGATGAATTGCTGCCGCTTGCCGAAGAATACGGAGAACATCACATTTCCATTTATGGAGTTATAATCGGAATGCTGGTAATGGCACTGTCTCTTGTTTTCTAAAGCAAGCAAACCCGGCTTTTCCGGATTTTTCTGTTAAAAAATCAACAGACGGCAAGTTTTGCTATTGAAAATAAAAAAAGTTGCGGTATATTAATAGTTGTATACAAAAAACAGTACACAGTAACTCAAACCTAAAACAAGGGTATTCTGCAGTATGCGTTCAGCCGTAGAACTGCCGAGACGGGCGGAAAGTGCGCGCAATGCGCTTATAACGTACATTCACGATCACGGTTTGACCACCGGTGACCGCTTGCCTGCCTATGCCCGGCTGCGTTCTGAATTCGGATTCGGCAGTCAAACCATTGCTGCGGCAGTGGACAGTTTATGTAAACTCGGAGTTCTTGAAGTCCGTGATAAAGTGGGACTTTTTGTTGCCGATCCCAATGGCGGACATTTAACCGGCAGAACCGTGGCTGTAGCTGTACGCGCCCTTACCGGAAGTGCGTATGCTGCCACACTGGCTGGATTTATTCAGAAATTACTTACCGAAAAAAATTGCCGCTGTATGACCTTTTATCAGAACTCCTCACCGGCTGACTCCCCCTGCCCTTCTCTGGCAGAATTTCCCGGGATGGAACAAGCTGTTTTTGAAGGTCGTTGCGACGGTATAATTTCGCTTTGTCCTCTGGCAGCTGCGGATCAGAAAAAGCTGCAGCGGCACGGAGTGCCATGCTGTTTCATCGGTGATGATGATCTTGATGCAGTAATGCCGCTGGCAGTGGTTATTGAAGTTAAAAAATTTATCTCTGATGCGGCAAAAACATTAAAAAAAGCCGGTTGCAAAAATATTATTCAACTTTGCGCCTCTGCTGAGCAGCTTGCCAGACGGGATAAGACCATCCCGGCGGAAGTTGGAAGTTCTTACGACGGCGGAGAACAAATTGCCGCCAGACTGCTCTTGCTCCCGGATGATCAGCGGCCGGACGGTATCATCAGCGATGATGATACCATTGTCAGCGGTGTTCTTGCCGGATTACTGACCAGGCAGTTACCGCATGTCACCTACATGCCGCAGATCGCAACGATCGTCCATGCCGAACTCGGAGAACGGTATCCGTCCGGACGGATGATTCTTTTTAAACAGAATATTGAAGTCTATGCCGCCATGGCAGTAGATTTATTGTTGGAAATACTCCGGGGCGGACAGCCGGAGGAAAAACAGTTGTTTTACCGGTTCGAACCGGTCAGTTAATTGCAAAAATATTTGTTTCAACCAACCAAAATTCCAAAACAAGGAGAAAAAAATCATGGCTGAAAACAACATTCAGAAGTTGGCAATCGACGGAGGAGCTAAAGTTTTTGACGGAGCTTTCCCCGCATGGCCGCAATTCAACCCCGAAGTCTATGACAAAGTTACCGACATCCTGAAATCCGGCAAAGTCAATTACTGGACCGGTAAAGTCGGTATGGAATTCGAAAAAGCATGGGCTAAATGGCTCGGCGTCAACAACGCCATCAGCGTTGCCAACGGCACCTGCGCACTGCATACAGCGCTTGCCAGTCTTGGCGTTGGCCCCGGAGATGAAGTAATCTGTACTTCCTACAGCTTTATCGCCTCCAGTTTCTGCGCTCTGCAGGCCGGCGCACTTCCGGTTTTCGTTGATTGTGGAACCGACCACCTGATTGACCCCGCTCAAATCGAAGCCGCCATCACCGAACGTACCAAAGCGATCGTCGTAGTTCACCTTTACGGTATGGTCGCTGACATGGATCCGATCATGGCTATCGCCAAGAAACACAATCTCTATGTTGTCGAAGACTGCGCCCAGTGCTTCGGCGGTGTTTACAAAGGCAAAAAAGCCGGTACCATCGGTAACGTCGGCTGCTTCAGTTTCTGCCAGAGCAAACACTTCACCACCGGCGGTGAAGGCGGTATGGTCGTCACCAATGATGATGATTTGGCATGGGAATGCCGTTCTTTCCGTGACCACGGCTATGATGTAAAAGCCAAACTCAATTTGCTGGAAATGGAAGGTAAACAGCTCTACATCCACCGTCGTGTCGGTTTCAACTTCCGTATGACTGAAATGCAGAGCCAGATCGGTCTGTGCGAACTGGAACGTTTTGAATCCTGGAACCTGCCCAACCGTATCCGCAACGGTAAAATGCTCATCGCCCAGCTGAAAGATCACCCGCTGATCAAATATTGCCCGGTTGATACTGAAGAACGTCAGAACTCCTTCTGGTGGGCTCCGTTTGTTATCGATACCGACAAACTCAAAGATGGTGTTGACACCAAACAATTCATTGCCGCAATCGCCGCTGAAGGTGTGCCGGTTTACAGTGTTCTCTGGCCGGAAATGTACAAAGAACAGGCCTACACCGACCAGAATGGTTTCGGTACTGCCAAATATCCGTTCAAAGATCCCAATGCCCGCGACATTGATTACTCCAAATTCAATTGCAAAATGGCAAACTGGCTGACTGACCGTACCATCAGTTTCTTCACCCATCCGGTCTACACTGAAGCACACACTCAGGCGATGATCGATGCGTTCAAGAAAGTTGCCGCGGCTTACATGAAGTAATCCAAAGAATACGGAGTTTCTGATGAAAAAAGTGAAATATGCGATCATCGGTTTCGGCGGCATCGCCGAAAACCGTATCGCCAAAGAAGGTTTCGGTTGCGACAAAAGCCGTTTCAACGGTCTGCCCAATGCTGAACTCATCGGCGCATTTGACATGAATCCAGCCCGCGAAAGTGCCGCTAAAGCTCTCGGTCTGAAGTGGTACAAAAGCATGGATGAAATTTTCGCAGATCCGGAAATCGATGCGGTTTACGTAGCCACCAACAACCTCAGCCATGCCCCCATCGCCATCAAGGCAATGAATGCCGGCAAACATGTCATGGCTGAAAAACCCATTGCCACCAGCGTGGCGGATGCTCAGGCAATGGTCAAACTTGCCGCTAAAAAACGGCTCAGTCTGACCATTGACCACATGATGGTTTACAATGCTTTCAACCAGTTGGCACACAAATATGTTGCCAATGGCAAGCTCGGCAAAGTCGGTGACAGTTGTTTCCACATGGAATTTCTTTTCGGTGCAGATCCTGCCGAAGCCGCCACCTGGCGGTGCAACAATGTGGATGAAATGGGCGGTCCCATCGGAGATGTGGCGTCTCACTGCATTTATATGGCAGAATTCATTTTTGACAGCAAGATCCGTCAGGTTCAAGCGGTCTATCTGCCCAAAACCCTCAATATCAAAGCTGAAGACGGTGCATATATCAAATTCACGCTGGAAAACGGTCAGGTCGGCTCTTTCAAAGTCGCTTTCTCCGAAAACCGCGGCGGTTTGATCGGTACGCTCTCCAACCTCGGTTACGAGATCTACGGTGATGCAGCAGTACTCCGCAGCTATGGTGCGATGTTCCAGCTCTCCGGTTACGACGATGAACCTTATTCCATCCGTTTGGAACTGGAAACTGCTGGCGGTATCAAACCGTTGCGTCCGCGCAAATTCCCGAACATCTATCAGCAGATCATCACCCGGCATGCCCAGTCCATCATCGACGGTAAACCGGTGAATGCTGAAGACGGATTACGCAATTTGCGTGCCTGTCTGGCGATCCACAAATCCGCCCGTAACGGCGGAAAACCTTATGTGGTAAAATAATCCACGCCGGATAAAAAAACAACGCGGCTGAACATGACAGTTCTGCCGCGTTTTATTTTTGCTCTGCTGATGGAGTCATCTTTCAATCCATCGGTACAATCAATGACAACGTCATGAATTCATACTCTTTTTGAAGTAAAACAAAAGTTGTTTTATTCAATGTCAGCAAGCTGCCGAAGTGTGATAAAAAGCAATATACTGCAACAAAAAGGCTGTTGCATACAACAAAATCAACCGTGTTTATCTTGCAAAAACAATGAAGTGAATATACATTTGAAATTGCTAAGCTAAAAGCAGTTTTCCGAAAATATAATACCGATCCGGTATTTTAATCAGGAGGCAGGTTTGAATATGAAATGGCGTAATATTACAATACAATCAGGGGATCTGGAGATCCTTTTTAATGAACACGGCGGAGCATTCCCGGATTCGGTCACCGTAACTGAATTCGGCGGCAAAAAACGCACGGTATTCCCGGCAGGGAAACAATATCTGGAAATCGCATTTGCCGATGGCCTGGTTTTGCGTCCGGCGTTTCAAGCAGATGCCGAAGTTCTGCAATACGTGGAAAACTCTGCTCAATGTGTGGAATTTATCAATCTGCCCGGCGTTGATCAACATGGTAATCTGCATGACTTCATCCATATTTCGCTCAAACATGAATTCTTTGATGACGGGACTGCTTTTACCCGGGCATTTTTTATTTCCGACATCTCCCAGGAACGGACAATTTGCCGTTGTGAACTGGTTTATGAACCGGATTTTTCCGGATTTGATGAATTGCGTTATCATTGTTTCAACCGTTTTGGAACCTGTGATGCCACAGTAATCCAGAAATTGTTGCAATCGCGATTCCTTCCCGCCGGTTTGGAACAGAGCTTTGATGATGTTTTCGGCAGCGCCGGATTTCACGCCCGCCGGCAAAACGGACCGTCTCTGTATTGTGAATTTTTTATGGAAGGCGGCAATACTGTTTCCGGAAAACCCGGCGAAAATAATTCCGGGATTCGCTGGATAGATGACCGGCATCCGGTGCTGTATTGGAACTTCGCCAGTAAAAACACCGACAACTTTTACTGGCGCAATCAATGGGGCTGGATCATCCGTCCGGCAACGCGCTTCCGCCATACACCACCTTTGCCGATGTATCACTGGATGGACAATGAGGATCGTTATCCGCATGAAGAGGAACTGGATGCCATCTGTCGTTCCGGAGTCGGGGTTTTGATTCTGCACGAGTGCTGGCGCTCCGATGCTCAGGACGGTGGTATCCCATTCAATATCGCCGCATTCCGCAAGCTGATCGAAAATGCCCATGTCCGCGACATCCGTGTGTGCGTTTATATGCGCGGCAATGAAAAATCCGTACATGAGGATTATTGTTCCTGGTTTCACCGTTATCTGCAATACAATTATGACGGCTTGTATATGGATTACGGCGGTCCGTACAGCGAATGTGTTCCTCCGAAAGAATCATATCCCGGCGGGCAGATCCTTTTCCGTGATCACTATCTCAAATACCGCCGGCTGCGTGAAACAGTAGGACCGGAAGGATTGCTTTATTCACATACCGGGCCATTTTATTCGGCATTGGGGATGGCAATGGCAGATGGCTACACTTCCGGCGAAGGAGAGCGCGGCATCCTGATCCGCGGCAGGGCCGAACATGAATATTACAGTATGTGCGGATACGGTTCTGGCAGTATGTGGACTGCAGCATTCCCGGAATACAGTTCGCCGCGAATGACTCCGTTTCTGGCGTTTTCCGGACAGGCTCCGCACGCGCCTCTGGGGTTTGCAAGTTTCAGCTCTTCACTTTCGCATCCGCGGGTGCCGGGGATCAATGATCACGCATTCCGCGACCTTTGGACGTTGTGGAATAATTTCCGTAATGAACGCGATATAACTGTTTTTAATGATTTCAACTCCGGCAGTATTTTTCCGGAGGAACCGCAAATCGGGCATTATCTGATGCTTTCGCGCGACCGTTCTCGTGCGCTTCTGATAGTAACAAACTTTGATAAAAACAATATTCAGGTTGCATCATCTGCGCTGCAATGGAACAATACCGGATTTATTCCGGGGGAAATGGCGACGCTGGAGTTTGAAGCCCATCATCGGCTCGTAACGACTTGCGGCAAAACGCAGACAGCTTTGAAACCGAATCAGGTCGCAGGTTTTATATTTGCTGCGCAGGAACAGAAACTTGAACTCCCTGCGGTGCAGGATCTTATTGACCCGATGGATTATCCCAGCGGCAAGTCTTATCTGGAAATGGTTGCTGAACAACGCTCATTCAGAGAAGATCCGCCCCGGTGGCAAGAGGCATATCTTACCATCCGGAACAACAGAAGCGAATTCCCGGCATCTTATGAAAACTCTCTGCTTGATGATTTGTTTGATATGCGGCACGAAGTGATTGAATTTCTGCCGGACGGCAGCATCCGTTCCTGGGGATTTCTGGAACAGCATGGACTGCATAAAGAACCGAGCGATGATTTCATTGACCGGAAACATTGTGAATCACATCGGCTTTCTCTGCGACCGCTGCTGGGGCCGGGAGAACATCACCTGGCGATTCGCAACTGGCATCAGGGGGAATTATTTTACAGCTGGATCGTCGCTGAGTTGTCGGACGGAAAGGGAGAATCCAGAATATTCCGTTTCTGCAATGAATTGGAACCGGATCGGGCATTTCTGCACTTTTCCGTTATTTTAGCGGATTGAAAAAATCCGGTGGGGTTGTTGCAAAAACCTCAAAATAAGGTGAGCTGCAACCTTTTTCGATTGTTAAACTATTTTACTTGGTGCTACTTGAAAAGTTGTTATGGCGTGGAGAATTTATGAATCCATTTCTGTTCCATTGGCAGTTGAGTTTGATACATCCATTGCAAATTTCTGAACAAATTCTTCCGCAAGGATTTGTTCATCCCGGCATGGATATGCATTCAGCGGTTCATTTGGGAATTCTGCTGGAAGGAAATTTTTTTTCAGAAGAACGGTTGTTGGAAATTTTTTTGACAACGCCATGGCAGCTGCATGGCAAGGGAGCAAGCCCTGATGGGGCTAAACTGCTGGTTTTCACATTTCTGCCGGAAGCCGTGATAAATTCTGTTATCGGCGAGGACAAAGAATTTGTTCGCGATTTGCTTTATACACCTTTCAACTGTATTTATCCTCAATTCAACACTCCGGAAATAAAAACAGCATGCCGGGAACTTGCTGACAGTTGCCAAATGTTAAAAAGCCGTTACAGTGCTGCGGTTTCAGAGCGTAAATCATGGTTCAAACTGGTTGACTTTCTTTGTGATACGGCACGTTTGATCAACTACGATAAAGAGGCTGAGATCGGAAAAAAATTTCAGAAAATATTTCCGGTATTTGAACAGCTGGCATCCCGTCAGCAGTTACCGCTTCTTCCCGAACAGGCGGCAAAATGCTGTTGTTTAAGCGAAAGTTACTTTCATCATCTTTTCAAAGAATGTATGGGGATCTCATTTTCCAATTATGAATTGTGCTTCCGTCTCAGCGGCGCAAGTGTAGACCTGGCAGCCGGAGCAAGGATCAAAGAAATCGCTTCAAACTGGGGATTTTGCGACACAAGTCACTTCAGCAACGCGTTTAAGCGTCACTTCGGGGTTTATCCGTCTCATTACAGGTGTTGAAATACGGCATGTTGCCGGAACATTTTACCCAAACATTTCGATATCGCAAAAAATGCAAACAACAGAGTTATGCAGCACATCGTTTTATGTGACAGGAATATGACATTTGCCGTTTTATGACGTTGAATTTACATTTCAGCGCGACAAGGTTGCAGGCAAATCAAGGCGAATGGGGGAGAACTCGACCAACCGGTGTCCATAAATTTGTCAAGAGATCATCTGCAAGGTGCCACCGACGGTAAAAATTTTCACAACAAATGGAACAACAAAAAAATCAGGAGATTTGAGTATTTTGCTCAAATCTCCCGGAAATCAACATAAAAAATGGTACACCCGGCGAGATTCGAACTCACGACCTTCTACTCCGGAGGCAGACGCTCTATCCAGCTGAGCTACGGGTGCAACGCATTCGTTGTACGGATAATATAGATTGCCAAGCTGACTTTGTCAAGGTAATGTCAGTGATTTTTCACAAAAATCCCGTTTTTTCTGCAAATTACAAGCTGCTGAAATGATTTTATAAAATTACATTTTGATTGCCGATTTTGTTTATTTTCAGTTTCTGAACACATCTGACCATTTTATCTCAGCTCTCCCGTTCAGAAAGATGCATCTGCCTTTCTGCATTTTTCCGATGCAAATATCTGCAGAACATTTGACAAAAATGCGCCATCATGCTATGGTATGACCGACAAAACAAAAACACTGGACCGTATTTATATGAAATTTTTTGCTGAAAAAAGTATTTTTCCTCCACCGGAAAAAGCAGATCCAGACGGTATCGTCGGATTTTCCCGGCAGATAAACTGCCGAATGCTTGCAGATGCCTATTACAACGGAATATTTCCGTGGCCGTTTGCGGAAGATGAATTGATCCCGTGGGTATGTCCTCACCGGCGCGGAGTGATCATGATGAATGAATTTCATGTCCCCAAAAGTTTGCAGCGTGAAATGAAAAAATTTCCATTCTCATTGAAAATAAATCATGATTTCAATGCAGTCATCACCAACTGTGCCACTTCATCACGTCCGGAACAACAAGGCACATGGATAACGTCACAGCTCATCCGGGTCTACAATGAATTTCACCGGCTCGGCTATGCACACAGTTTTGAAAGTTACATGCCGGACGGTACTCTCGCCGGAGGATTGTACGGAATATCGACCGGACGAATTTTTTGCGGAGAAAGTATGTTTTTCAAAATCTCCGGAGCATCAAAATTCGCCTTTGTAAAAATGGTGGAGATACTCAAATCCCATAACGTCGAACTTATTGATACTCAAATGGTGACAAATGCAACTGCATCATTCGGAGCAAAAGAAATACCATCAGCTGAATATTTGAAACTGCTGCATGTATTCAGAGGAGCACCTCTGCGTTTGGCAGATCAATTTCCCAACACTCTAAATCAATAGCAATCACCGGGTGTTTTTTTGCAATTTTCCAGGCCAAATCTATTGTATTTACCGCAATATCAGAACAAATTATATATAGAACCTTAAAATCTGCAATAAATCAACTTGGGAAAGGATTTTTTATGAAAAAAAGGTTTTTAACAGTCGCGTTAACACTTCTCACGCTGGGGGTATGCGCTGCAGTTTCAGACTCCGGAAAATTGCAAATTCCTTCCAGACCGGGTAAAGCGACCAAAGATATTCTGATCTTTCCGCAGTTGGAGGCGCATTACGGAGATTTTCAGAACTTTCTGCACTACTGGAAAGACCGTCCGCTGTATGTAAATCCGGCTCACCGCTATGAGGGCAATAAATTCACATTCAATACCGAACCAAGTGAACTCAAACACATTGAGCAGTGCATTTCTTACAATATTGCCGGTCTGACTCCGCTGGGAGGTCTCCGTACTTCAGAAGCAATTTTTGATGCTGCAGAAAAATATGATGTCAAAAACTTTCTTATCATGCCGGCAGTTTATCTGCCGGGAATATCTTATTCCTCAAGTGCCAATATCAAAAATCTGTGTGCCGTATTAAAACGCGCAATCAGATCCAATAAAGTTTTCCGTCACAACGGCAAAGTTGTCGTCAATTCTTATGAAGCAGCTTCGCCGCAGCGTACTCCTGCCAAAATCAAAGAAATCCTGGATACGGCACGCAAAGAGGTCGGAGATGGATTTATATTTGTTGCCGATTTGAAAATCCCGTTGACTTCATTTTACCGCAAACATTATCTTCCCAACCCTGACCGCCCGGATCCGGTCAAAGTAAAAGAATTTGTCGATATGCTGCAATCATATCTTGATGTGTGCGGCGGATTATATTTGGGAATCGCGCCAAGAGTCAGTTCTTATGACCAAGGCGGCGAATACGGTACTTATTATGACGGGAAGTTTCTGGATTTTATCCGTCCATATATTTTTGAAATTTATTCAAGACCGCAGAATAAAGGGAAATTACTGGGGGTGATCTGCACTCTCGGCTATGTCAATCATTTCAGCGGCATGATCAATGCTCAGGAATACGGCAGCGAAACGTTCCGTAAAAGTTTTGAGTCCTGTTTAAAACTTGATCCCGATTTTATCGTTCCTTTTGAATGGAACGAATGGAACGAAAACACCTGTTTTCAGCCCAGCGTTTACAAAGGAGCCGGCTACCGCCGGATGATCCGTTACTATCAGAGTCTGATCGACAAAAGCAAAAAACTCACCCCGCTGCCGGGTGATGATCTGAGCATCCCCAATATGCTTTTCAGTTACCGTTATGCGTATAAACTCGGCGATGTAATGCGTTTTGAAATGCTCAACATCCCCGACGGCGGTGCCATGCTTGGTGATTACAAAGCGCAGATCGTGCTGAAAGATGTGGACGGCAAAGTCGTTCACACTCTGGATGAAGTTTCCATCAAAGGCGATGCCTTCCGGGCAGTCACCCAGACATTGCCCAGTGAAATGTTTGCGGCGCATC
>JAFVRD010000027.1 GCA_017504435.1 Lentisphaeria bacterium | reverse complement strand
GATTTTTGCGACAAACTGGAGCAAAAGTACCTCGCTTTTCTTGAAAAGGAGAGAGGGTTTGGGAGAGGGGAAAAACCTCTTTTCCCGTGAAAAGAAGTTTTTCCCCTCTCCCATAAAGTCTTTCACTTTAATAGAATTGCTTGTCGTTATCGCGATAATTGCGATTCTGGCTGCAATGCTGCTGCCGGCTCTGCAAAAAGCACGGGCCCGGGGGCTGTCGGCATCCTGTTTGAGCAATATTAAGCAGATGGGGATGATGCTGAACAGTTATATCTCCGAAAAATCTCCGATGGTTCCCGTACAATATCTTTCCGAAGGAAGTGTGAAAGAATACACCGTACCTCTGCTTTTCAAAGGTTTTTTGACAAATATCAAAGGGCAGAGTGTGGGATATATGCGCTGCCCCTCGCTGCCGCCGGAAGTTGACATTGTGTCCAGTGCCAGCTCCCTGAGCCGTTTTGCATACGGCGTACCATGCAAGCCGCAAGATATTCCCAACAATCTCCAGGCTGCTGATGGCAATGCCATGGCGATCAATTCTTCAAAAGTCCGGAATGCATCCCGTTTCGCTTTTTTCTTTGATACCACTCATACATACAACGGCACTTGGTATCAGTGTACCCGGGTGAGTTTTGATATGCCGGGCAGTTTCGCTTCGGCGCGTACCGGTTTTATGCATGCCCGTCACAACAAAGCTGCCAATATCGGTTATCTGGATGGCCACGCTTCCGGAACGACCCCGGAAGAACTCGTTGTTCATTTGCGGGAATCTTTCCGCGATGCGTCCAATATGCCGGAAACGCTGTATTACTATGATGAAAAATTTGTTCAAAAATCAATCAATATCGGAGTCGAAGAATGAAATATTTGTATTTTGCGGTATTGACGTTGTTCTGCTTATCAGTCTTTGCAGGAGAGCGTGTTGTTTCCAGTTCCGAAATGCTGGATATGCGAATGTCATCCCGGGAGCTGTTGACTTTGCCGACAACTTCATGGCGGTGCATCTACGCAGATGAAAAAGAATTTTCCGATCCGGATTTTGATGATTCTCAATGGGATGAGGTCAATATAAATGCCCCGCTCGGCGGCAAAAACCGTCCCAAAAATATGCCGGAAGCTTACCGGCAGGCGAAATCATGCTGCTGGTATCGTTATACATTTGAACTGCCTGACAATGTGCCGGGCAATAATTTTGAGATCCGTCTCGGTCAGATTTCCCGGGGTGATCAAACTTTCATCAACGGTCATCTGATCGGCTCATTCAGCTTTGATAAAATCGTTAATAAAGCCAGTTCCCGGGAACGGATTTATTTCTCCACCGGCGGTAAACAGATTCTGCGCCCCGGCAAAAATGTGATCGCAGTACGTTGCAAAATCGGTCATTTGCGCGGTATGCATACCGGTGTCGTGCAGTTGCGTTTGCTGCCGGAATTGCAGGTCATCGGCCGTTATGCCCACCGTTCACCGGGGGCAACGGCGGTTTACCGTCAGATCACCGGGCGCAAAGAACTCAATCTGTTTCTGCCGGGAGAAACAGTTTTCTGCCGTCCGGAATTGACGCTCTTTTCCGTTCAGGCAGAATTGTCCGGCAAATTGACTTTGACTCTGACTGCCGCCGGCAGTATCGACACGCTCTGGCAGAAAAATTTGCCGCTGACGCTGAAACCGGGCAAATACATCTCTCCTGCCCCGGAGAAATTGCCGCCGCTTGCCGCTGGGAATTATGAATTCAGCACCGCATTTACCGTGCATGGCAAAGTGTTGTGGCAGAATAAAGTGGCTCTGAAAATCGCTCCGGCGGTGAATTTCAATTTCCATGCTGATAAAACGCTGGCAAAATTTGACCGTGCCGTGCTGCCGTTGACCGTCTGCGATACATCCTATGGTTACTTCGGGCCGCGCCATGTCACTGCTGACAAAAAGCTGTTTTATGATTACAAACGTCCTGATACCCGTGGTAATGCGGTGTTTTTGACCACGTTCGGTCCGAGCTGCCGGGGAGCATTGCTGGGGCTTTCCCATGTCAAACCCACGCCGAAAAAGGTCGGTTTGAAACAGGTTTCCTCCACCATCGGCGGCAGATTTGATCACTTCGGGGATATGTGGATTCTGGGCGAAGTCATGGCGGCTGGCAAAAAAGAGATTGCGGTCCCCGGCAAAGATGAAACCTGGTGGACAGGGCATAAAGTCACTTACTCCTATCCCTCCGGCGGCAGTTTCACCATGACCGGCAGCGTGCTGACCCCGGCACTGGTCTTTGAAACCAATGATCTGCCCAGTTTGCTCTTTTTCACGCAGAACTGGTGGAAAACCGGCGTACCGCAGAAAATTTATGTACCGGAAAAAGAGAAACTGGTGCCGGCAGCTTCCGGCAAAATTGATTCCAATTATATCGTATTGAGTTTTGAGGGTAATCCGGCATATAATGAATTCAACGTGCCGATGCTGATGGTCTTTGAAAAAACGCCGAAAATGGTGAAACTTATTACCAAAGGTCTGCGGGTGTTTTTTGAAGAAAACTGTTCCGGCAGAATTTATGTCATGCCGCTTTACGGAGTGACGCTGCAGGCTCCCGGTATGCCCGATGACGCTTGGGCAAAGGCGGAAAAATGGAGCCGGATCCTGCCCGCACTGCCCGACCGGGTGACCAGGACAGCGAAAGTCGATTATGAGAACAACCGGTTGCTGTTTCAGGATAAATTTCATTGGGACAGCGGTAAACAACCGGCAAAAACATATCTGCCGGTGCCGCCGACATTGCTGCTTGCCAAACGCGGCGGGATGAAACTCGCCGCTTCGCGCGACATCAAAGATCTGGATCTGGCGACAATGGCAGGTCCGTTTGCGGCAGTTCGCGGCGGCAACACGGTCACTTATGCGCTTGACGGGGTGCTGAATTTTGTCCGTGAAGTGCGTAAAACGACGGATTTCGCTGACACTCCGCAGGCTCAAGCTGCCCGAAAACGTCTGGAAGCTACCGTCCGGCAGGCGGCTGGAATGATCGCTGAACATCCATGGTCATTCATTGCCAAAAAGAAGGGCAAAGGCGAAATCGGCGGTTTGCAGCCGTTTATTTCCAATTTGCTGATCGCCGCCGAATATATGCCGGAGGATTTGAGAAAGCAGATCTATGCTGACATCGTCAAAGAGATGCCGTTGACGATTTTCAACGATGATTTCCAGATCCCCGGCAAAAAAACGGGTACGATCGTTCCGATAAATACTAAAGTTACTTCGCCGCTTTCGGGCAAAACGTTTTCAGCTCTGACCCGCCACCACATGGATAGCGGTGTGGACTGCCCCTGTTGGGAGGCGTTGCGGTTGTGCATTTATGAACACGTCGGACGGGATTGCAATGCCGATGATCTGCTCAAAGCAAACTGGCAGCAGATCACTTACAGTTATAATCCCGTGATCAACAGTCATGACTGGGCATATTCCGCCTCGTGGGACAGTTACGGCGGCATCCGGGTCGGCAACGGTTTTCAGGAAAACACGATATTCCATGCCGGTTTGATCGCTTATTCCCGGATGGCGTACCGGCTGGGGATGCGTGAAGAGAGCGATAAAGCGGCATATTATGCGCTGATGCAGCTGATCGGCACCAAAAGCTGTGCATCTGCCACCTCCCGGGATTACCTGCGGCGAGTACGCCCGATGCTGGCTTCGGCGGATCACTATGCCGATATGGAACGGCTGGAAAACATCTTCCCTTATCATCATCTGGAGATCAACGAGCGTACCGGCTTTTACCATACGCTGATCAATCTTTCTTACGATAATCCCGGTTTTATCATGACCAGGCTGCCGGAGATCATGCGGCCGTTTGTCGAGGTGTGGGGAGATTATTCGGCAAAACATATCGGTTTCATCCGTCCGAACGGCAAAACCCGTTCGCATCTGGAACCGCCGTGGGTGGATCAATTCCTTTATGTGACTGACAAACCGCCGTTCCCGGTGGAAAAACTCATCGAAATGCGTTTGGCTCCGGAGGTTCGAAATAAACTTCAGCTCCGTGATCAGCTGGCGGATGACCGGGCGGCATGGGAATTTCACGGCAAAACTGTTTACAGGAGATTGTGGTAAATTATGGATAAGATTCGCGGAGCTGCATACGGCAGCGAAAATCTGCCCGTTTTTGCAGAAGCTGATGTGGTTGTATGCGGTTGCGGTCCCGGTGGTATCGGAGCAGCACTGATGAGTGCCGCATCCGGAGCATCGACGGTTGTTTTAGAAGCTTACGGGCTGCCCGGAGGTATGGCGGCGATTTCAGAAGTACACCCTTTCATGTTAAGTATTCACGACGGTAAATCGCTGGATGCTCCGGTGTATGAATCATGGCGGAAAACGATGTGCCGTTATCTGCCGGAAAATATGATGGAAAATCTCGCCAATAAGCATGACTATTCATTGCGTTCCATAAACAAAGAAGCAGCGGCACTTGCTGCAGAGGATCTGTTGCTGGATGCCGGCGTGAAAATCCTGTATCACCACAGTGTTGCCGGAGTGCGTAAAGACGGTTCGCGTATATCCGAAGTGATTTGCCATACTAAAGGCGGATTCGGAGTGGTGCGCGGCAAATGTTTTGTTGATTGCACCGGAAACGGGGATCTGGCAGCCATGGCAGGATGCCCGTTTGAAACAGGCAATGCCCAAGGCGGCTGCCAGCCGATGAGTTTATGTTTCAAACTGTCTCATGTGGACATCCCGTTTGTAACGAATCCTCAAACCGGGGCGCGGCTGATCGATCCGAATTGGAAAGAGAAGCTTTCCGCGTGTTATTGTGCTGCCAAACAAGCCGGAATCATCGACTGCCCCCGGGAGAATATATTGGTGTTCCCGTTTCAACTTGCCGATGAAAATGTATTGCATTTCAATACCACCCGGGTTACCGGTTTTGATGCTACCAACGGTGCCAGCTTCTCGGAAGCTGAAATCGAGGGCCGCCGTCAGTTGCGGGAACTGGTTTCGTGGTTGAAACGGGAACTGCCGGAGTTCCGCAATGCCCGGTTGATGTCTATGGCGGTACAGATCGGAGTCCGGGAAAGCCGCCGGATCATGGGGCATTATAAATTGGTTATGGATGATTTTGTCCGGTGCGCACGTTTTGATGATGCCATCGCCCGGAGCAGTTATCATGTGGATATTCATTCTCCCAACGGGGAGGGAACCTATTTTCAAACTCTGCCGAGCGGAGAATTTTATGAAATTCCCTATCGCTGTGTCGTTCCGCTGGGATGTGATAATCTTACAGTAGGCGGCAGACCCATATCTGCTGATGTGGAGGTCCACAGCAGTTTGAGGATCATGCCGACGGCAGTCTCGATCGGTCAGGCTGCGGGATTGGGTGCGGCATTGGCAGCTCAGCGCGGCATTCCGGCGATTGCGGTGCCGGGACGTGAAGTCCGTGACATTCTGATTGTCCGGGGAGCGCATCTGGAGGATTGAAGAATGACGGGATTTTCTGTTCCTGTGCCGGGAATTCATGATCCGGGATTGCCGGATTGGGGACCTTATTCCAAAAAATATTTCGGCTTGTCCCATCTGGCGGATCGGGAAAGCTGTCTGCGTTTTGATGTATTGGTCATGCCGCAGTTATTGCGCCGCAAAAGAGAATTACCGGATGCGCTTGCTCCCTGCGGTTTGATACCGGAACGCGCTGCCAGTGATCTTTCGGCGTGGCAATGCAGCTGGCGTTTGGATGACAATATTACCGCAGTAATTAAATTTCAGCTGCTCCCGGAGGAAAACGGTGCAGGAATCGAATGTACTTGGGAAAATAATTCTGATAACCCGGCGGATGTGGCGTTGCATTTGCTTGCCACGTTGATTCCTGAACATGCGGAAATGACCCGGATTTCCGGTGCAGATGCGGTGTTGGTTCCGGAACTGCCGCCGGGGCGCGGAGTGGAGTACGACTCCCGGATGCCCCGGGAAAAAGTGGATATTTCTGCCTGCGGCGTCAATGTGTTTGAGTTTTTTGCCGGAGAAAAGGTCGGTTTTAAGATCCCGTCGGAGCATAACGGGAAACATTATTTTATCCGTTACCGCACTTCAGACGGTCCGTGGCAGATAAAAGAGATCACCGCAGCAGGATTCACTGCTCCAACCGATATCCTGGTGGATGTTATTGTCGTTACTGCCGGTGGAATGCCGGAATTTTTCACTGAAACGTCTGCAACTCTGCCGGAAGTGACCAGAGCCGGGCGGCGGAGATTGGATTTCTGTTATCCGGGGGTGAGATCCGGGTTGGATTACAGTTTTTGTGCAGATGAAGATATGCTTTTTTACCGCCGCTATGCGGTGGATGACCTGTATGAATATTTCCGTTACCGGGATATTGTGCAGCAGCCGTATCAGCTTGAAATCATTAAAAACGGTACGATGAAAGATCAGGCATTGGATTGGGTCGTTCAGCCGCTGCATATTGCACCGCATGAACGTTTGAGCAGGAGTTTTACCATCCGGCGCGGCAGCGGAGAAGGCGGTTTTGTGCCGCTGTCCGCTCCGGAATATCCCGTATTCAATGCACCTTATGCCCGGAGCTGTCAGCGGTTGGCGGCAGTGACCATGACCAATGTGGTGTATCCGGTGCGCATTTGCGGACAGAATGTACGCCATTTCACTCCGGGGCGGCAATGGAATTCACTTTATACCTGGGATTCCGGTTTCATCAGTCTGGGAATGCTGGAACTCTCACCGCAGTTGGCGGCGGAGATTCTCAATGCATATTTTACTCCGGCAGGGGATCGGGATAACGCTTTTGTTCTGCATGGCACGCCTTTGCCGGTGCAGATATTTGTGCTGCAGGAGCTGTGGAACCGCAGCTGCAATGTGGAATTGCTGCGGACACTCTATGCCGGAGCGCGCCAATTTTACCGCTATCTTGCAGGGCATCATCCGGGGTCAAGCACCCGTAAGCACTGCAAAAAACCGTTGGTTGTAACGTGGGATTATTTTTACAATTCCGGTGGTTGGGATGATTATCCTGCTCAGATGGAGGTGCATCGGCGCAAACTGGAGTCCACTGTATTTCCGGTGGTATCTACCGCTGTGCTGATCCGGTGTGCACGGACGCTGGCGGCATTGGCAGAACGTGCCGGTTTACCGGTCGATCCGGAATATGCCCGGGATATCGCTGATTTTACAGAAACCTTATTGACCAGCGCGTGGGACGAAAAATCCGGTTATTTCGGTTATATATCCTGTGATGCTGACGGCAATCCTCAGGATATTCTGCGGACAGAGTCCGGCGAAAACTTCAATTGCGGCCTGGATGGGACTTCACCATTGATATCCGGCGGATTTCCGGCAGATATCACCGATCGTTTATGGGCGCATCTGGAATCTGAAAAAGAGTGTTTTACGCCGTACGGTATTTCCACGGTTGACCGGAGTGCATCATATTTCCGGGAAAACGGCTATTGGAACGGGGCGATATGGATGCCGCATCAATGGTTCCTCTGGAAGTCCGCGCTGGATGCCGGCAAAGGTGATTTTGCATGGAAAATTGCTGAAACTGCGCTGAAAACGTATGACCGTGAATGTGAATCCAGCGGATATTGTTTTGAACACTTTTCCACTCACAGCGGCTGGGGCGGCGGGTGGCATCATTTTTCCGGGTTGTCGACTCCGGTATTATGCTGGCACGAAGCGTATTTCGGCGATCGGCGTTTTACCTGCGGTTTTGATGTGCTGCTGCTGGACCGGCAGGATTTCAGAGACCGGGTGGAAGTAACTTATGTCCGCCATCATGCAACTGCATGCGTTCCGGCAGTGCTTTTCAGTGCCCCGGTGAAAAAAGTGCTGTGTAATGGAGTTGAACTTCCGGTAATAATGCGGGGAGGGGCAGCGGAAGTACGTTTGCCGGATGAACAGCGGGGGAATTTGACATATTTTATATGAATTGGGAAAAATCACCATCTGATATTATCGCAGTCAATATTTACAAAAGTTTTCCGAAAAAGGTTGATGAATGCAGTTTTTATGGACATATTTTCGGATTATATTTTTGTCAAAATATCGTAAAAAGATAAAAATCAGGTGCAATTTTATCAAATAACCGGTTAATGGTAAATTTTGGGCTGTTAATAAAAACATCAACTGCAAGAAAAAAGGAGATTGAAAAATGCAGTATTTTGTCGCAGATTTTGGGATGAATATGTATGAAGGCGGGCTTTTTGATCTGGAAAACCGGCTGGAAAATATTAAGAAACTCGGTTTCAACGGACTGGAACGTCTGGAAGCTTCCAGCACAGAAGAAGCTGTCTGCAATGCAGTGACTTTCCGGCGTATGGGATTGGATTTTTGCACCACCAGAGGCGTGAAAGCGGAACAGGGATTTGCCTGGACTGCCGCATTCGGCAAAGATTATGTCTGGCTGCGTACCCGTGAATCCGGCCGGGGCAAAATTTCGCTGGATAATTTTATTCATCACTCCAAATGCTATGCCGCAGCTGCTACCAAATACGGTTTGAAGTCAGTTCTTCACAACCATCTCGGGTCGGCTGTTGAAAGTGAAAGCGAACTTGACTATTTCATGGAAAAATGTCCGGAGATCTATCTGCTTTTGGATATCGGTCACCTCGCCGGAGCTTTTGGAGATGTGATCAGAGTATTGGAAAAATACTACGACCGGATCATCGCCATTCATTTCAAAGATGTTTATATCAAAGATGAGAATGCCGGACTTGATCATTGGCATGACCGGCTTCGTTTCTGCGAACTCGGCGGCAGCAACAAACCTGGGATCGTGCCGTGGCAGGAGGTCGCTGAGATCCTGAAAAAACGTAATTATGCTCATAAAATCATGATCGAACAGGATACGCACCTGAGAGAACCGCTTGATGATCTCAAAATCAGCATTGAAAGACTCAAAAATATCATGGAGTGATCATTATGTCGAATCAAAAAATAAAACTGGCGTTGTGGGGTATCGGACGGGCAGGATGGAACATGCACCGTACCGAATTGGAATGTTTCAAGGATATGTTTGAGATCGTCGGCGGCTATGATATTATTCCGGAACGCATGACAAAATTGCAGGAACTCTATCCGGAATGTAAATCTTATCCATCCGCAGATGCCATGCTTGCTGATCCGGAAATTGAAGTCGTAGCGGTCACTGTACGCTCCAAAGATCATGTCGATTTTGACATCCGGGTCCTCGAAGCCGGTAAAGTATGTGTGGCAGAAAAACCTGTCGCGTTGAATTATGCCGATGCTCTCCGGCTCAAAGCGGCAGCTGACCGCTTCCCCGGTAAACTTTTCTGCCGCCATAACCGCCGGTTTGAAACGTGTTTTCACCATGTGCAGGAAATTATTGCTTCCGGGGTGCTTGGCGATGTTTACGAAATAAAACTTTCCCGCCATAATTATAACCGGCGGACTGATTGGCAGGTGTTTAAAGATGAGGGCGGCGGTATTCTCAATAACTGGGGACCCCATCTGATCGACCATGCTTTGCGTTTTATCAATGCACCGTTGGAATCGGTTTGGAGCGATATGAAACAAATTGCCGCCATGGGCGATGCCGAAGATCACGTCAAAGCTGTTTTGCGCGGAACTAACGGTGTCACTGTAGATATTGAGATTTCCGGCGGCGTGGCACTTCCTGCTCCGGTTTATGCTGTCTACGGTACCCGGGGATCATTGGTGTCAGTGAATGAAAAAACTATCCAGCTCAAATATTTGGACATGGAAAAAACCGAGCCGCCCGAACCGGCAAGCCATGAGACTCAGGAACTTCCCGGAACATACGCCGGCAGGAGTCCGATGACCTGGATTGAAAAGACCATCGACACGGCTCCGGCATCCGGAGTAAAAATTACTGACTTCTACCGTTATGTGTATGAGGCTGTACGCGAAAACAAACCTTATCCGATTTCGATTGATGAAGCTGTTGAAGTTGTGAGAGTTTCAGATATTATCCGGGCCGGTGGCATGAAATGAAAAATATTAAAAAGATATTTCTGTTACTGGCGGTGCTGTTCTCGGTCGTGCAGCTTCACGGCAGGACGTTGTATATCACCCGGCATGGTCAGGTCGGTGATCCTGCCTGCAAAGCTCCGAATGGTGAAAGGGCATTGACACCGCTGGGAACCGATCAGGCACGTCAGCTGGGCGAGTATCTGAAACAGAAAAAATTCAGCGGCACTATCTATGTTTCGCCATTATACCGTACTTTGCAGACGGCAATGGTGATTGCCGGAATTACCGGTTCTCCGGTGCTGGTCGATCCGGGTTTGCAGGAGTATTCTCCGGTATTGGCGGAACGGAATTCCGGGAAATATGGAATTTGCAATGACGGG
Source organism: Lentisphaeria bacterium (assembly GCA_017504435.1). Taxonomy (GTDB): domain Bacteria; phylum Verrucomicrobiota; class Lentisphaeria; order Victivallales; family Victivallaceae; genus UBA1784. Next base: position 932 of record JAFVRD010000027.1, on the reverse strand, counting down.
ATGGATTTTTCAGAGATCAGCAAATATTTTCCGGTGGTTTCGGCATCCAGACGTTTTGCATTTCCGTGGCGGGTGATGAACGAACCTGCTAAAATGCGTCATGAACGTTGTGCAAAAACCTTGGATGCGATCCTTGATGAAACTGCCGGAGATGTCTTGCTGGTCGGTCACAGTGCCACCGTGAAGTCTTTGATCTATACTCTGTCTGAACGTTTGGGTGAAAATATCACCGCAATTCCCTGGAATTGCTGTCTGCTGACGGTGACTTTGGACGGGAAAGGTCAGATTTCCGGATATACTGTTGAAACCGGAAAATTTCAGAAACCGGAGCAGATCACCAACAATTTCCGCAAACCTCTGATCCCGAAACCCGGAGATAAGCGTTATCAATAAACAGATCATCTGCCCGGAAGTCCCGCTGAGCCAGCCGGTTCGGCGGGATTTTTGCTGTAAGCGGTTGTCAATTGCCGGAGGTATTATGCTGCCGACGGCGGCTGAATTAATACCAGGTGATCGCCGCAGGCAGTTAAACTGCCGGAATATTGAAAATGAATTTCAACAGATGGGATGTGGCAAAAAATATGTAAAAAAACTGTTTTTTTTAGTTGAAATTCGCCTTGAAAGAAGTTATATTAATGGATTGCGGGGATTTTTTTGCCCGCACACTTGAAAACAACCTCAAAGGGGGGGGATGAACATGACAGTAAAAAATCGTTACTTCACGAACATTTGTTTGTGGGAGCAACAGGATATTTTTGTGTCGTGTTTCAGAGCTTTTCAGCAGTTGAAAAGCTCTCTGCGCGAATATTTATTCGCGCAGAGCGCAGAGCGCAGAGCGCAGAGCGCAGAGCGCAGAGCGCAGAGCGCAGAGCGCAGAGCGCAGAGCGCAGAGCGCAGAGCGCAGAGCGCAGAGCGCAGAGCGCAGAGCGCAG
>JAFVRD010000006.1 GCA_017504435.1 Lentisphaeria bacterium | reverse complement strand
TGTCCTCCTGGTTTTTGAAGCGTACTACACGACTTCGTTGTTCTTGGATTAACATAAATCCGTTTTTATCAAGAGGCAAACCGCTTTTTTACTTTCAGACAGAAACGTGAAAGACCTCTTGCGTCTCTCATAATATCTTCACTGCGCGAAGCGCAACTTCACTTAAAACCGGAGGTTTTCTTCCTTGCCACGGCGTAATGCAATAAAGCCGGGACATCTTCACCAAACTCCGGAAGCCTTGCTTGCTTGTCCCGCCATAGCTCGCAGAGCGACGGCGGATGAAACCGCTCCATTTCATTCGCTTGTGAAGTCGTTTCATTCCGCTATCACTCCATTGCACTTGTGAAGTTTCTCCCTTCGGGAGTAAGGATGGTGTTTCTAAAGCGCACCTGACGGTGCTTAAAATATAAAAAAACGGCATTCAGCAGAGAATGCTCTGATCCGCATAAAATCTCCCCAAATTCTCAGTGCAGAAGATTACCGGTAACGCAAAAACTTTATCAAGTCCGAGTTATATAACTAATAGTGAAAATTGTTTGAATGAACAAACACAGAGGAGAAAATCAAATGAACTCAAAAAATAAATTTACACTGATCGAATTGCTGGTGAGTAGTTCTATCTGAACTAGATGTTTTTACAAGGCAAAATATAGCATAAATTAAAAAAATACCAGTATCAACCAGAAAACGACTTGAATAAAAGTGGGAAAAGAGTTACATTACAGCTAAATCAATTTTTTTCCAAGGAGATATATCATGGCAGATCATTTCCTGTGGCGCGACCCGTGGGGCAATCCCTACAAAGTCTATATCAAAGTTACCAAAGACGGCATGATCGAATTGCCGGATACCAAAATCGACGGTTCCTCGGATAAGAAGGTCATCGCTGAAGATGTGGCAGTTTAGTGAAGATGACAAGGGCTGCAATGTCAAACTGGAAACCTGTATCAAAGATAACGATGCCAATAATCACTCTCTGCATGATGATATTTCCAGCTGGGATATGTGATATAGATAAAACTGTAAGATTTTTCCGAATGGCTGTTGCAAAAGTTGATATTTTGCAGCAGTTCGTTGTGTAGACAATGTCCAGTGCCGCAGCGATGTGCCGTTACGGGATTGCCTGTTCAGAAACAGGGTGCATACCGGTAATCAGACAGAGGTAATATTTATGGATAAAAAATCGGATAAATTGATGATCTGGGGCTTCGGCAACCACGAGTCCATTGATATGTATCGTCGTGTCGGGGTGACTACTACCGGCGGAGTTCCCGGCAATGCCCGGTGGTTGAAAAAATGGCATAACTTTTTTGACAGTGACGAATCGGTGGCGCTGCTCGCAGATATGGGTGTGAATATTCTGCACTGCCGTTTTTACAAAGGCATGGGCTGGGAGCATGAAAAACATGATTTCCCGGCGGTACGGGATTTTGCGCTGCGCTGCCGCAAGCGGGGAATCAAAGTGCTTGCTTATGTTCAGCACGCCACGCTTTATTGGGAACTTATGCAAAAGGAGATCCCGAATCTCCGGGATTGGGCGATCATCAGTGAAAACGGCAAACCGGCAATATATGCCGGAAAAGAGTATTGGCGGTGGGCGCCGTGTCCGAATAATCCGGAATACAACGACTACATTTGCAAAATTCTGCAAATCGCCATGGACGGAGATTGTTTTGACGGGGTGATGTTTGACAATGTGGGCAATTATCCCTGCTACTGTCCCCGCTGTCAGCAGAAATTCCGGGAATATGTGAAAGCCAATTATGATTTCAATTTCCTGGATCCGGATTACATCGAATTGCCGCCCCAGCCGCCGTTGAATGCTGAAATTCAGGATCCGCTGCAGCAGGCATCTCTGGCATTCCGGCATCAGGTGGTAAATGAACAATACAAGTATTGGCGCAAATACATCAAAGACCGTGATCCGGAATTCATTGTTTCCGGAAACTTCGCATTGGTGCCGATGCAGTATGCCGTAACTAATTGGGGTATCGACCCGTTGGAATTGGTAAAATCGTTTGATATACTCGTTTCTCAAAGTTCCAATTTGGTCAAATGTGCCGATGGTTGTGTCATTACCCAGATCCCGGAATTGAAACTTGCCCGTGCTGCCGGAGTTTGTGATTTGCCGTTGACCGATGGCTGTGCGGCGGCACTGGATCTGGCAGAAGAATATCTGATCGCCCGGTTCGGAGAAGCCCTTGCCGGTGGCGGTATTCTGGTGGAGCGTTCCGCCATGCGTCCGAAACGGGGCGGTGAACCGGACATGGAAATAATTGCCCACCGGAAAAGTATTCTGGAAAAATTCCGGAAACTGCATCAAGACCATCGGGCATTGCTGGATATGCCTCATTACGAACCGATTGGAGTGCTTCACAGTAAGGAATCTCTCTATAAATCCTACAAATCACTGGAAGATTACTTCCGGGTTCAGGAATCTTTGAAACGTAATCATTTGCCGTTCCGCTGTGTGATCGCTGATGCCGACGGGATCAACATGGAAAATCTTACCGGCTGTACCACTTTGATCGTACCCGGTGCGCGGCTGCTCTCTGACCGGGTGATCGAACAGTTGAAAAACTTCTCCGGCAGATTGATCGTGGCGGGTGATGAGTGTGGAGATTATGATGAATTTTTTGCTCAGCGTGCAGAAAATCCGTTCCCAGATACGGAAAAAATTCCGGTGACGATGCACCCGATCCCGCTTGCCCGTTACCGTACCGAGGTGCAGTATATTCCGGATGACTGGAAAAAGTATTTCCCGGAATTGCCCGCAGTGGAACTCAATACGGAAAGCGCAGTGGACTATAAGTGCAGTGCGGACGGTCAGATCGCCGGAGTGCTGATTACTTCACCGGTTGCGTCTGCCGGCGGAAGTATTGAATTGCCGGCAGGCGAATGGTATGCTGAACCTTTCGGAGAAACTCCGCGTCCGGCAGAATATAAAAATGGCAAAGTGAGCGTTCCCGCGTTCCGGGGAATTTGTATAATAAAATGGCGGCAAATGGAAAAATCAAACGTTGCTTCCCCGTGAAAAGAAACGTTTTCATGCCCATCGCGCACACCTTCACGTTGATCGAATTCTGGTGGTTATTGCCATCATCGCAATTTTGGCTGCGATGCTGCTGCCAACACTCAGCGCAGCAAGAGAAAAAGCAAGACAAATTTCCTGCGTAAACCATCACCAGAAGTTTTTATTGAAGGGAAATAATATGGCTCTTTACAGTTACTTACGAGTAACATTTCTTTCTCTTTCCGGGATTTTTTTCTTGTTCACTCTACTTTTTGAACTATGGCAGAAAAAATGGAAACGGCTTTGTTTGGATATTTTTGTCTGCCTTATACAAGTGCCTCTGTGGATTATTCTCGGCATTGCAATTTTGAGATTTTTTCCTGTTTTGAGCTATTCGTATTTTCCCGGTATATGGATGATTACCGGGGCTGTGTTGTGGATGACACCGCATTGCATCATGACTGCAACGGCTATCCGGAGAAAAGACCGGTTTGACACAACTTGTTCCATCGCCGGAATATCGGCAATTATATCTTTTTGTGTTTTTATATATTTCTGGGATTTGACCAAAAATGCTTTTTAAGCAGTGCAGTGTATACGGAATTTTAGACACGACTTTTAGTCCTGCCGGAATTCCGTTTTTTATTTTTCCAGCAAGAGGCAGTCGGAAAAATCCGTATCGGGAT
>JAFVRD010000005.1 GCA_017504435.1 Lentisphaeria bacterium | reverse complement strand
TTGCATCGGCATGTCAATGAAAGTGAACGGCAAATCAAAATAGAATGGCGCAAGTTTTCTGCCGTTTACCTGAAAATACGGCCGCTGTCCGGCTCCGACCAGTTTGACTTCCGGAAAATCACAGGGTACGATTTTGCGCGGAGCCATCCGGCAGGAAAGATCTTCCGGCACGGTAAAGTATTCCGGCAGAATTTTCAACGTGAAATCATTTCCTTTCATTCCGGCGGTAAGTTCCGGATTGAAAAACAATTTGATCTGGTTCCATTCGCCCGTTTTCCATTCACCGGAACGGGGGGATATTTTTACCTGCATTTGCCGTTTTTCACCGGTATTGGATGTTACTTCCACGGTGACTTCGCCGTAATCTCCGCAGGATTTTTCCGGCATGATGGTGAAACCGGTTTCAGTAAAATCACGGATTTTTGCTTCTGCCCGGGGACCGATGTAGCGGCAGTCGATCTTATCGCCCCATTCTCCGTGCGGCGGGATGCCGCGTTCCACCGCTTTGCCGGATTGTTTGCCGTATGTCCATGACCAGCTGCGGTCACCTTTGAGCGTGAAAACTTCACCGCTTTCCAGTTCGGCATAGAGTTCAAAAAGCAGCGCGCCGGGACCGGAATCGTTTTCCACATCGATCTCAATACGGTTGAGACCGGATTTCAGCATGGAGGTGATATCGCGTTTTTCGGTTTTGTGCAAATTGAGGATCTCTTTGCGGAAACGGTTGCCGTTGATATTCAGCACACAGGCATCATCAGCCGTATAGCGGGCTTCTGCGCGTTTGACTGCGGCAGGCAGGGTGAATTCCCGGAAGAAGTGTACCGTATCCTGCGGATAATTGCGGACACTGCACCAAATCCACGGAGCTGTCCAGTAAACTTCCGGAATATTACCGAAAAACGGCAGTTGTTTGCATTCCAGCAGGGGGTAGCCATTACCTTTGGCGTATTCGATCTCTGCGGTGACGGTGGTCAGAGGCGCAGTGAATTTCAATTCATCAGTTTCCCGGTCGAGCATATATGTTTTCAACGGGTTGTTATCGACATCAAGCAGCGTCAATTTAATGCCGGGGTTGTTTTTGCCGCGGTAGGTGAATGCATATTTTGCGCCGGGACGGATCATTTCGATCTCTTTTTTGCCGGGAACGGCAGCATTGGGAATAAGGTTCGCTTCCGAAAGCGCACGCACTCCGGATACGGTGAATTCCGAGTGCGAATGGATGTCAAAACCGAACGATATGCCGGTGATAGTGCCCCGCCATGCCGGTTGATTGGCAAAATAAAATGTCACGGTGCGGGTTTTACCGGAGGGAATATTGGTACGTTTCAGCGAACCGGAGAACTTTTTGCCGTTTTCCTCTCCGGTGAAATGTATACTCATCGGACCGCCGTCCGGGGTGTAGGACATATCCACTTCCACGGCCGGGATATCGGCGGCGCGCCACAGCAGCGTCGGACTGGTCACGCGGGTTCTTTCGGTACATTCACCGGCAAGTTTGTCGGGGAAATACTTTTCAGTGACGGCGTTATTTACGCTCCAGAATTGGCGCAATTCTTTGCCGTTGAAGCTTTTTTTCAGCGGGTCGGCAGATTGGCATTCACGGATAAAAATATTTTTGAAAAAGACTTCGCCCTGACCGCGTACCACCAGATGTAAACGGAGGAGTTTTTCATCATCGCGGGCGGTGAAGCGAATGGAGGCAATGCCGCTTTTGCTGAGTTGTTTCAGCGGGAAGGGACGGCGGGTACCGCCGGGCATTGCAATCATCAGTGCGCCGGTGGCATCACCGGAAATGACCATTTCCGAGGTTACTTCGTAAGTTTTTCCGGGAGTTATCGGCAGTTCTTTCCGGCTGTTTCCGGCATAGAGGATATATCCGGATTCATTGGTTTTGGTAATCCGCACTCCGCCATCGGCTGCGACCGCAGTACCGGCGGCATTCTCGTGCATTTTGGCGACTCCGTTCAGTGCGGGGAGGTGGTTGTATTCAGACGGGTCAAGCTGTTTGAGCGTCATGGATTTGAGAATGACTTTGCCCTGACCTTTGATCACGGCGTGAAAATGAACTTTATTTTCATCGGATTTCGCAGTGAATGTGATCAGAGCTTTACCGCTTTTTTTCAGGACATCTATCGGGAACGGACGGCGTTTGCCGCCGGGCATGGAGATCATCAAAGCTCCGGTGGCGTCGCCGGAAATCTCAAAATCCGCACTTGCTTCATAAAGTTTGCCCGGTTCGATTTTGGGGTCGAAACGGCTGCTTCCGGCGTAAATGATGTAACCGGCTGAATTGGTTTTGGTAAATTCGACGGTGTTACCGGATTTTTTCCAGGAACCGGCTGCGCCGTCCATAAGTTTACCGTCTGCCCCGCGCAATGATGTCAGTACATCAATGCTCTGTGCTGCCAGCAGCAGCGGGAGAGCAAACATCAATGTCAAAAAAGTTTTCATATTCAAATCCTCCGTAAATCAACGTATTGCGTTTTTCAACAGTTCAGAGACGTATTCCGGAAATGTTTTGCCATTTTCAGCGGCCTGCCGGGTCAAACGGCAATAGTCATCAACGGTCAGATAAATGTTATCATTCAATGGGAACTGGAGTTCCAGCCATTTCTTTTGAGCATTGGCGATCTGCTGCTCATTGAAACCGAAACCTTTGAGAATATTTTTTGCCATCATCATATTGCCGGCGACATTCATGTGGACGCCGTCGACAGTCAGAATATTATTCATATTGCCGTATTTCGCTTTGAATGCGGCGATCTCCTGCTGCATTTCCCGGTTGAGATCGACCAGTACGCACGCTTTTTCCTTTGCCAGCCGGCGCAGGAAATCATTGTAAGCGGCAAGTTTGGTGTTGAAGTCATTATTGGCATCTTCGCGGATCATGGTCGCTGTGAGGATGACGACTTTGATCCCGGCGGCACGGGTTTGATCAACAATGGCGGTGATGTTCCGTTTGTAGTCCTCAAGTTTTACTCCGCGTGCGCCGTGCCAGACATCATTCACTCCGCAGGAAAGCACCATCACCTGCGGATTTTTATCCAATACAGAGGTTTTCAATCTGGCAAGCATCTGATTGGATTTATTGCCGCTGACCCCGGCGGGGATCTTGGTTATATTTATGCCGTTGGCTTCAAACCCGGACACGACCAGATTGATGTATCCGGCGGAACGGTTGCCTGCCTGAGTGATCGAATCCCCCAGAAATGCCACTTTGTCACCCATGCCGACCAGCAGGGAGCCGGAGTCGGAAGCGGCAGAAAAATTCTTGAGAGTGACCGAATCGCAGCTCACTTTGCCCTGACCGCGGGCAACGATGTGGATGCGGAGTTTATTTTCATCCGGTCTGGCGGTGAAATTGATGACCGCCGCACCGCTTTTATCAATTTTTTTGATCGGGAAGGGACGGCGTTTGCTGCCGGGCATGGAGATCATCAACGCACCGGAGGCATTGCCGGAAATTTCCAAATTCGCAGTCACCTGATAATTCTGTCCCGGAACAATGGGCAGGTCATTTTTATGATTGCCGCCAAACAGGATGTAACCGGCGGCATTGGTTTTGTTGATGACCAATTTGCCATTACTGAAGACCGCTTTGCCTTCCGCACCTTCTTTATTGGATGCAGAACCGTTTATCGAATCAAGCAGATTGACGTTATCCGGGTCGATCTTTTTGAGCGTCATGGATTTGAGTGTAACTTCCCCCTGACCTTTGATCACCGCGTGAAAATGGACTTGTTTTTCATCCGGTCTGGCGGTGAAATTGATGACCGCTTTACCGCTTTTATCCAATTTTTTGATTGGGAAAGGGCGGCGTTTGCCGCCGGGCATGGAGATCATCAACGCACCGGAGGCATTGCCGGAAATTTCAAATTCCGCACTTGCTTTATAAAATTTTCCCGGTTCGATTTTGGGATCAAAACGGCTGACTCCGGCGTAAATGATGTAACCGGTGGAATTGGTTTTGGTGAATTTAACGGTTTCACCGGTCTTTTCCCATGAACCGGCCGCACCGTCCATAAGTTTACCGTCTGCCCCGCGCAATGATGCCAGTACATCAATACTTTGAGCTGTCAGCAGCAGCGGCAGGGACAACAGCAAGGTCAGAATTCTTTTCATTATATATTTCTCCTATTTATTCAACATAATTGTAATTGCGGTAAAAATATTTCTGGAATATCGGATCATGTTTCCGGTTGGTTCGGCGATAGGTCATGTCATTGGGGATCGTCATGTGTCTGGCACTGCCGTCAACGAAACTGGCGTTAAAACCTTTTTGATGGCGGGGGTCAAAGGGATGTTCTTCTCCGTTGATGAATGCCGCCGGCAAGGTTATCAGGGAGGTGGCATCGTAGTAATTTTCTCCGGTGACCACCAGATTTGAAGCATTTTTCGCTCCGCCCGGTCTCAGCGAAGGAGGATTCTTTTTACCTAGGCTGGTATACGAGATAGGATAACTGCTGTTGTTGCCGTAAAAATCATCCCCGACGCCCATTTCATTGTAACCGTAATTACCCAGTCGGGCATACCATGCCGTGTTACTGACGGTATAGTTCGCTATGGTAATATTCAAAACCTGTTCCGCACGGTAGTTGCCGTAAGTTTTATTGCGTACTGACGGGCAGAGCAGACTTTCCGGGGTGGCGAGGTATTTACCGCAGACCAGCAGCCATTGATAACCACGGTTATTATCGTCACCCAATCCTGCCCAGCCCCGTGCCGGAGGATAAAATTCATAATTGTCAGAGTATGACTGAAATGCGGTGACTAATTGTTTGCTGTTACTTATGCAATTGGTACTTTTTGCCCGTTCCCGGGCTTGCTGCAGTGCCGGCAGCAGCATTGCGGCAAGAATGGCAATTATTGCAATAACGACCAATAGTTCGATCAGCGTGAACGCAGCTTTGGCGAGACCCATGGGTCTCCTGTGACACCTGTCACAGGAGGTGTTAAAAAGGTTTTTCATAAGCATAATATTCTCCTTGCCCCTTAATATTTGCTCCATTCCGGCTTGCGTGAAAATATTTTCCGGACGATATCCGCCGGGAATTTTTCACTGCGGTCATAGTTGTAAATTCCGTTCTGTTCCTGCTCAACATCGGTAAGCTGAGTGTAGCAATACCCGCTGATTTCCGGATCGTCGACCAGAAAATCCACCTGTTCGGAGATTTTTGCACCCAGCTCCTGCGGCGTGGCGAGATCCAGACCGTGATATCCCCAACGTTCATTTTCATTGCGTTTTTCCGGCGGGATATACATGAATCCGCCGAATTCATTACACAAATACGGCTGTCCGTTATAACCGGTTTCACACTCCGGAGCGTGAAACATTACTTTGCGGTCGGCAGGGAACATTTTTGTTTTCATATCTTCAACATCTTTGCTGTAAACATGCACGCTCCAGATGTCCGTTTTGACATGGAGAAATCCGCTGGAATCATTGACCGGACGGGTCGGATCGAGGGCACGGGTCAGATCATAGATCGCCGTTACCCAGTCCCGGTAGTTGTGAAGCATATCCATGTACGGGAAATTACGTGCCAATCCCAACGGACTTGCCGGAGTCGTTTCATTGAGCGGACACCAGACGATGATGGAGGGGTGATTGCAGTCCCGCTGAACGATCTCCCGCCATTCAGCAAGGAAATTTTCCCGGGCTTGCGGATTTTCCAGTTTCAAGCCCCAGTTGCCGTACTCTCCCCAGGTCAGATATCCGAGGCGGTCGGCATGGTAAAGGTAACGTTCATCAAAAACTTTCTGATGCAGACGCGCCCCGTTGAATCCGGCTGCTTTGCCCAGTTCGATATCCCGGATCAGCGCCGCATCATCCGGTGCTGTCCAGATCCCTTGCGGATAATACCCCTGATCAAGTACAAAACGGGGGAAAAACGGTTCGTTATTCAAATACAGACGGTTTTTGACAATGGAAATTTTCCGCAAACCGGCGTATGAACTTACTTCATCAATAACGTTTCCTGCCGCATCGGAAATTTGCAAACGTATGTCGTAGAGAAACGGGTCATCCGGATTCCATTCGCGTATTTCTTCCAGTTTGACAGTAAAAGGTATTCCTTCGGCGCAGCCGGCACTGCTTTGTCCGGCGATTTTGCCGTCAGCAGAAACGATCGCTGTCAAGGTACAGCCGTGAGGCAGCGCATAATATTCCGGGATGAATACAAACGCTCCGTTGTCATAATCGGGAATGATCCGGCAGCGTTTCAAACCGTTTTCAGCAACCGCTTCCAACCATACTGTAGACCATATCCCGGTGACTCTGCTGTAGCGGCAGCCATGAGATTTGTAAAAAAACGACTGTTTGCCCACGCCGGAAAGACCTGAACGGATATGGTCGATAACATGTACGGTCAATATCTGTTCGCTTCCGGGAGTGACCAGCGGCGTGATGTCAAATTCAAAAGATCCCTGACCGCCTTTGTGTCTGCCGGCAAATTGACCGTCAATATAAACTTGAGTTACATTATCCACACCTCCAAAGTGCAGAATTACTCTTTTGCCCTGCCATCCGGCCGGAATGGTTATTTTGCGGGCATAGAACATCGCCGGAATAAAATCGGTGTGACCGACACCGGAAAGAGCACTTTCCGGACAGAACGGCACCAGTATTTCGCGGTCAAACAAACCATGCTGTGCCAATTTACGCGAAGCTCCAGTCCACCCCTGGGCAAGTACGCCCGCCGGATCAAGATTTTCGGCATCCCAGCCGCTTTCCCCGAAATCAAATTCAAAACTCCATTTGCCATTAAGGTTCAACCAGCGGTCACGGACAAACTGCGGACGGGGATGTTCCGGACGCGGCACAGAAAAATCACACATTACTTTTACTCCACAAAAAATATTGAAAAACTTACATTCAATATATAATATACACAATGCAGATAGATAAAAGAATGGCGTATTGTGACAAAAACATGGACAATACCGTCATTTCTGGGGGTGTTGCGGAGCCGGATGCGGCAGTTTTATCAAAAATCAATCCAAAATTGAGAATGGTACTTCGGGAGTGAAAAATGCCGGGATATCTCCGGTGCGGCAGTCGGCAAATTCCGGAGCGAACTTTCTGCGGCACCGGGTGTATTTCGCCGGGGCAAGTTTATTGGCGCGCAGAAATTCTATGGCACGGAGCCGTTTTAATCCGAATGTCAATTCCATCAACGCTTTGAAATTTTTTTCAGTGGCTATCGCTCCGGGGATAAGCGGTATCCGCAAAATATATTCAGTCTGGCTTTCCAGGTCGAGCGCATGGAGGTTTTTCAAAATGATTTCGGAACTCATCCCGGTGAAATTCATGGCATCTGCCGGGGCGATTACTTTTAATCCGAAATAGATCAGATCACACATCCCGGCAATATCCAGTAAATCCTGACCTTTTCCGGCACCGGAGGTTTCCACCACCTTATGTATTCCGGGAAGACGGGAAAGTACATCTTTTACGAATCCGGCTTGCATCAATACTTCTCCGCCGGAAAACGTGATCCCGCCTTCCGGGGTCAATGCTGCACATTCCCGCAGATATTGTGCCAGCTCTTCCGCCTGATAAACTTTGCCGCAGAGCCGCTGTGAACCGTCCGGCAGCTGCAGCATTTCCGGTTCCGGAGATTGTCCCTCCGGAGAGTGACACCAGCGGCAGCGCAGCGGACAGCCTTTCATGAACACGGTCGTCCGCAAGCCCGGTCCGTCATGTATCGAGGCTTCGGAAATATCAAAGATGATCCCCTGACTCATGCCCCGTAAGCCTCTCTGGCGATGATCTGATCTTGAAATGCTTTATCCAATTCGGTAAAGTAACCGCTCCAGCCCCATACTCTCACGATCAAATCGCGGTGTTTTTCCGGATTTTTCTGAGCATCGAGCAGCGTTTCCCGGTCGAGGAGATTCATTTGCAGCTGCTGACATCCGGAAAGCACAAATGCCCGGATGATCTGGATGCCCCGGTCAAGCGCATCGGGATTGCGGAAATATGCCGGGGAGAGTTCCAGTGTGATCGGTCCGCCGTTGCACAATTTCTCATACGGCAGTTTGCCGTAGGTGCGGAATATACTCAGAATGCCGTTGGCTCTCACTCCGGGAGCCGGGGACAAACTGGAGCTGAAAAATTCGCCCTCTTTTCTGCCGTCGGCAGTGGCACGCAGATAATACGGGTGATCCGGGAACTGGGTCATCATTACATAATTCTGGGCAGCTCCGGTACCCGGACGTATCCTGCCGCCCCTGGCATCCGGCGGTACTTCAGCTATGGCATCGGCAAAAGCATTGAAAATAAAATTGAGCATGGCGTTGCTCAACTGCTCATCATTGCCGGTTTTGGGTGCAGTTTGCAGCAGCTGCCGTACCTCCTGATAACCGTCAAAATTATTTTCCAGAGCTGCCAGCAGAATTTCCGGAGCGATTTTCTTATCATCAAAAACAAGTTTTTTGACCGCCGCAAGCGAATCTGCCGCCGTGGATGAGGCACACCCGTGGATGCCGTAGTGGTAATGAGTGCCGCCGCCGTCATGAATATCCCGGGCGCGTTCCAGACATTTGCCGCTGAATGCGGAAAAAAGCGGATTGGGCAGCAGTTTCGGAAATGGCCGGGGAACCTGTTGGCGGATGGCAGCTTTTACATTTTCCAACAACTGTTCAAACGATTGTTTTTCCCGCATTGCGGTGCGGATGGCATTATCTGCCGCCAAAGCCAGATTGACTGAGGCGCAGTTGGGGATATCTCTGCCGTCTTTGACCACAAATTCCCAACAGGCGGCAACTGTGTAATCCCGTGCCGCTTCCAGCGGATAACCGAATTTTACCAGCGCAGGAATGACCACCTCATCGTTGCAGTATTGAGGAAATCCCAGACCGCGTTTTGCCAGACGCAGACCGGCACGCAAAATGTGTTCGGCAGTGGCGGTGTTTACGCGCAAATTTATTTTGGGATTTATCATGGCAGTTTTTTCGGCAGTTTCCAAAATCAACAGCGTTAAATCGTTCACGGCATCACTGCCGTCGGTTTTGCATCCGCCGAGCATCAGGGATTCGCCGTCATCTCCGCGCTGGAGCATGCCGTACAGGTCGTTTTCCCGGTTCAGCATGATAAAGAATTCTTCCAGCAATTCACCGGCTTCCTGCCGGGTGAGAAGACCGGAATCGAGGTCATGCTGATAAAACGGATAAAGATATTGATCCATTCTGCCGAATCCCTGCAGTGTGCATCCGGTGAGGTGAAGTATGGAAAACATAAAAAATATCGCCTGCAGAGCTTCGTGCATATTTTCCGGCGGCGATGCCGGGATCTTGTGCAGCATTTTTGCCGCTTCCTTGTTTCCTGCTGCATCAGCAGCATCGGCATAACGTCCGGCAAACGTGATGACATCGGAAAGCATCTCATGAGCAGAGAGCAGAAATTCGATACTTTCCGGATCCGGATCGGGTTTTTCAAGTTGTGCCCGGATCAGTTCAAGGCGCTTTTCCACGCCGTCACGCAGCAGTATTTCCCAGTCCGGAGTGAGATTTTCCACCCGTCTGCCTGCTTCCGGCGGCGGGATGGCATTGCCGCGGAGAGTACGGGTGAAATAAAACTTTTCGCCGGGGATAATGACCGGTGTTTCCAACTGCAGAATCGTTTTCAGGGCCTTTGCCACTGCCATATACGGCGGCATGGAATGGTAAAATCCGGCAATGGTTTCTGCCGGGATCTGTTCCCGGCGGTAACGGCGGTAGAACCCGTTGCGGGTCTTTTCATATATATCAGAAACACGCTCATTCATAATATATTCCCTTGACAGGTTAGTTCGACACAGGAGAATATACACTGTCAGAATGACTCTTTCAATAACAAAAACATGGATATTTCTGACAAAAACATGGATATTTCAAAGAGACAGTTGTTTCCGGGAGCGATCATTCCGGATTCTGCCGGTACTCTCGCGGGGACTTGCCGCATTTTTTCCGGAACAGACGTGAAAAATAGAATTCATCTTTGAAACCGAGTTTTATGGATATTTCTTTGATGGAAAAAGCCGTATCACGCAGCATCAACATCGCCTGTTCCAATTTTTTGTCCAGCAGATAAGCGATCGGGGATGTGCCGAATTCCCGACGGAATATCCGCAGCATTTGAGCTTCACTGCGGCCGATTTTTTTGGCAAGTTGCGCCAACGGCGGCGAGGGTTCGGCAAGATGTTTTTCCAACATGGTACGCAGTGCTGATGCCTCCGGAGAAAGTCTGTCAGACGGATCCGGGTCTATCGCATGACAGCGCGAGGAGATCTCTGCAATCAAACCGGTAATGATACCGGCAAAAACGTTTTGACGCATATCCATATCCTGCTGCTCCAGAATATTGAGCATTTCGGCAAACCGGTCTGCCATGAATACGCCCGGAAATATCACTCGGCCGGCAAGATTATAACTGCGGAGCAGTTCCGGAACCAGAGAACCGGCAAAATTGAACCAGTGTTTTACCCACGGAGCATCCGGATCACTGGCGTATTGATGTTGTCCGTATACCGGCAGCAGATAACAGTCGCCGGGATTGACTTCGTATTCAATGCCGTTGACTTTCAGTTTACCGTAACCTTCGCGTACCGCTTCAAGGACATAGCAAGGCGAACTCTCCCTGACAATATGATAGTGAGGATCGCACAGTGTCGTACCTGCCAGATACAGACGTAACGGCAGATCGCTGGAGCCTGGAGTGGTAAAGACGAACCGTTCATTCATTTGAGCTGTTCCTCCGGTTATTGCATGGGTTGTTGTTCCACGGTGTGTTATTCAAAAAGTGCCCGCAAATCATCAAGCGAAAGACCGCCTCCGGCTGCGGGATTTTCCACCAGCGCGTTGAATAACTGCCGTTTTTTATCCTGAAGCTGTAAGACTTTTTCCTCCACCGAGTTGCGCATGACCAGTTTCAATGTGGACACCGGACGGCTCTGACCGATCCGGTGGGTGCGGTCGGCGGCCTGCAATTCCACTGCCGGATTCCACCACGGATCGTAGAGGATGACTGTGTCGGCGGAGGTGAGATTCAATCCGGTGCCTCCGGCTTTCAAACTGAGCAAAAACAGCGGGATATCCGGATCGTTGTTGAAGTTGTCCACCCGCTGCTGGCGGTCGCGGGTCGCTCCGTCCAGATATTCAAAACGGATACCTCTTTTGTTCAATTCCGGGATCAACAGCTGCAGCATGGAGGTGAATTGGCTGAAAAGCAGTACTTTGTGACCGCTGTCAATGGTTTCGTCGAGCAATTCAAAAAGCAGTTCACTTTTTCCGGAAGTGATGTTTGTCCCCTGTTCATCCGGGAGCAAGCCCGGGTGACAGCACACCTGCCGCAAACGGAGCAGCAGTGAAAAGATATCGGTACTTGAACCGGTATGCAGAATCTCCCTGCCGTTCCGGAGCAATTCATTATAGAGCTGCTCCTGTTCCGGAGACGGATCGCAGAATATGGTGCGTTCACTTTTGACCGGAAGGTCGGAGGCAACTTCTTTTTTGGTACGGCGTTTGATGAATGGCGCCGTCCGGCAGACCAGATCGTGCTGCAGTTCCGGATCGCCGCTGATGCCTGAATAACGGCGGCGGAATGCGGGCAGGGTGCCGAGCATTCCCGGCTGCAGAAAATCCATGACGCTCCAGAGATCATCCGGGGAATTTTCCAATGGAGTACCGCTGAGTACCACCCGGTGATCGGCGGTAAATGATTTGCAGTTTTTGGCATTTTCCGAACCGGGATTTTTAATATGCTGGGCTTCATCCAGAACCAGAAAATCAAAATGATATTTCCGCAGCGCATCCCGGCTCATTCTGGCTCCGGTATATGAGAGGATCAGCAGATCAAATGATTCAGGTTTTTTCAGTACCGCATTGCGTTCATGCCCCTGCGGTGCCACTGTCCGCATATCCGGCACAAAACGGTGTGCTTCACGTTCCCAGTTGGCGGTCAGTGATGCCGGACAGACGATCAGCGACGGTTTACCGCCCCGGGTCATGCGGGAAGCCAGCAGTGCCAGCAACTGTACGGTTTTGCCCAAGCCCATTTCATCGGCGAGCAGAGCGTTGAAATTACGGTCAGTGAGATATTGCATGAATGCCACGCCCTGCTGCTGGTATTTGCGTAATTCACCTTGAAAATGGAAAGTTTTTTCCGGCATGATCCCGGATACCGGGATGTCATCAGTAAACATTTCCGGCGGCAATGCTCCCGGAATATCTTTTGCCAATTCCCGGAAATAGGCGGTGTTGCAGAAAGGCACTTCAAAGGTTCGTCCGGCAGGGTCGGTATTTTGCAGCATGGTTCCGGATGCACGCAGGAAACGGGCCAGCGGTCCCGGCAGGACAAAAAGCCGCTGACCGGAACGCAGATAACGGTGTTTATTCTGGGCAAAAAGATAACAGTGATCCCAATCCAGAGTTTTGCCGCGCCCGGCAAGATCGTATTGCAGCAGAAAACAATCTTTTTTCCGTTCCAATAAGGTGCAGTTAAAGGTCACTTCCGGCAATCCGGTATCTCCATTGAGCATGGAGGCAAGGCGGCTGGACAACATCAGTTCCCAACGCTCTGATGCCATTATGTCCGGAATGGCACGATCCAGAAATAATCCGGCTTTTTCCAGATCATCGCAAACCGCTTCTGCCGGAGATGTTCCCGGGGTGAATCCGAACATGGCCAGTGCATTTTCAAATTCCCATTCTGCGGCACTGTTTCTCCGGCAGCAATTTCTGTCTCCGGTTATTATCCTGCTGCTGTGGGGCGGAAAAATTGCAGTTCCTCCGGGGGTTTTATAAATATATTCCGGTTGAAATACCAGTTTGTCACCGGAAAACTCCGCATCCAAAAGTATTCCCGCCGGAAGAATTTCCGGTTCGACAGCCCCGGCTTTCATCACCGGCAGCGGGAATTGGGTGACCGCATCGCGTTTCTGGGACCCGATGCGGAAAAAACTCCGCAGAAAACTTGCTTCACATTCACCGCCGATGAAAAAATATTCATCATTTTTGCCGACCCAGTATCCGGAACGGCCGGTGATGAGTTTTGCTCCGTCCAGCGGCAGCACGGATTTGCCGATACAGATGCCCGGCAGGATCTTGCCGTGGACATCGGTCAATACCGGTACAGCACGTTCCGGACGGATAATGATCCGGACATTGTTGCGGAAAAAACGGTCAAATCCGGGCAGGGCATGAAAAAGTTCCGCCGTCAATTCGGCACTCAGGGAAATGTTGGCATTTACAGCTTCGCCGTTGAGAGCGAGGAAACGGATGATCTGCTGATCGTGAAGCGGGAAATTTTCAAACTTGAGTGACACACTCAGACTTTTTTCAAAATACAGCTGCCGGAGGTTGCTGAGATTACCGGCATATTCGCGTTGCGGGGTCTGCAGTTTTACATTTAAAATGAGAGATTCATACTTGCTTGGCGCATGAAGATTGCTTTCCGTTACGCTCATTTTCAACTGGGCTGAATTGACCATCCCGCGGGCGGAAAGGGTCTGGAAATTCTGCTGCAGCAGTCCTTTGGAATATTCCGGCGGGGATTCCGGTGCCGGATCAAATGCATGAAATCTGCCGCCATACATCAGCAGTGCCAGCCCATGGGCGCAGACATGGGAACAGGTGCATGCAGAACATTCTGAATGGGTATCGCTGCCGGTAGTCAGCGTGACTTCGGCAGTTGAATTGTCCGTTTCCCGGAAAATTCCGTGTAATCTGCCGTCTGGCTGCCGCCAGGCACCGATAAGGTTCTGCTGTTTGAGCAGAGCTTTTGCTTTTTTCAGAGTCGCGGCATTAGAAAGTGCCAGCAAACGGTCTTCAAAACTTCCCATAATGAATGTTTGTATAGCGTTATTTTTATCAAAATATCTTAATTCAACCTATTAAAATAACACTTTTCAGTAAATTTTTCAATGAGATGACAGATAAAAGTTGAAGAAAATAAAATCATGTGCTATATTATATGAAGTTATCTATCAGCGAAAAATGTTTTAATATTAAAAATAATTAAAAAGGGGTTGTCAAGAATGCAGGAATTGTTGAATTACGTAAGAGAGCTGCTTCCGGCAAAAGAGGCTGTTCTGGGGATGTTGTGGGGGTTGCTGCCCTATGCGCTGGGAGTTGCGGCATTGGTCGTGGTATGTACGCCGTCACTGATGTTGAAGATCATCGCCTGGGTCGTCAGAACAGTGCTGTTGCGGGTGCGCGTCCACGGCGGGGAAAATCTGCCGTATTCAGGACCGATTTTGCTGGTGTCCAACCATGTGTCGCTTCTGGATCTGCTGATGATCCAGTCGGTGGCACGGCAGCGGGTACGTTTTATGGTGCAGCGTGATCTGCTCAAATTTATTCCCAACCGCTTTTTGTTCTGGTACATCGGTGCGTTGTCTGTGCCGCGGGCGGACAGTACCAAAGCGTTGAAAGAGTTCCGCCGGAAAATTCAGGATCGTCTGCGGGCAGGTGAGACCGTTTGCTACTTCCCGGAAGGAGAGATCTCCGGCAGCGGCAATCTGATGCGTTTCCGTTCCGGGGTGCATGCTCTGGTGCCGCCGGAAATGCAGGTCACTGTCCTGCCGGTGCGTCTGGGAATGCTGCACGGCAGATTGTTCGGTATTCACAATAACCGCCTTTATCTGCGCGGTCTGCGCCGCTATCCGGTGGATTACTCTATCGCTATCGGTGAACCGATCGAACCGAATCTTACCGCATTTCAACTGCGTCAGAAAATATCTGAACTCGGTGCGATCGTGGAAAGACTTCCCCAACCCGGTGAATTGCCGATCCACACTGCATTTATCAACCATGCCAAATCGCATTTGTTCCGCGTGGTATTCCACGATGCATCCAGCAAAAAGGATATCAGCAACTTCAAAATGCTGCTGCTTATGACGCTGCTTTCCAAAAAGATCCGCGGTATTGCCATAGATGATGATTCATTCTATGTCGGCGTGCTGCTGCCCAATACCGCAGTGACCTGCGGTGTGCTGCTGGGGGTGTTGTGTGCCGACCGGACTCCGGCAATGATGAACTATTCTGCCGGTGCGCAGGTGGCAATGGATTCCGCCCGCCGTGCCGGAGTGAAAACGATCCTGACCAGCAAAAAGTTTTTGGAAAAAATCAAATGGGAAGCCACTGAAGAAATGGTATTTCTGGAAGATCTGGTGCCGCAGATCGGCAAATGGGATAAATTTGTGGCGATCATGCAGGTGCTGTTTCTTTCCAAACGGCTGCTGGCGCACAATATTGCCCCGCACAGCTGTTTCAACGTCTGTAATCAGGCGGCACTGCTTTTCTCCAGCGGTTCAACCGGTATTCCCAAAGCTGTGATGATAACTCACCGCAATATAAATTGTGATATCGCCTCATTTTTCAGGGTCATCGACTGGTCTACCAAAGATGTGGTGGCGGGAAATCTGCCGTTTTTCCATGCTTTCGGTTTCACCGTCTGTTTTGCCCTGCCTGCGGCTACCGGTACGCCGGTGGCGATCACGGTCAATCCGCTGGAATCTGCGGTGATCGTGAAATCCATTCATGACTACAAAGTTACGATCCTGGCGGCGACTCCGACATTCATGCAGCGGTATATGACCAAAGCCACTCCGGATGATTTCAAATCACTCCGGCTCTGTATCACCGGTGCGGAAAAACTCCGTTCGGAAGTTGCTGACCGTTACCGGGAAATGACCGGACGGGATATCGTTGAGGGTTACGGATGTACCGAATTGTCACCCATTGCTTCGATCAACCTCAACAACTCTATATATACTCTCGGTACCAAAGCCGATCATCCCGGCAGTATCGGTTCAGCCCTGCCGGGTATCCATGCCCGCATCATTGATCCGGATACCGGTGTGGAACAGCCCCCCGGCGTGGAAGGAAAACTGCAGGTGCGTGCCGGTTCTGTCACCAAAGGGTATCTCAATGAGCCGTATCTTACCGAAAAAGCCATTCAGAACAACTATTATGATACCGGTGACATGGGCAAAATGGATCAGGACGGTTATATCTATATTACCGGCCGGGTCAGCCGCTTCAGTAAAATCGGCGGTGAAATGGTTCCCCATGAAGGTGTGGAAGATGTCCTGACCCGTATCCACCGTACTGAATTGCGCGAATTGGCGGTTGCCGGATGCCGTGATGCCAACAAAGGTGAACGTCTGTTGGTTTTCTATACCTCTGAACATTTTGATGTTGCCGCAGTTATCGCTGAAATGCGGAAGTCCGGTCTGCCCAATATCTGGATACCGAAAGCCGATGACTTTATCAAGATCCCGGAATTGCCGTTGCTCGGCAGCGGCAAGCTGGATCTGAAAAGGCTCAAGGAAATGGCATCGGAGTATGACCGGTAATGATCCGTTAGCGGCCGGATTGAAACATTATTTCGGCTATGATGATTTTCTCGATCACCAGCGTCAGGTGATCGGGAAAATCATGTCCGGGAAAGATTTGTGTGTGGTCATGCCCACCGGGGCGGGAAAGTCGCTCTGTTATCAATTACCGGCACTTTTGGCGGAGGGATTCACTTTGGTGGTCTCTCCGCTGATTGCTTTGATGTTTGATCAGGTTCAGTCGCTGCGCCGCCGGGGGATCCCGGCAGCATTTATCAACAGCACTTTGTCTTTCGGTGAACAGTTGGCTGCTGCCAATGCGGCGGCTGCCGGTGAAATAAAGCTGCTTTATGTCGCTCCGGAAAGGCTGCAGACCGACTTTTTCCGGGATTTTTTATGCAAAAATCCCCCGGAAATGCTGGTTGTCGATGAAGCTCACTGCATCAGTGAATGGGGACATGATTTCCGTCCCAGTTACCGTAAAATCGGAAGCAGTGCCGCAGAGTGCGGTATTCGTCGGATATGTGCATTCACGGCTACTGCTACTCCGCTGGTCTGCCGGGATATCCGCACTCAATTGCAGCGGGAAAATATGGAGTTGCTGGTGGCAGGATTCCGGCGTCCAAATTTGTCGTTCCGGGTGCAGAACTGCAGCGGCGGCAGAGATGCCAAATTGTCCGCACTGAAAAAACTTCTTGCCGGACCGGAAGTGCCGGTGATCATTTATGCTGCCACCCGTCAGGCGGTGGATGAATTATCCGCCATTCCGGGGGTGACCGGATATCATGCCGGTATGAGCATTGATAAACGTAATGCCGCACAGGAATATTTTATGAATGATCCGGCTCCGGTATTGGCTGCAACCAATGCTTTCGGTATGGGTATCGACCGTCCGGATGTCCGCAAAGTCATCCATTATCAGTTGCCCGGTTCATTGGAGGCATATTATCAGGAAGCCGGACGTGCCGGACGGGACGGTGAGAGTGCGGAATGTACACTTTTGTTCAGTTACAGTGACCGTTATATCCAGAAGTTTCTTATTGAGATGAATAATCCTCCGCCGGAGCTTATCCGCAATGTTTACCGGGTGGTGCGCCGGAAAATTCTTGCCATGGATACGCCCGGCATATTGGAAATGCCGGCATCGGCACTGGCAGAGGAAGTGCCGGGGGCAAAAAGCGACGGTCAGGTATCGGCGGCATTGGGGATTTTAGAGAAACTGGGCTGTATACGCAGACTTGCCAAGCGCAGCGGTTACGGGACATTGCGTTTTCTGAATGATCCCGACCGGCTGCGTATACTGCATCAGGAGGAGAAAACTCAACGGTCACGTTTTATTCACCGGGTGATCGGCAAAGCCGGACGGAGTGTGGTGAATGAAACCGGATATACTCTGGATGAACTTTCACAGATCACTGAATTATCAGTTGAGCAGGTAAAACGGGTGCTGTCTGCGCTCTCCGGTGATGTGCTGGAATGGCGCAGCGGTTTCAGCGGCAGGGCGATCGAATTGACCGATCTGCATTTGGAGATCCCGGAATTGGATGATGCGGAACTCTCCCGGCAGTTGGATTATGAGATCTCCCGGCTGGATGAGGTGGTGCATTACGCAGTAAGCGGTAGGTGCCGTCAGAAAGAATTGACCGGATATTTCGGTGAAAACAGTGAGCAGTGGCAGTGCGGATGCTGTGATAATTGTGCCGGAATAAAAAATGATCCGGTGCTTTCCGGTACCGCAGAAAGGGATATCCGGATCGCATTGCGTGCGGCAGACATATTCAACGGCCGCATCGGGGTCGGTAAACTCGGGCAGATCCTGTCCGGCAGCCGCAGTGCTTCGATAATTGCCGGAAATTGGCACCGCAATCAGTGTTTCGGGGTGTTGAAACATCTTAAAAGTACCAAAGTTGAACAGCTGCTCCGCAGTTTGTTGGATCAAGGATTGCTGGAACGGGTGGAACGCAACGGTTACCCATGTGTAATTATTTCATCTGCCGGCCGCCGCCGTCTGAATGATAAGTAATATGTGGACGGCGGCGCGGCATTCTGCTTCTGCAGGATATTTCCGGCATGCCCCGTTTCTGTCTTTGACAATCTTATACCGATCGCGGTTTGCGGTGATGGTAAAAAAGGCAGATCACTTGTAAAAAAAACGCTGTTATGATATATTATATATTACACAGTATTACAAGTGAGGAAATAAGAGCAATGATTCCAGAAAAAGCACCTCAGGGGAAATTCCGGTTCCGGATGATCGGCGGTTCGATGCAGCTGCGTATTGATGATGCGGAATCTCTGCGTAATGTTCTTTTGCTCGATGAAGCATTCTGGGCAATGACCGGAGCGGATGTGGGTGCGTTCCGTTTTGACCGTGTTTTTCTGGATACGATTGACAGTGACCATGACGGACATATCCGGAGTTCCGAGGTTCAATCCGCAGTTCGGTTTCTGGTGGATAATCTGAAATCGTTTGACGGCATTTTTGAGCATTCTGATAAAATCTCTCTGAATTCGATAAACGGTTCCGGACCTGACGGTGAAGAGCTGACCGGAAGTTTCCGTTTGATTGCCAGGTCCCTTGATAAAGATGAAACTCTGCCGTTGAGTATTGAAGAGATTTCCGGCTACCGCAATGCGTCAGGGTATTCCAGCCGCAACGGTGACGGGATCATTGCTCCGGAAGCATCTCTTCAGGAGGATTTGCGGGAGCTGATTGCCGTGATCATTGCTTCCGGGCGTACATCTGCAGACCGCAGCGGCGCGGTGGGTGTCTCGGTAGAGAATATAGCTTCATTCGCGGAAGCAGTCAAAAAACGCTGTGATCATGCCGATGCCCACGCCGCAGTGATGGTGTATGGGGATGATACCGGCAGCTGGTATGAATTATTCAAAGAGTGTGAACCGCTGTTGGACGGATATTTTCTCAATGCCGCAGCTGCAGGATTCTGGACAGTAGATACCGCGTCCATCGGTAAAATAGATTGTGCCGCTGATTTGATGATGCCGGATACGGTACGTGAGGTGTTGAAAAATGCGGCGGCGGCAGTTCCGACCGGCGGAGAATTGGATTTCGCCGGTGCGCTCAATCCGCTTTATGCAGATAAATTGAGAAAACTTGAAACCTCTCCGGTGTTGGCGGCGTTCTGTGAAAACCGCCGTTTGAGTGCAGATAACTGGCTTAAAGCCAAAGCGGCATTGGCTCCATATGGTGCATGGGAAAATTCCCGTCCCTGCGATGACGGATTGGATGCTTTCCCGCTTGAGAAGCTGTACTTGCTCAATAACAGCAGTTTGCTGGATGAATTGCGTTCTCTGGCTGAATTGGACAGTTCATTTGCACTGGCAGTAAGCGGCAGTGAATTGCTGCTGAAACTGGTGACCCTGCAGCAGAATATTCTGGAATTTCTCAATAACTTTGTGTCCATGCCAGATTTGTTTGATATCACCCGCCCGTCCCGGTTGCAGATGGGAAAATTGATCATGGACGGCAGGCATTTTACTCTGGCAGTGCCGGTTCGCAATGCTGCAGAACATAAACGGATCGTTAAAACCAGTGAAATATGCGTGTTGTATGTGGAGATCAGCCGCATTGATGCCGGTAATACGATTAAACAACTGTTGGCGGTCGCGGTGACCGGCGGCACGATGCGGACGCTTTTTATCGGCAAGCACGGCATTTTTGTGGATGTGGACGGCAATATGTACGATGCCCGTATTTGTGATATGGTCGAGCAGCCGGTTTCGGTGTGGGAGGCATTGAAAGAACCATATTTCCGTTTTGGTGATTTTATCGGCAAATCCATGGAAAAAATGTTCAACACCCGCAACAGTATGATCCAAAAAGATATCGATAAAGCGATCGCTCTGCCGACCGCAGTTCCGGTAGTGCCCGGGAAACCTGCCGCCGCAGTTCCGGCAGCTCCCGGGGTGATGAATCTGCCGATGCTGCTTATGGGGGGCGGTATCGGTATCGCCGCGTTGGGCAGTTCTGTGGCTTTTATCGCCAAATCCCTGCAGAATGTTTCGATTTGGACGGTGTTGATCGTCCTGGCGGGAATAATGGTGATTTTCGGCGGACCGATGGTGGTGATTTCACTGGTGAAACTGTATCGGCGTGATCTCTCCCGTTTTTTGGAGAGTTGCGGCTGTGCTGTCAACCGGCACATGCGGCTGACCCGGCGGATGGGAGGTATATTCACCTTTGTCCCGAAACGTCCCAAAGGCGATGTGCTGCTGCTTGATCCGGCGGAATTACTTACCGCAGTACCGCGCTGCCGTAAATTTTGGGGTTGGACATTGGCGGTTCTGGCATTGCTGATCGTCGGTGCCGTCAGTGGATTGGCAATAAAATATTACTGGTTTGATACCTGCCGGGAAGTTCCGTGTCAGGTGCAGAAATGTGATGGTAAAACTCCGGTAAAAGGACCGGATGCGGTAAAAAAAGATGTTCCGGCACTTCCGGGTACGGATGGTAAAAAGCCGCAAAAAACAGAAATTGTGAATAATGCAAAATAATTCCGGAAAATTGACCGGAACCGTATTGACGCGGCGTTGATGCGGCGAGGCGGCTGATGTGCCGCCGCAGGTGAATTTTTGGGTATGGAAGTGAAACTGTACCTTTATCGGATCATATAAAATGAAGGAGAAACGTATTATGCAGGTACCTTTGCTCGACCTCCGGGCACAGTACGCCCCGATGAAAGAAGAAATTCTCGCCACCGTTGCGGAGATTTGTGATTCCCAGCGATTTATTCTCGGCGATAAAGTTGAGAGTTTGGAAAAAGATTTGACTGAATACTGCGGTTGTGGAGCAACTGTTGGTGTCTCCAGCGGTTCAGATGCTCTGCTTATCGCTCTGATGGCGGAAAAAATTCAGCCCGGAGATGAGGTCATCACCTCTCCGTTTACATTTTTTGCCACGGTGGGAGCGATCGTCCGTGCCGGAGGTAAACCGGTGTTTGCGGATATCGACCCGGTGACTTTCAATATCGATCCGGCGAAAATCGCTGAAAAGATCACTCCGAAAACCCGTGCCATTATTCCGGTGCACCTTTTCGGACAGGCCGCCGATATGGATCCCATTGTAAAAATCGCCAAAGAGCATAATTTGTTCATCATTGAGGATGCCTGTCAGGCGATCGGCGCCGAATACAAAGGCAAACGGGTCGGTTCTTTCGCAGAATATGGTGCATTCAGCTTTTTCCCCAGCAAAAACCTCGGTTGTTTCGGTGATGGCGGTGCGGTCAGCTGTGACAGCGAAGAACGGGCAAAACTGCTCAAGATCTACCGTAATCACGGACAGAGCAAAACCTATATCCACGAATATGTCGGCGGCAACTTCCGTATCGATGCGCTGCAGGCGGCGATTTTGTCGATCAAACTGCGCAGTTTGGATTCCTGGTCTGCGGGCCGTCAGAAAAATGCGGCGATCTATCGCAAACTTTTTGCCGATGCCGGTTTGGAAGATCGTATCGTGCTGCCGCAGTTGGCTGCTTACGATGTGCGCCATATCTATAATCAATTCTGCATCCGGGTAAAAGACGGCAAGCGGGATGCTTTGAAACAATATTTGCTGGATCACAATGTCGGTTGTGCGGTTTATTATCCGCTTTCACTGCATTTGCAGGACTGCTTCAAGGATCTGGGCGGCAAAGCCGGAGATTATCCGGTCAGTGAAAAAGCCTCTGAAGAGATCATGGCTCTGCCGGTGTTCGGTGAGCTTGAAGCTGCCCAACTGGAATATGTGGTCGCAATGATTGCTGAATTCTACGGTAAATAAATGGCAGGTAAACAATATTTATACTTCCGGCTGCTGGCGTTTCTCAAACCGTATTGGTTCCGTTTGACCATCGGTTTGCTCGCCGGCATGCTGGTCGGCGGATCGCTTTTTGTCACGTTGATGATGCTCCCGCAAATGGTGGGTACGGTATCTGCGGCAGGGGCTTCAACTGAACGCAGGATCGAAGTCAAAAACGATACTCCTGCCGAAACCGAAGCATTGCTTAAAAACGATCCGCAACTGGCTAAAATACTCGGTCAGGCACAGGATGCCGCTGAAAAATTCAAATTGCCGGTCACTATTAAAGGTACCAGAGTGACTATTCATTGGCCGGAAGAATTTTCATTTTCGGCGGTCGACGACGGCGGCAGAGTGGCATGGCAGTTGTTTACGCTGTATGCAGTGTTGTTCATGCTGGTCTGGGCATGTAAAAATATTGCACACTATATCAACGGCTACTGCACCCGCTGGGTCGGTGTCCGGGTGGTGGCGGATATGCGGGATAAATTGTTCTGCAAACTGACCGGTCAATCATTGAAGTTTTACGGAAGTACAGATTCCGGGCAGCTTATCAGCCGGGTCAGTAACGATGTGCAGGCCCTGGAATATACAGTCAGCCATTCGGTGGAAGATTTGACCAATGCACCGCTGCAGGTATTGGGATGTCTTGCCGCAGTGATCGTTGCCTGCCGGGAAAATAATAACTTCATGCTTTTGATCATTCTGGGAGTCAGTTTCCCGCTGCTGCTCGTGCCGCTGAACCTTTTGGGCCGCATAATCCGGAGACGTTACCGCAAAAGTTATGCTTATATTGCCAGTGTCATTACCAGGATGCGGGAAGTATTTTTCGGGATTCGGGCGGTAAAGGCATATCATACGGAAGATTACGAAGTCCGGCGATTCAAACAGGCCAACCGCAAATATTACCGCAAGGTCATCGGCGCGACCAGGATGCAGATGCTGATCAAGCCGATGACGGAATTGGTCATTGTCATTGCCACGGTGGTATTTTTGATTTACAGTTATTCCAATGGGGCTACGATCACGCAATTGACGGCACTGCTTGCTCCGGCATTGATGGCTTACCGTCCGATCAAGGATATTGCCAAAGTGATTGGGATGTTCCATCAATCCATGGCGGCGGCTGAACGTGTTTTTGAAACGCTGGACACCAATATGGAATTGGCGGAAAAAACGGATGCGGTTGAATTGACCGATATCGGAGACGGTATCGTTTTGAAAGATGTCAAATTCAACTATGGCGAGCGTTCGATCGTTGACGGAGTTTCTTTTACCATTCCCAGAGGACATGTTGTCGCAGTAGTCGGAGAAACCGGCAGTGGAAAATCAACTCTCGCCAATCTGATCGCCCGTTTTTACGATGTTTCATCGGGAAGCATTTCTATCGGAGGTCATGATGTACGGGACTGCTCGATCGGATCGTTGCGGCGGATGATCGGGGTGGTCAATCAGGATCCGGTTATTTTCAACGAGAGTATCCGGGCGAATATCGCCTATGGTTCTCCGGATGCCACTGATGAAGAGATCATCAGTGCGGCAAAACTTGCCAAAGCCCATGACTTTATCGTCAATGGCACTCATAAAGAGGGATATGATTCACCGGCAGGAGAGAATGGATTCATGCTTTCCGGCGGTGAAAAACAGCGTATTACCATTGCCAGAGCGATTTTGCGTAATCCTCCGATATTGATTTTGGATGAAGCAACCAGTGCATTGGATAATGTCACTGAAAAACTGGTGCAGGATGCTCTGGAGCAGGCGATGAAAGACCGCACTGTATTCGTGATCGCGCACCGTTTGAGTACGATCGAACACGCTGACCGTATCATCGTTCTGGATAAGGGCAGGATCGCCGAAAGCGGCACGCATCAGGAGTTGCTCGCTCAGGGCGGATTGTATTACAAACTCAATCAGAGCCGCAAACAGTGAGTTTACGGCAATGATGAAAATACATTTCACCGGAATAGGCGGAGCCGGTATGGCTCCGCTGGCTGAGTTGGCTCTGGCAAAGGGATGTCAGGTCTCCGGGAGTGATCTGGCTGATAATGATAAATGCCGAAAACTTGCCGGACTCGGTGCAGATGTGGTGATCGGACATGCTCCGGAAAATGTTCCCGATGATTGTCAACTGCTGGTCTATTCCAGTGCGGTGACTCCGGAAAACTGTGAACGGATCCGGGCGGAACAACTGGGGATTCCGCAGTTGCGGCGGGGTGAGTATCTGGCGGTATTTGCCGGGAATTATTCCCGGTGTGTATCTGTGACCGGTTCCCACGGCAAGAGTTCGATTACAGCACTGCTGGTTTCGATATTGCGCCAATGCGGTAAGAATCCCGGTTTTATGATCGGAGCCTCAGTCAAAGCTCTCCCCTGCTGCGCTTTTGGAGACGGAGATATTTTTGTTACCGAAGCTGATGAATCCGATGGAACTCATACTCTGCTGGAGAATTTTCTGGCAGTCGTTCCCAACGTTGAAGATGATCATGCCTGGAGTGTCGGCGGCAGTGCGGCACTGGATCAGAATTTCCGTACCGTAGCGGAAAAATCCCGGCATGTGATCTGTTATGCCTCCGGCAAGTGTGATGAATTATTTTCCGGACACCCCCGGCTGCAGCGTTTGGAGGGCTGTCCGGAAACGTTTGCCGGATTGTACGGTTTTCAGGCGGTCAATGCCTATATAGCATGGCATGCCGCTGTTTTGCTGGGATGTGATCCTGTGGCGGCTGAAGCTGCGGCAGCTCATTATCCGGAAGTAGCCCGGAGAATGAATTTGCTCCGTGAACAGAACGGGGTGAAGATCGTGGAAGATTATGCCCATCATCCCACTGAAGTGAGGTGTTCTCTGGAACTGCTCCGGAAAAAATATCCCGGCTGTCATTTGCGAATCGTTTTTCAACCTCACCGTTATGCCCGGCTGCAGCGTTATTTCCGGGAGTTCTCCGAAGTGTTGAAACTTGCGGACAGTTGTTTTATCCTGCCGGTATTTGCTGCTTGGAGTGAAAGCGGGGAAGTGGACAATTATGCCCTTGCCCGTGCCTGCGGCGGAACCGGATTATCCGGGGATTGGGAACTTGCTGGCAAGACCGTCAGAAAAGATCTGCCGGTACCTGCGGTCATCGCTGTTCTCGGAGCCGGGGATTGCGATAATATTTTACCTTTTCTGTAAGACTCCTGATGTTGTCAAGGCTGAAATTGAAAATCAGAAGATGATGTTTTATTTACAGCATAATTCGGATAAATAATTGGAAAACTGCAATGAGATCCTTTTGTTTATACAAGCCGATGTGCCCTGCGTGCGGCAGTAAAAATTGCGGATTTGCTCACAGTATCGAAAACTGGATCGTTCTCCTGATTTTCGGAACAATGCACTACCGCTGCCGGGATTGTAAACATGAGTGGTTTTGAAACAAGTTATACAGAATATCTGACGGCAAAAAAATCCGGCTTACGGCGGGAAGCTATGACGGCTCTCAACACCTTTCTTGCGGCTTGCGGAAATGTTGATACTGCCTCAAAACGGCAGATCGTAAAAGATTTTTTCACCCGGCAGAGTGCGGAAGATATAGAAATGGCCTGTTCTTTTCCGCTGAACAGCCGGTTGCTGTTTCCGGTCTTGACAGAATGGTGTGCAGAAAATCCCGGCGATAGTTGGATATGGCGCAGTTGGGCTTATCTTGCCCGTTTCCGGGAATATCTGACTGCCGCCCAGTGTGACACATTTGCCATTGCAGAAAATGTTCCGCTTGATGATTTGCCTTGCCGCCAAGCGTTATGCAGAGCCTTGGAACTTGATCCGGCAGATCATCTTGCCCGGAAAATGTATATAGAATCTTTACTGGAAACGCTGCAATTACTTCTCCACGATAAGTCTGCCGGAGATGATTCCGCAACTCCGCTTATTCCGGATGAAACCAACAAGATCATGGGACAACTTGCCCAACTTCCGGATATTCATGAAAAAACACAATTAACAGAGCGTTTACAGCGCATGATGGGGAAAATATGAATATCATTGAACTGCATAGAGAGTTTTCGCAACGCTATCCGTATATTCCGCCGACAACTGGCGTTCCAGAAAGAGCCAAACAACTCCACGGCATAATTGAGTTGTTTATCCAAAAATGAGTGTGCACGGTATGGATATAACGCAATATATTGATCTGGAGTCATACAGCTATACGCCGGGATTTTTAGGATATACAGATAACGCTCCTGATTTTTCAGAAGCAGGAATTGATGCCTTGTGCGATGACTTTCTGAAAAAAATGGCAGAGTATATCAACGATGTGACGGTTGTTTCCTCGCTTTTTATAAACAGTAATAAAGAAGAACTTTCAACAGATTATGACATTTCTTTGGAGGAAATAGACAAATTTTTACACGCGTTATTAAAAAACGGCATGGTGAAAACAATTGATCTGGATACGCTCCCCGATCCCGATTCACCTTTATTTGATCAGGAATTCAGAAAACTTGAAACCACATTCAGCAAGTTGCATTCCCCCGATGCCCAAACGCTGAAAGAGATATTGAAATCATTTTTTCACGCCGTGGGATTGATGGGACATATTTTCCTCGTCTTACGCGCAGCTGAACTTATCGTCTACCCGCACACTGATGATTTCGGTTTCGGCTTTATCAGTATGCACAAGAACAAAGACCGTCAGCAGGAGCAAACAGAATGGCTTCAAACACGCTTTTATAATTTTATAATTTTATAATTTTCAAAGTTCAAAAGTAAAATCGTGTCCAAGTTCCCGGTAATAGTCAATCATAAGTTGACAGGAAGCGGTATCTTCGGCGGCAAGGAACCGCAGTTGTTCATCAATGGCACTCACTGCATACGGCGGCAACTCATCCTGCAGTAAACAAGCGTAATTCACCAGCATTGAAGCACAAATCAAAGGTGTTGTTCCGGCAATAAAATCGTGTCGCAGCACCAGTTGCTTTTTATTGTGCCAGACACAAAAAGGCGGCAAATGCCGATTGCGGGAAAGAAGGATCATGCGGATATTTTCAGTAACCAAGTTATAGTGTTCAGCATTTCCAGTATGTGTTTTGAGAACCTTCAACGCCCTGGTAATAATATCGGTATCCTCCCAACAGGAGGCAATAACGCTGATATTATCTGCGGCAAACACTTTTCCCGCCCGCAACGCCGAAAATGCGGTAATGATGCGTAAAATAAGGTTTTTCATATTAACTGTTTATCTCTGATTAAATTGTACGATCCATCAATATTTTTCCGGATTTTGATGGTTATAAATCCGTTTTGTGCCGTCCAAATCATCGGC
>JAFVRD010000026.1 GCA_017504435.1 Lentisphaeria bacterium | reverse complement strand
ACCCGGCTGCCGCCGACCACATACTGATTGAAAGTACCGCCGGAAACCGTCAAATTGCTTTCGCCAAGCGAAATCGCATCGGTCGCGTTTTTGATCAGCAATCCGCCGTAAACATCCTGACCGACCGTGCCGCCTTCGACCGTCAATTTGGTGGAGTCGGCGGAAACTTTGCCGCCGCCATAAAGGTGTTTAACGATTTCACCGCCGGTAACGGTGGTGGTGATTTTGCCGTCCGTGCCTTTTTCACTTCCGGCAAAGACCGTTCCCTGTTTCAACCCGGAAGCGATCGTCTGGGTGATATTGGTACCGTCATTGGTCTCTGAACCGCCGCCATATACTGAACCGGTGGAGTTTTCCGCCAATTTCGCTTTGAGCACCAGATTGCCGTTTTCGACAGCGAGATACAGTGCGCTGTTATTGATAACTTTGTCATCATCAAGCGCACCGCTGACTCCGGCGGCAACGACCGCACCGGCAGTGAGATCTGCGCCATTGACCACAATGGTGACATCTTCCACATCCAAACCGGTGAAGTTGACCTGCGCACCGGTCAACTTCAATGTATTGCTGCCATAAAAAGTCATTCCGGCAATATTAACAGCTTTGTCATTGTCAAAAATCATCACCGAATCAGTCAAATTGATTGCGCCTCTCGAATTGATGATTTGGGCATTCATGACGTTGGTTCCGGTGAAATTGACCACCCCGGCGTAAGAGTGGATATAGTCGCTGGCAGTGGCAAAAGTCGAGCCGGAAATATTGATCACTACATCGTTGTTATGTGCGAATAATGCACCATAACCGGATTTGTTGCCGGAAAAAGTGCATCCGGTGACCGTGGCAGTTCCTTTATCAACGATTATGGCACCGCCGCTTTCATTGGTGGACACACTGCCGTTATTGGCAAATACGGTATCAATTACCGTCAGAGTTTTATTGGAATATATGGCACCGCCGCGGGCAGCACTCGTATTACCGGTAAATGTGGAGCCGGTTATCGTGGCAGCACCGCTGTTATAAATGGCTCCACCGTGAGCAGTTGAAGTATTGCCGGAAAATACTGTCCCGGTAATTTCAGTAAATTTATCATTATAGATCGCGCCGCCGTTTTTACCGGTATTGCCGGAGAAAAGGAGATCGGTCAAAGTATTCGTACCACCGTAGAATGCTCCGCCATTATCAGCCGCAAAGTTTTTGATAAATTTCACTCCGGAAAGTGTCGCAGTACCGCCGTTGTACACTGCACCGCCGCTGCCGGAAATGTTGTCGGTGAATTCCGCACCGGAAATATCCATGACAGAACTGTTATACAGTGCGCCGCCATACTTGCCGGCACTGTTTCCGGTAAATACCGTGAGATGTTTTTCCGAACGGGTAATGGTCAGGTCTTTGGCTGAATTGATCGCGCCGCCCAACTGTCCGGTGGTATTCGATGCAAACGTGGAACCACTGATCGTAACGTATTTGCTGCTGGAATTGATACTCAACGCTCCGCCGCTGTAATCCGTATTCACTTTTTCTGAAAGCGTGTTTTCTATAAACAAAGAATCTTTCAGATTCAATATCGAGTTGGTAAATATTGCACCACCGCGCTGACCGGCAATATTACCGGTAAATGTGGAGCCGGTTATCGTGGTCGTTCCACCGTTATAAAGCGCACCGCCGAAAGTTTTGCAGCTGTTGCCGCTGAACACCGCATTGTCGATCGTGGCAATACCATTGATGTAATACGCTCCGGCGGATGAATTGGCAATATTACCAGTGAACAGTGCATTACTGACCGTTGCTGAACAGCTGCTGTCGTTAGTGAAGATCGCGCCGCCATGCACCGCAGAAGTGTTACCGGAAAAAACGGTTTTGCTGCTGATATTGACCGCACCGGTCAACAGTCCGATCGCACCGCCGCTGTGAGAGGTATTGTAATTACTCAAAAATTTTGAATTATCAATAAAAATCAGCGTTTCCTGCGGAGTATTGGTATTTATCTGGATTTTCAGTGCACCGTAATCGTTTGAAAATGTGATATCGGACACCGTGACATCTTTCATGCCGCCAATGGTATTTTTGAAAGATATCCGGCTGGAAGTTTCAATGCCGACGATCGCAGTCCGCGTTTCAAGGTGACTGGTCGGAACCGTGGCAGAAACATACGAACCTTTGAACATTTCACCGCCGATCATCGCCCCGGTAAGCGCGGATGGCGCATAAATATTTGCCGTTTCAGGGTCATTCCAAACGGCAGAAAGATTACCGTTCGCGAAGTTGAATGTAAAACTGCTCCCGCCGATTTCAACAGCTTCACCGAGTTCAACTGTTTTGCCGTCAACGGTGATCGTCTGATCCATAGCGGTGATACCGGAAGCGATGGTGAATGTGTAATTTTCCGCATCAGTATCTTTAACAAATTCAGTCAGACAATCAACGGAGATATTGACTGCAACATCTTTCAATTCGACATCGGCATCGGCATTGGTGAATTTTACGGTTTTACTGCCGGAGAAAGTCACACTGTTGCTGTTTTCAGCATTTTCCGGAGTAACAAATACCATGGATTTGATATCAATCGCCTGATCGTTGTCAAATACCAGCTGGGCATCAGAAGCATTGATCGTGGCGCAATAAACATAAATGGAGGCATTGATCACGTTGCGTCCGGTAAAAGTTACATCATTATAGTGATTTTTGGATCCTCCGGAAGCAAAAAGAGTATCACTGGCTGTGGCAAATGTCGTACCGGAAATTTCCACTTTTGCCCGATAATCATTGAGCTGCAGCGCGGCTCCTTCACTTTTACTGGTGTTGCTGCTGAATGTCACCCCGCTGAATTTGACCGTACCAGCTCCGTTGATGATCACTCCGCCGCCTTTGGTTGCAGCATGGTTGCCATCAAACAGCGTATCAATGACCGTTAAATTGGTTGCGGCACTGTAAAAACCGCCGCCATATTCAGAACTGTTCCCGGAAAAAGTACTGCCGGAAATCGTGACATTTGCACCGGCTTCAAAGCGGAGCGCACCTCCGTACGAATTGGTCATGCCGGAAAAGGTCATACCGGAAAAACCGACTGTCCCGGCGGTCACGTAGCTTTTCTGCGTCGCAGTAAAGTCGGAAAATGCCGTGTTTGCGGATACCGATGAGGGATTCCCGGAAGCGGAATCCACCCATTCTCCTGCAAAAACAACGTCGCCGACAGAAATTTCGTTTATTTGTTCCGGAGCATAAATAACTGCTTCAAC
Source organism: Lentisphaeria bacterium (assembly GCA_017504435.1). GTDB lineage: Bacteria > Verrucomicrobiota > Lentisphaeria > Victivallales > Victivallaceae > UBA1784. Next base: position 37,743 of record JAFVRD010000026.1, on the reverse strand, counting down.
CATCATTTTCGTTTCATCACTCATAATCAAATCCTCCTATCTGTCAGTATCGCAAACTTAAAACAGAATGTGCGGAGTGGTAAATCCCGCTCCGTTTTTGTTGGAAACACGGAAAAACGCATGTTTGCATCCTGCCGGAAATTCAGCTTCCAGCTGATTGCCGGAGGCATTGAACTGCGCCGGAGAACTCTGCCATTTGCGGTTGACTCCGTAACCTTTATCAGCCGTCCAGATCAATTCGGCTGTCCAGCTGGCAGCTTTGATACCGGAAACCGCAGCACCGAGTTTATCACCGATTCTGACCGGAGCGGAGAGCTGCGGGAGCTCAACATTTTTACCATTCACCCAATCCGCAAAAAGTTTGATTTCCGGAACATCAGAATTTACATGACCATGTTTGAAATTCATCCGCATGGATTGATATGCACCGCTTTTGACCGCTGCGAGAGTTTCCAGCCACGGTTTGGTACGGAAAAACGGATCGTTGGTGTTGTTGACCATAAATACCGGACAGCGGGCGGCAGGAAGATAGACCAGCGGGTCGTGACTTTCAATGTATTCTCTGACTCCGGCTTCGCTCATTTTATAATTTTTCCGGGAACGGTCGCCAAAAACTGTGCCGCGCATCATATTGCCGCAGCCGTAAATGGCTGTCGCAAAATTCAGCCGGTGGTCGATACCAGCCACCCGCAATGCCAGCACGCCGCCCATGGAAATACCAACGACCCCGATTTTGTCCGCATCGACCCCATCCTGTGCGGCAAGTACGGAATGAGCCATTAATGCCGCCGCAACTGCATGATAGGTAAAACTTTCCGCATGGGGAACTCCCATTTTATAACGGTTGTTTTCAGAGGGACCGCCTGCGGGATTTGCGACATTGGCTGAGCTGCTTTTCCAGCCGCCGCCCCGGGGCATCCTGCCGTGGTAATCTACTGCGATCGCGGCATATCCACGGGAATTCCAGAGTGCGACCCAATTGGCAAATGCCGTACCGCCGCTGCCGTGAAGCAGTACAACTCCGGGAACTTTTTTACCGTCTTTACCGGCAGGGACACCGTAGCAGGCAAAAACTTTAGTCGGTTTGCCGTTGTATTCCGGTCCGGTAATATAAACACTTTTTACTCTGGCTGGCAGAGTGAAACTCACTGCCGCCGGGGTGGTTTCCGGTACGTTGAAAAGTTCCTTGCCGAAATTGATCGGTTTGTCTGCGGCAAAAGCATTCAATACCGCTCCTGCCATGATCATTGCCATAAATTTTTTCATGATGTCCTCCGTTTTATGTTGAATGTTTTTGTTGTTTACGAATATCTTTTCTGCCGAAAAGCAGCCATTTGCTCTCTCCGGCATTCATCATCAATGTCACTTTGCCATCTTTTACCGCCAGCTGCTGTTTATCTGCCGGAGCAAACATATCTGCCGCAGTTTCCGCCCCCGGCGGCAGCGTAACGGTCACCCTCCCGTTGCCCACGGCATGAAGCGACATGAATTTGCCGTTGGTAAATGCGGCAATTTCTCCCGGTTCGGCAAAGGTGTAAATTCCGGCACTCACCGCCAGTTTATGCAGTAATCCTGCTGACAAGCTGAATGGTTCACTCAATACCACGATCCGGCAGTTGTTCTCCTTTTTCATCGCTCCGGCGATTTTGCCGTCAGCATATTTGCTCAAAACCTCACTGTTTGGGACATTTGCCAGATAGAACCGCTGATAGCGGGCATATTCTCTGGTCTCCCCACGCAACCGCAGAGAACGGCAGAAAAGTTCGCCCATGGAGGTGAATCCGCGCAAACCGGCGGTCAACTCGTGGTCACTCAAAATTCCTTCTCCGCGGCTGTATCTGCCGTCAGTACGGTATTCAAATCCGGTTCGACCGTAACCGGAAACATAGACAAAAATCAGGGTGTTGCCGGATTTTTTCAGCGAATCGACGACTTGCTGTTCAGCTTCATCCATGATGTAAGTGTGCAAAAAGACGTACATTTTGTATTTTTTCTGCAGTTCTTTATTGCGCACCAAATCATGCAATGAATGCATATCATACGGTACGCCGGAGGTTTCCAGCTGCATGAATTGAACCGGATTGTTGGGACGCTCCATCAGAATACTCTGCCGCGCCCGGTACTGGAAATTGCCTTTTTCACTGCGGATGATACATACTTCTTTATTCAGCGGAACTTCCGGAGCATTCAATACTTTCTGTGCCGCCTGAGTAGTTTTGGCGATCTCCGCCATCACTTCCGGGGCATCGAAATAACGGTTCATGGACAGATAATGCCATGCCGAATCATTCGCCAGTGCCATGCCCACATATTTGCGGTTGACTGAACGCCACATTTCCGGATTCAGTGCCACGCCCACCCAGTGATCGTACATTTCGCCGCGTTCCGGATAAGTCCAGGTACGCAAATCGCACTCCCAGCAGAAAGTTTTGCCGTGCAGTTTATAGGTGTCCGCCGGACGCCAGCCCACCGGATACCCCGGCAGCCGCTGACCGTAACCCCCTTGATCGATGATAGAATCCACGCCGCCGGAGTGTTCACACCCTTTATCGGCGAAAAACTGCGGCGGATTACCGTATGCCGCCACAAAAACCGGTTTCCCGGCAGCCTGGCGCACCGTATCGGCAAACAAATGTTTGACCTGCCAGGAAAGCTCATTTTGAAATTCATTGTAACGGGTGAATATATCTGCTCCCAGCGGAATGGCGATCTCATTTTCATACCGCTGATGTCCGGGAACATTTATTTCCGCAAAATCCCGGTAAGATGTTTTCAAATCCCGGTTGAGAGCTTGAATATCATTACGGTAATATTTTTTAAGCCATTGGCGGAACGCCTGTTTGCCCGGTTCGGAAAAATCCGGACGGGCAGGCTGAAACTGGAAATCATGACCGCCGGAAACCATGAAACCTACTACCGCTTTGCCGTAAGGTGAACTCATAATGTAACGGGTCACATCGGTCAGAGAACGGCAATGGATCTCCTGATATGATTTGGAAGCATAGGACGGATAGAGCCACGGGCGGAATTTCCTGGCATCGCCCCGGAGCCGGACTTTATCCAGCGACGGCACGAATCCGGTAATATTGCTCCAGGTACCGTAACCGAAGTTGTTCCGGGCATCGCGCCAGACTTCATCGATATGATCTTTACCCCAGTCGGGATACGGTTCATTGATCTCGTATTGAATAACTATCCGTGCCTGCGGATCGGAACGCAGCGTGTGTTCCAATGCCTTATCCACCAGGGCAAAATCATAAACTCCCGGAGCTTTGACCACACCCGGATCGGATTTCATGCCTGACAGCGGCAGCGGCCGGTGCTGCAGCCGGACACCAGCCCGGTGAAAATCCGCATAACGGTTCCACGGCATATCCATAAAATAGTGTTCCGGTTTGTAGAGCTGCGGCAGAACTTTTCTGCCGTTGCAGAACATACCTCTGGCATTGATCGTATAAACTTCCTCCGGACGGGCGGCAAGCTGTGCCAACGCCTCTTCGCGGGTATATCCATAGGGAACATCCCGGCGCAGAGAAGCCTGGTAACGGCAGTATTCCGGTTCGGAAAAATTAAGTTTATCCAAATAAATTTCTGCCGGATTTCCGGTCAGCAGGATATTGAGATAAACTTTTTGTTCAGAACCGAACTTCTGGTGCATGATCCGCCGTGCCCATTGTCCCGGCGGCAATGCTCTGAAAAAGCTCTGGGACATCAATCCCCACCCCCGGTCAAGAGAGGAATTGTAGGGAAAATCTTTTTCTTTTGCCGAGCCGGAGAACCGGAACAGCAGCATGGCATCAAAAGCCGAATGGTCAGTGCGGTAACAGCCGCCGAACTGCATGATTTTACCGGCAGGCGCAGTCACCGGCTCACTGCTGGTCAGCACCAAAGTGCCGCGACTGTTGGTTTTGACCAGTTTCAATGATCTTTCACCGTCAAGTTTCTGATCAGTATCATAAGTTATGTATCCTTCAGCACCGTCAAGCTTGCGTAAAGTCCAACTGCCGTCCCGCTCAAAAGAGAGGTCGGCAGTCAGGGCAGTCAAAGCTGTTAAAGTAAAAATCGTACTGAAGAAACGTCTCATTTATTTGCACTCCAACATCCGGTCAGGACGTAAACCGAGATACTGCGGTACTCCCATCAACCGGAAAAAGCACCGGTCATACCAATAGCGGCGGGGTTTGGAGAAAGTTATTTTCCAGATCCCGTTTCGGACATTTGCCCCGGAAACATTGTACTGCACGCCGCCGCCGCAGACAAATGGATTGTTATAAACCACGCTGCCCTGCGGATCAGTAAGCTGCACGCCCACTGAATTGACAAAGCCCCGTCCCCAGACCCGGACGGCAAATTCCGGAGTTCCGGCAGGGACAAAGAAATAAAGTGAACCGGTCACGCGGTCAAGCTCGGTCTCAAAATCTTTGGCGATCGGTCCGGCAGGTACGTTGGAAGCGATCAGTGCGGTTTTCAGATAGAAGCCCCGTACTTCCGCTTTGTAGATGCCGGCTGATTTCGCGGTGAATGCGAATGTGTTTTCGCCGGCAGGAGCGACACTGCCCAACGGAGTGCGGCTGCCGTCCGGAGCGATCAGGGTCACTTGGGCGGGATCCCGTGACCAGCGGCCGTTTTTGGTGTATTTCAATGTAAAGTTGACCTGTTCCCCGGCTTTGGCAAGCAGCCAATAATCGGCACTGAGAATAAAGGGGAATTCCGGATAAGTTTCGCTTTTACCGTCGCCGTAACCGGTCGCGGAGAAAGTTTTGTTGGTATAATCAAAACCGTATTCTTTTTCACTCTGCTGACCGGATTTTTTCAGAACCTCAGCCGTGATCTGCTGTTTTTTGCCGGTACTGTCAGTAACCGTACCGGAAATCCAGCCGGAGGTGCCGGAAAAACTGTAATCGTTGATCTGGAACGCATCTTTCGCAGTAACATCCGCCAGTTTCAGATCATCAAAAATGATTTTTCCCTGCGGTGCAGAATTGGCACTCAGGGGGTGATTGAAGTTGATCTGTACGGCTTTGGAGGTGTTTTTGCCGCGCTTGACAAGCAGATTTTTGAAATATACCTGCAGCTGGTGGTGCAGATCAAGATCGACTTCCACCGGAGGACGGACAAAAGGATCCTGACGGTCGCTCACCGCCTGACAGTTGATGAATTCGATTTTGCCGCGGATCGGATCTCCGGTTTTGAATTCAGTGCGGGTGTAGGCGTAAATATCACCTTCGCGGTTGTTTTCAGCGATACAGTTTTCAAATTTGATATTAATATTACCGGCGCGATCGCTGTTCTGCCTGGTGGCGGCGACCAGGATGCCCCAGCGGAAGTTGTTGATGAATTTGCAGTTGCGCACCACAAAACCGCTCAGGGGTTCTTCCGGATAATTCGGCTCGATATCCAGACCTGATTGGGGACTGGTGCCGCGGGTGTTGCTGAATACACTGTTTTCGATCAAAACATTATGACCTCCGATGATACTGCAGCCCTGACGGCTGTTGTCATCGCAAAGCACATTACGAACCACGACATTATCCACCGTGCGCAGATAGATGCCGTCACCGCCGCTGCTGAAAAATTTCATATTTTCGATATGCAGATTTTTGGCTTCAATAACATTCAGACAATGCCGCCATTCACCGTGTTTATACTGTTTTCTGTCCAGATAATCCTTTTTATACATCCGCAGGATACCGCCGCTGCCCAAACCGCGGATAATGACATTGTCAGCTTTTTCCAGAGTAAAAAGGCTGTCGTACAGCGGTTTGAATTCACCGCGTTTGGCGACGATCTCGGCACCGTCTTCAAAAATGATCTCCATATTACCGTAGGCTTTCAACGGGCGGACGATCCACGGCGAATTTTGTTTGTCGATGATCAACCGGGGGACGCGGCTGTCCAGTGCCGCCTGCAAAATCCCGGTACTGTCCACCGGATCAAACCCCCACCATGAAGCTCTGGCTTCTTTGAGTTCACCTTTTTTTACCGCTGCGATTTTTTCGGCATCAGGGGCGTTGGCTCCGCACAATGTGCCAAAACCGGCAATGAATACCGCCATCAATAAAATTTTTCTCATCACAACTCCTTTTGACAAAATAAAGATAAAATTTACAAAGAATAATCTGTGTTCACATCTTTTCTGCCGCCGGTCCATGATACACTGCCGCGGCTGCCGATGACTGCGTAGGCATCAGAATCATTATTGGTCTGACGGGAGGCAACATGAGAATCCGCATGGAGGATATTAACACTCCGGTTGTGCCGTTTCGGATCGGCGATACCGTACTGGTCATTGTAACTCAAATCATAAGAATCCAGTACCCGGTAACAACCGGCATTACGGGATTTAACGGTATATGTGTCCATGATCAAATATGTTTTGGCAGGATACCGCAATGATGTACTTTTGGCGGGCGGGAAGCGGGTCCCAACGCCGGTGACCCGGAAAGATGAACCGATATTCATAAAATTATAACCGTAGCCGACATTGTTAAGTCCGCCATTCCATCCTGCAAGCTGATTTACTTCAGTTTGCAATGCGGAATCTTCAAATATTTTGCCCCGGGTCTGATTCAGTGCTTTCATCTGATTGCCGTCATTGTCAGGTGAAGCATCGAGCAGGAAATTTGCCCAGGTACGGTATTTGGCGTTACTCTGGGTCCAGCCTTCATTGTCCATCGGAGCAAAAAAATCATTGTTTTTGTCGCAGTAAAGCCCCATCAACATCCCCATCTGTTTGAGATTACTGGAACAGGCACTGGTTTTAGCACGGCTGCGGGCCTGCTGCAATGCCGGCAGCAGCATCCCCGCCAATATGGCGATTATCGCAATTACGACAAGCAATTCTATCAAAGTGAAACGGCTCGCTGAGAGAGGAGAAAAACTTCTTTTCACGGGAAAAGAGGTTTTTCCCCTCTCCCCGCACCCCTCTTCCTTTTTCAAGAAAAGCGGAATACTTTTTTTGAGATAACCCAACAGCGAAACACCTGTTTGACAAGTTTTACTCACAAGCAATTCTATCAAAGTGAAATTCAGTTTTTCCCTCTCCATGCATTGAGATAAGAGATGTTTCATATATCCTCCTGCCTAAAACTGTCGTTTTCAAGCACTTTTATTAATGCCCCACTTGGCAGAGCATTATTTTTGACCATCCACACTTTTTATCAGATTTCGGTTAGAATATATACTAAAAATGCTGCGATGTCAAGAGCATTAATATAAATTTTTGTATTTTTCTATTCCGGTGCTATATTATGCAATGATTTACAACTGAATTGGAGAATTTCCGCCGATGATAGGCAACAACAAAATACATGCCATATTCCGGAGTCTGGTCGAAGGTATCGTTTCCGGTAAATATGAGATCGGTCAGCGTCTGCCGACCGACAAAGAACTGGCAAAAAGTTTCGGCACATCGCGAATCGATGTATTCCGTGCGTTGGAACGTCTGAAAAAATGCGGTCTGATCAACAGCCGCAAACGTGCCGGGACGGTGGTCATATCCATTCCGGACCCGGAATTGAGTCAGCAGCTGCTCAATGACAGCAGCCGGACAGTTTACTGTCTGCGCTCCGGTACGCCGCAGTTTGTCCATTGGGACAATGAGACTTTGAACGTATTGGAAAAACGTCTGACCAAAGAGCATTTTCAGTTGCGTTTGCTGACATTGCCGGACAAACGGGAGGACTTTGCCCGGATCATTACCGACACCATGCGTTTCGGTGTGGCGGGCCTGATCATTTTCCCGGACAGCGATGACAGCGAATTTCTGGATGAAAACAGCGATTTGCTGGTGGATATTTCCACGCCGATAATCATGCTGAACCGGGGCAATGATATTTCCCGGCTGGATTTTATCAGTTCAGCAAATATCGATGTGATGGGAGATGCGATACGCATGGGGGTGATTCTGCGTAAAAACGGTTTCAAAAAGATGCTTGTCCCCGGAGCGAATCACTATGAGAACTGCAAATGGAGCCGCACCCGCGTGACCGGATTGCAATTGGGTTTCCGCGGTGAAGGCATTTCGGAACCGGAACTGCCGGAAAAATCCCCCACCGAAGCCGAATATTGTCTGAACCGGGCAGTCGCTGACAAAAGTCTGATCATTGCAGCGATCCATCCCTGTTTTGCCCGGAAAATCCTGGAACAGGCGGCAGAGAAAAACCTGACCCCCGGAGTGGATTTCAATTTGGTTTCATTTGATGACAATCCTGAATTCGCCAATTGTCAACTGACCACCACCCGGGTCAAAAAAGCGGCGCTGGGGGAAATTATCGGCAAACTTTTTCTTGATATTTCCCGTCATCCGGATAATTTTGTCTGGGATTCGATCCGGGTGGCAAGCGAAGTGGTACAGCGCAGCAGCTGCCGGTCACTGAAAATCTGAAACGGCAGATTTTCCGGAGCCGGGCATTCCTGAAAATTTCATTTTTCTGCCTTGAAAAGTTGTTATTGGTGTGATAAATTCTACTCCGAATATCAAATAAAGTCAAAGCAATACGGTGAAATTTATGGAACGTTTGTGGCAAAATGGTATTGTCCGCAATGAAAGCGGCATGTTTGCCGGGAAATCCCGGATCGATCTGATGTTTCCGGCGCAAAAGATCCTGCAGGTCGCCCTGCACAGTTCGGGAGAAGTTTTTGAAGCGGGGAAAGATTACTGCCATGCTCCCGGAGATGATTTTATCACCCGGACAGAAAATTCCCGTATCCCGTATCTGCCTCCGGAGGCTCTGCGGCCGACCGGCGAAGGGGTGATACTTCATCCGGAAGAAGGAGAAAATGCCATTGATAATGCTGTGGACGGCGGCAATCTGATTTTTGACGGCGGAGCATTTTTTGCCTTCAATCAGGTGGATATTTCCTACTGCTGCGGCAACGCCGGAATCAAATCAAAACTGGCTCCGCAACCGGAAAAGCTGCCGGGATTCCGGCAAAAATGTGCGAAGCGCGAACCGCTGAAAATCACCTTGATCGGCGACAGTATCAGTGAAGGATTCAATGCCACCAAGTTTGTTGATGTGCCGCCGTTTGCACCGTGTTATATGGAACAGGTCGTAATGGAACTGGGAGAGAATGTCTCTTTGCGTAATCGTGCCATCCGCAGCACCGGAATACACCGGGTATCCGACATTGAGGCGGATTATCTGGGAGATGCGCCGGATCTGCTGGTGATTGCTTACGGGATGAACAACTTTGCCGGGATGCCGGTCGATGAATTCATCAGCCGGATGCAGATTTTGATATCCGGATGTCAGGCAGTGAATCCGCACACGGAATATCTGATAGTTTCCTCCATGAGTGGAAATCCGGATTGGAGACCGACAGTTCCGGGTCCGGATCTCCTTTATGCTCAGAAAATGCGGGAGTTTGCCGCTGCCGTCGGCAATCACATCGCAATTGCCGACGTCCACAAAATATGGAGTGAATTTCTGGAACGCAAAGACTTTTACGATCTCACCGGGAACGGGGTGAATCATCCGAATGATTACGGCCACCGGATCTATGCTTCAGTGGTACTGGAAGTACTGACCGGCAAAAAGTATTTTGATTGACATAAACCAGGCTTGCATTTTAATTATTACGGGCTATGTTACACGGAGATATATTTTTCAGCGGCAGGAACGGCGTAATCCGGTAACAAAACGCGGCAAAGGATGCTCAAACTGGTTAAATGTATCAGTTTGAGCATAAATTATCAGTTGCAGCCGCTGAAATTTTCACTGTCAAATTATTACTGCAACAGTCAAAAACGACAAAGTTGCATCAGATGAAGGAGTCTTTATGCAAGGTTACTGGATCGAACTTTTTACCCCCCGGGCAGCCAATGATGTCAAACATTTTTTCCCCGGCAATGTTACGTTTGTAAAAAATCCTGTCCCGGCAGATCTGGAGAATATTCTGTCAGCCGCCCGCCGCGGAGAAGCACGGGTTTTGCTCGAATGTCCATCTACATATCCGGGAATCGAATTCGGCGATGAGATCTATGCCGACAGTTTCAAAGCCCGCAGTGTGGTCGCTGACAACTGGTTCGGTGACAAGTTGCCTCTGTGCCGGATCCTCACCCAGCACAATTTTGTGTTGCGGACGGTCAAAACTCCGGTCAAATCCCATCTGACTGCCGCCAGAGTCGCCGGTTACCGCGATGCCTGTTTCGGTCTCGAGGATGCCGAAAAATATCCTCTGCTTTTTGAAGATCCGGAGTGCAGCAGCATTTTGATCGCAGTCACACCTCTGGCAAGTTTTATTCAAAGCCGTTTTGCTCCGGCAGCGGATTGGAAAATCATTATCGGCAAATTACTGGGATTCCTGAGCGGCTGTGACCGGCAGCTGCCGGTGGATTATGAACTTTCTGTCCGGCCGACCTACAAGGCAAAAGATCTTCTGCCGGAAAATGCGGAAGAAACCGCTTTCAAACGCAATGCCGAATGGTTCTACCGCGAAATGGTTTACAATCACCACGGCGATATCGGTGTCTTTGAAGGTCTCACTTCGGTCATTGACGTTACCGGACGGCAATGGGTGATGCCGGCTCTGCGCGGAGACTGCCTGGGAGAATCTTCAGCAGTCGGAGCCCTTGATTATGTTATCAATGGTGAACGTATGGGACGTGCCATTGCCGAAGGTCTGGTCAAAACCATGCTCGATACGCCCAAAGTGCGTGACTGCTGTCAGGCAAGCCAGACTTTCGGTTCGCTTTTCTTTGACGACAGTAACCGTTCAGTATACGGGGATGATAATTCCCGGGCGGCACTGGGAGCCATCCTGACTGAAGAACTGCTGGATGACCCTGAACATGCCAAAAAACTTCTGCAGCTCGGCTATTCCCTGCTCCGCACCACCGGGCCGAATGGATTGCGTCCCCCCAGTTTGATCCATCCGAAACATTTTCAGGATCAGAAAACCTGGGTATACTATCATGAAAACAATTACGAAAAATGTCATCCTCACTATCAGGCATTTCATTGGGCTCTCAACTGTCAGCTTTATGCACTTTCCGGGGACAGACGTTTTTTAGATTCGGCAATCGCCGCAATGCAGGAAGCCAACAAGTGTTTCCCCGATTTTTACTGGCAGAATGGAGCTACCGGAGACTGGTGCCGGATCCTGCTGCCTTACGCTATGCTGGTGGAGGTCGATGATACTCCGGAACACCGCCGGTGGCTCGACAAAGCCGCTGAATTTTTCATCAGTAAACTCAATGAATACAATACCGTCCCGGAACTCATGGGCAAACGTGAACTCGGACATTACCCGTCACCCTCATGCAATGCGGATCACGGCAGGGGAGAATCTGCACTTATTCAATTCAACGGTGACCCGGCTTGCGATCTGCTGTACAGTATCAACTACGGCTTTATCGGTCTGCATGAAGCTTATATGGCTACAGGAAATGTTGAATACAAAGCTGCGGTCGATAAAATGGCAGAATTTTTCTGCCGCATTCAGGCAACATCAACTGCCCAGAGCTATATCGACGGAGCATGGCTGCGGGGATTTGATTACGAATTGTGGGAATTTTTCGGCAGTGCTTCAGACTCCGGCTGGGGACCGTGGTGTGTTGAAACCGGTTGGACAAATGCGTGGATCGCTGCGACTCTTGCCCTGCGTAAACTCAATCGTCCATTGCTTTGCCGGAAACATTCAGATGTTTATCAGCAACTCGCCGATGAAGTGGCACAAATGATGTTTACTCCGCTGATGCCGTCAGTGACCAGCCGCGGTACGACGACATTCATCAGCACTGCTCTCGCCGGCGGTTTCGCGGAAGGATAAAATTTTCGGGATTGCAGTATATATGGCATCCGGCAGGATGTCTTGAAAAATAAGGGATATAATATGCGTACAAATCATTACCGTACTGTAAGTCATTGGTTCAATTGGGAGGAATTGGATTTTCCCAATCCCGGCGTGGAAGAGCGTATCCGCCGGAAAGCCGCTGCCGCCGCCGCTGCCAAAGTTGAATTGGCGGTAATATTCGGGTTTCACTTCCGCTGGGACTTCATTTACAATTTTGACCTGGTACACAAACTTATCGCCTTTACGGTTGATGAATATCATAAATACGGTATCAAAGTTATCGACCATCATTCAGCGGTACTCAACTACCGTCCCCGCAGCTGGGAGGACCGCCGGGAAAATTTTGACCGGAATCACCATCATGTGCCGATGACTCCGGATCCGGCGATCATCGGAGATCTCTGTTATGCCGGAAAAAAACTCAACAGTTTCCGCCAGTTGCGGGTCGATGACGGTTCTCCGGTTTATCTGCCCCGCTATCACAGCGAATGTTTCTGTACCAACAATCCTGATTTCCGTTATGCTTACCGTGCTTATGTTCAGCGGCTTTTTGCGGAAACCGGCATTGATGGTCTGATGTGTGATGATGTCGGTCACTACGGCCGCTGGGGATCATGCGGGTGTGAATATTGCCGGGACAAATACCGGCAGACAACCGGCAGGAGCCTTCCTCCGTCCACTGATTTCACTTTCTGGGGCAATTATGAGAATCCGGATTTCCGCTGCTGGGTGGATCAGCATCTGCGTGACGGCAGAGATTTTCTGGCTATGGTGCGGGAGGTCATTCCCGGAGATGCGATATTGACCTCCTGCTGTTCAAGTTCAACCGGGCGTTACAATGACTGCGTCGGTTTGGACTTGTCGGTTTGGGAGGATTCGTTGAATACGGTCATGCTGGAGATGTGCGGCAATATTTCCGGCGGCAAAGACGGCATAGAATCCCGTATCCCGGATATGCAGCTCAACTGCGGGATCGCTGAACGCCGTAATATGGCATGTCTCGGTTTGGGCTATGCCTTTTTTCCCGATGAAGGTTTCCGCACCTGGAGTTTGAATAAGTTTTTCAACAGCGACAGCTGGATCTCCACTCACAAGGCCCGCTGCGGTCTGACCTTTGCTGAACAGTGCGAATTGCCCGACGAGGCTGAAATCGTCCATGAAGCCTATAATTTTGATGCCCGGTTCCCGGAACTGGAAGAGTTGACCGACACAGCACAGACGGCAGTTTATTTTTCCAGTGCATCCCGAAACTTCAACGGCAATTTCGCCGATGATTATGCCAATGGTTTTGCCGCTGCGGTACGTGGGCTTTACCGGGCAAATATCGTCTCCAATGTGATCTGCCGTCTGCCGGAAAATTCAGCAAAAATCAAAGTGCTGATACTGACCGACTGCGATTGCCTCGCCCCGGAAGAACGTATTGCCATCGACCGGTATCTGGCATCCGGAGGAACGGTCATAGCCACCGGTCTGTGCGGTGGACGTGATGCCGGAGGTGCTGATGCCCAATGCGGTTCGCTGCTTGATAAATTCGGAGTCAGACCGCTGCGGCCGGAGGTGAACCGTACCTTGGATAAAGCTTCACGCGAAGCGTTTTTCTCGCAGACATTCTGTTTCGCGGAAGGACATTCTCCGCTGGAAATAAAATATGAGTCAGACCGAGACTTAACCTTTGATGAATACAATTTCTGCAAACTGGCGGATAATTTCTACTGGTCGCCATTCCGTCCGCACGCAGAAGGACAGACGGAAAAAATCGCCGCTTTGACCGGATCGCTGACTTCAAAACCGCTGGATATCAAAGTGCCTGATTCACTTAAATACCGGGTTTACACCGATAAAGCGGGCAATTACGTGGTGCATTTCATGCCGACCGGAGTCACCGCAAATTACCATCCCACGGTCAGATTGCATAAAATCGGCAACCCGGTAGTGGAAACGCTCAACTATGAACCGCTTTGCGGTAAAGTTGAGATATCCGGCAGTTTCAAAAATGCAGTACTCTATTCTGCAGATATCGAAAATCCCGGAACGTACGAGGTGAAAAACGGTACTGCCAACATTGAATTGGATGGTCTTAAAAGATTTTTTTCGGTCAAACTTAACAGATAATATCGCTGAAAACGCATTTGTAAAATATGTGAATCATGCCGTTAAATCTTGAAAAACTGTCGCAGGTGTTGTATATTACATTAACCGGACGGAATATCATTAATGACAACTGAAGGAATAAAAAAATGAAAAAATCACTTTTGATCTTGCTGATTCTCTTTGGCGTGTGTGTTTTATGCGGAGCAGAAAGCAAATTCAACTATTTGAAAGTCCCTTTCCGGGGCTACCCCAAAGACCCTGCCGTCACGGTGCAGAGCAAACGCAACGGTTCCAACCGGGTACTGATTTTCAATGTCACAGCTCCTAAAGCGATGAGTTCGATCTATACCTACTCTCCGGTGGAACCGGGCAAAAAGTATATGGTCAGCTACCTCTATAAACTTTCCGGTTTGCAAATGGCTGAAGGCAAACGGACTGCCGCACGGATCCAAATCAATTTCCAGAATGAAAAAGGATTGGGGATCAAAGGGCTTCCTCCTTACAAATTTGATCTGGAACTGAAAAATACCGCCGGCAGTTATGTTAAAGCCAGTACGGTTTTTACAGTTCCTGCCAATGCCTCCCGGATTCAGGCGGTACTTTTGAATTTGAATAACATCGCCGGAAAATTTGAGATCACCAATGTCAATATCACTCCGGTATCAGATCATCTGCCCGCTGAACTTAAAAGCGCATATAAAACCGCTGCCTACTGGAGCAACTGGCCGCGCAACAATGCCATTACTCTGGAGCGTTCAGCAGACCGCCGCGGTGCGATTTTTACTGCGGCCCAACCGGGTGACAATGCAGCGTGTTATACTTATCTTTCTTTGCAAAAACGGGTTACTTATTCGATAAGATTCAAGTTGAGCTGTGAAAATATCATCCGAACTCCCGGCGGCAGTGCAATGCTCACGCTGGATTTCCATACCAAAGCCGGTAAAGCCAGCGGTGATGCCCCCGTGCAGTGGAAACTGGATCTGCCTGCCCAAGGTCAGACCCGTGAATACAATTTTGAATTCACCGCACCCGGCAATTCTGAAAGTGCCCGCATGCACATACTGCGCCTCAAAGGTATGGGAGGGAAATTTATTATCAAGGACCTCTATGTGGAACCGATTGCAGATTCCGTTGTCGTCGCCAGAACATCTGACCCCATCGTTCCCGATGGCAAACTTACCGAGCCGGTCTGGAGCGAATCCGGTAAAATAACCCGGTTCTACCGTTTCGGAACCGGTCAGGTTCAGGAAGTCGAAAGCGAAATGTATATAGCTTACGATGATAAAAATCTGTATCTGGGCGTGTGTTGTTTTGAACCGGAAGCCGGAAAAATCGTTGCCAGAGAAACCAAACATGACAGCCCGGTCTGGCATGATGACTCGGTCGAATTGTTTGTCGCATCTCCCAATAACCGTGCTATGCAGTTGGTTTTCAATACGATCGGCGGACACTATGATTGTGAATTGTATCAGCGGGTGCCGGGTGATCCGTGGCGCGGCATGGGGGAGCGCAATTACTCCTGGCAGACCGGAGCGGCAGTCGAAAAAGACCGCTGGACAGCAGAATTGGTGCTGCCGTTCAAGGAGTTCGGTCTCACCCCGAAACCCGGTCAGAAGTGGCGAATAAATATCGTGCGAAACCGGCGGGTCCCGGGAGCTGCCAGAGGCAGTACTCAATGGAACATGCAGTCGGGAAGCCTCAAAAATGTGGATAAATTCGGCACACTGGAATTCAATGATGAATTCGGTGTGCTTAATCGTTACCGGGAAGAGATGTTGACCGATCCGCTGAAAGTCGAGCGCAAAGAAAAACTCTTTGCTCAACTGCCGCGCAAAGCAGAAGGCGGATACAAGGTCTATAGTCTGGGAGCTTTTCTTATCAACAGTTACAGTCCGAAATTCAAAAAAGAGAACGCTTCCACCTGGCATTTGCGGCAGAAACAAATGCTTGAAGAGATGAAAGATGCCACCGATGCCACTCCCATCGGCTATCCCTGGCTGAGCTGTTTCGGCACCCGGGAGGAATTGTTGGAACTGCTCCAAAAAAACAACTGGAAATTCACCTGCAATCTGCACAACAGCAGTCAGGATCGTCAGGCGATCCGGGAAGGGGCCGTACTTAAAGTGCGTGCCAATCTGGTCAATGCCGCTGATCCGCTGCTGCACAAAATAACAATGGCATGGGGACATGACAGATTCAAAAAAGATGCCTGGATCATTCCGCATCTGGCATGGGTCGTCAGTACCGATGAACCTACCAATACGATTTATGAATCCCACAGTGTAACGAAAAACGTCGACAAAACAGCCGAACTCAATCAGATCAGTGAAGAGATCAAAAAGGAGCATGGCTTCGGAAAATACGGATTATTTGATAATTTCGCGCCCAATGATGATGCGGATGCGCCATTCCGCCGGATCGCATTTTTGAAGTATTGGAATGAAAAAGTCATCGCCTTCAAGCGTAATGAAAGGGATCTGGTAAAACATTATGCTCCGGAAGTCCCGTTTATGGCGGTAAATGCGTTCAACACCGTTTCGACTTTCCGCGGGATCGAAGTTTTTCCCGATTTTGCCGGGGTTTCCGATATCGGCTGCGTTGACCCCTACCCGACCAGTACTCTCGCCCAATGCGGCAGGGAACGCGCACTTTACCATACCGGATTCAGTGCCAAAACACTCCACGATATGAATCGCGGCAAACTTACCGCGGTTTATATCCAGGCATTCAACTACTGCGGCAGAGCACCGGTGGCGGAAAATTTGCGGGAATGGGCAAGTCAGGCGTTGAAAAATGGTGCCGATATCCTGCGCTGGTATACTGATGCCAATTTGGAAACAGCTCCCGGATGCTACGAAGAAATGATCCGGATCTCACGCATCGTCCGCAAAATGAAACCGTTGGCATTACCGGAAAAATCTCCGGTGGGCATATTGTACAGTTATGTCGCACACTGGGGCAAATTCGATATCGAACAGAATGCGGAATATGCTCTTTATGCCATTATGGGTGAAAAACTCAAAGGCAATTTCAAATTCATTTCCGATTATGAAGTCGCTGACGGCCGCACCGCAACTGCGGATTACAAACTTATTATTGCCCCCAATCTGAAATATCTCACCCGTACCGTTGCCGACAAACTGGTTGAATATGTGGAAAACGGCGGCAGACTTATCATCATGGATGCAGAAGCTTTTGCTTTTGCCAATGACGGTAATCCTCTTGCCGCTCAGCGGCAAAAACTCATCGGTGCTGAAATCGGTAGACGCCGCAGCGATAAATCGGTGATTTTTAATGGCAAAGAAAGTGTTGTTGAAGCCGCTTACAGTGTGAAAGCTCCTGCGGATGCAAAAATCATTGCGGTTTATGCCGACAATACCCCGGCGGCATTTGAACGCAATGTCGGCAAAGGCAGTGTCGTTTACTTTGCCGCAGAACCTTTCCGCAGTGCCCGCCAAATCAACGCCCCCGGCGAATGGGGCAAATTCCTTGCCGGGGAGATGCGTGCTGCCGGAGAGACACTGGATCATAAATTCTGGGATTTTATGATCCCGGAAAATTAATGCAACTGAATTTCAAAAAAAAGAGATAAGTATTGAGCTTTTGAATTTATCCGGTAGCGGTTATGCGGATAAGTCCAAACCGTTTTTATGCTCCATTGGTTCCCGCAATGGAGCATCGTAAAATAAAGGAATAAATCATGCCGAAAATCCTCTTGTTTCTGTTTTGCCTCTCGGCTTTTGCAGTTGTTGAAGCCGCAGAATTCCGCCACTCATTGCCTGATGGCAAAAAGCCGTGGACTCATGAAAATTTCATTTCCGGTGACAAAAAATTTTCTTTTGTCATTATTCCTGACCGTACCGGCAGCGAACGACCGGGAGTTTTTGAGCAGGCTCTGAAAAAAGCAAATTTGCTGCAGCCGGACTTCATAATGAGCGTCGGTGACCTGATTCAAGGGCCGACCCGGAAAGATAAGCAATCTTCCGATCATTTGCGTGAACAGTGGCAAGAATTAATTGGTTTCACTGAAAAATCGCAGGCGCCATTTTTCTACATCGTCGGCAATCATGACATATCCCGTACCCGGGCAGGTTTTCCGCGTGCCAATGAAGACAGCACCATGGTGTGGAAAGAGTTTGCCGGTAACAACACTTATTACAGTTTCATTTATAAAGATGTTCTTTTTCTCTGTCTTAACAGCATGGAGGGGCGGGATTCCAGAGTTCCGCAAATCGGGATCACCGACCGGCAGGCCGACTGGGCGATCGACGTGCTGAAAAAACATCCGGATGTACGTTGGACGATGGTTTTTGTGCACAATCCGAGCGCGTGGATCAGTGAAAATTATATAAAGATCCAAAAAGTTCTGCATAAGCGCAAATACACAAGTTTTGCCGGAGATTGGCATCATTATATCAAATTCAAGCGTTACGGACATGATTATTATGTACTTGCCACAGCGGGAGGCGTTTCCCAGATGCGCGGTATCGACTATGGGGAATTTGACCATATCACCTGGGTGACGGTGACAGAAAACGGTCCAACGGTTGCCAATATTCTGTTGGATGGCATTCTCAGCGATGATGTGACAACCGCCCAAACGATCAAACGTCATTATTCTGAAATACTTGATACGGAACCATTTGTCAGCGATCCAGGCAAACCGTGGCGGGCAGTTGTCGATACTTACAAGCTGAAAAGCGGAACCGGCAATGAGTTTTTCCAAATCGATGGCAATTTACTGACGCTCTCCGGCAAAAAAACGGCAGGACAAAAGGTGGTTTCCAAAGTTATTGATATCGATCATCCGTCTGTCGGCGGCAAAACTCTGCAGATAGTTTCTGCGATCCGGGCAGAACTGCCCGCAGGCAGGAAAAGTTCTTTCAATCTCCACGTGCGGATTTTGGATGACAGTGAACGCATCATCAAGTGTGAAGGTTTTACCTTTACAGAAAGCTGTCCGTGGAAATACCGGGATTGCCTGGTAAAAGTCCCTGCAGAAGGCAAAAAATTGCAACTGGTGTTTGCCGGAGTTGGTTTTGATGACAACTCCATCGGGGAAACCAGAAACACTTTTATTTTTGAACGCTGAAAATCGTAAACATTTATAGCCAATATGTTATGAGCATCATACTGCAAAGTTATCTGCAATATCGCATTGACAGCCGGAGTGAATATCCTTCAGATACGGTGAAAAGGGCATGTTAAAATGAGTGAATTCCGTTCTTTTTATCTGGATGATCCGCTTCAAACCGGCAGGGTATTTGATTTATTTACAGCAGCCCCCGATGTGCCGGAACAGCAAGTGGCGGTTTTCTTTATTCACGGCGGCGGCTGGCGCAACGGTTCGCGGCAGAAGTTTCACTCCATTATGGAGGCATTCGGCAAACGCGGGTTTATCACGGCATCGACGGATTACCGGCTTTATGCCAGGGATGCGTTTGAGCAGTTGAGTGATGTCCGGGCGGCATACAGCAGTTTTGCAACCTGGATCCGGAATTCCGGGCGGCAGGTAAAAATCGCCGTTTTCGGTGAATCTGCCGGAGCACATCTGGCATCGCTGCTGGTTTGTGCCGCCCCGGGAGCGTGCGGAGAGAAAAATGATTTTTCAGATCCATGGGTAAAACCGGTTATGGGAATTCTGCAGGCGACGCCGGTTGATTTTCTGCCGTGGGACGGAATGATGCCGCAAACTTGGAGCATAATGCAGAATATTGCCGGGGTCCCCTATGATCAGGCTCCGGAAGTTTACGGGAGATTATCATTGAAAAATTATATTTCCCCGGCTAATCCACCGCTGTTTTTCATGGAGGCTGAATTGGAAAACATGTTTTTATCCGAACATACTGCCAAAATTGCGGAACTGCACCGGCAATGGGGCATAAATACCCGCTGGAAGTGTTACGAAAAAATGGAACACGGCTTTTTCTATGAATTGAAACGGCGCGCCCAGCTGGAGGCGTTTGAAGATATCTGCACCATATTGCAGCAGTTGGATTAAGTTTTGACCATTTTGGCGAAATAACCGGGATTGATGTCAAGCGCAAAAAATCACCATCCGAATTCCCCGGAGGCAACCGTAACCGCCCTGTATTTGTCCAATTCCGGTCGGGGCATGGTATTGAAAATGCAAACGTTTTTTTCAGTATTGTTCCAGCATAGCCTGCAATCTGATTTTGAATTCAGATTGTAACTCCGCCGGTTCAATAAGCCGGACATTGCCTTCCTGCGACAAAATAAACGGGAACAGTACCTCTTTTGCAACTGCCGGGATCTCTACTGTGCCGTCATCGTGGATGATTTGATGGGTATGCAGCGGAGCTGATTTCAAGCGGTCAAGAGCGTAGCTTACGGCGTGCAGTTTCACATTTTTTATCTTCTCAAAGCCGAGGAAGTCATCGGGATTTACCGAAGAAATTATTTCTTTATCAGGCTCAAAATTGCTTTTCAGGAGTTCCGCTTTTTTGATTCGCCGCAAAGCAAAGGTGCGGGGCTGATTTTTCAGGTGGCATAAACCTTTGGTGTACCACGAATTGTTGAAAAAGACCAGCGTATGCGGCTCGATGATGCGTTCGGTAACTTCGCCCTGCCAGTCGGCGTAGGCGATTTTTACGCAGTGATTGGTTTGCCACCCTTGAAAAAGTGTTTGAAAAATTTCCGGCTCAATATTGGCATACAGCCCGGAAAGAATGCTCAAACTTTCCATATTGGCGGTGTCCAGAAAGTCCGGATTGTTGTTCTGCAAAAGGTAGTCCACGGCATTGCGGATCTTGTTTTTCAGCGGCGACGGAAAAATCTCTTCGGCGATCCTCGCCCCGATGACGGCGGCGAGCATTTCGTTTTCGTCAAGGAGTGCCGGAGCAATGAAATCCCAGCCGTGGTGTTTGAGATAGTAGCCGTTTCTGGCGCGGTCAAAGGCAAGCGGACAATTAAATTCATGCTCAAGCACCTTCATATCGCGCAGAATGGTCTTTTTTCCGCAGTCGATTTCCAACTCTTCCTCAACAGCGATGCGCCGGAACTCTTTTACCAGCGTTTCGGAGTTCGGATAGCGGTTTTCTTTCAGCAAAGCGGCGATCCGCATCAGACGGTGAAGTTGTGATTTCTGCATCGGCATTTTGGCGACCTCCTAAAATGGGGAACTTGGATTAAAAATGACGCTCAATTGTAAAAGTCAAGCCTTGCGCGTATCCGGTTAACTCTGTCAGCCTGATACTTGCAAAACTTGATTTTCGTTGATTGAATCGTCTATTTTTACTATCAAGCCAATTTTTATCGGTCGCCATAACATATCTCCGGAAAAAAATTTCAAAAATTTTTATGTTCATAACAAGACAGGACACAAGATGTCCACTTGCCTATAATATATTATAGACAAAAGCAAAATACAAACAGGGAAAGGAGTTGAAAAAGAAAAATGTTAAAAAGTATATTCAATTTTATTTTTGGGATTATCTTTATTTTCGCGCTGCTTTTCAAATGGAACACCAGATAAATGAAAGGATTTTGCCTTATGTTGAAGAAAATCATTGCCCTGTTCAGCCGTTCTGTTCCGAAAAAACCGTACACCCCGCCGATACAGAAACGGTGTTACCAACCTGAATTGCCTTTTGAGTGATTTCCAGTTGTTCCAAAGTGGCGGCATCACCTGAATTCCGGACAACAGATCAGATAAGTTGATTTGTTAAAAAAATCAGTTTTTGACTTGACAAATCAATGTATTTGTGGTAAATTTATGATGCCATTAAAACGTTTAAATATCCCAACGGAGGCTTGATTGTGAAAAAATTTTTGACCGGAATTCTGAGTTTATGTCTTTTTTGCGAAATTCTCCACGCCGCGCCGATTATTATCCGGGATGCCGTACTGCCGGGAGCAACGGAAACTTCTTCATGGTATCTGCCGGATAATTTTACCGCTGCCGCTCCGGAATCCGGAACTTTGTCGCTCTGGCTGAATCCTGCCGACTGGAGCGAACAGGATAAAAATCTCTACAGTATCGTCAAATTGGGTTCCCGGGATATCGCTGCTCCGGGAGTGGAATTCAACCGTCAGCCCAATGGCGATTTACAAGTACTGTGGTTCCGGGATCTGCAAACTCAACGCGGACAGATCATAGTACGTTCCCCCTGCATTGCCGCCGGACAATGGACCCATCTCGCTCTGACGTGGCAGAGCAACGGCAAAAGCACCATCACCAAATTGTGGCTCAACGGCAAACCGGCAGGTTCGCATTGGCTGAATTTTGTCTGGGGCGGCAATGACCGGCCCCGTATCTGGCAGCTCAATACTCCCCCGGCGTGGGCAGCCCCAAAATCCGGTAAAGCTGCGCTTGGCAAAAGCATGCTCTTTCCCCGGGTACTGACCGCTTCTGAAATCGAAGCTCTGGCTCTGGAAAAATTTTTCACCGGCAACCGGGCTTATGTTGACCGGAATTTTCTGCCGGATACGGAAAATTCTCTGACCGGAGAATTGATGTCTGCCGCCGCCGGTGCCGTTGCGGACATTGAATATATTGATGAAAACGGACAAGTGCAAAAGCGTACAGTGCCGCTGAACATCCGGAAAGATAATACTTTTTCTCTGCCGATATCAACATTGAGCGATACTCATGAAGTGGCATTTACTGTTCAGGAGCGATCGGGTAAATTCCCGCCGTGGCGCATCCGCAAAATCGACCGCGATTCCGGAATGCCCAAATTAAAACCGAACTATTGGCAAGCCAGCTGGCTGCTTCCCGCTCTGCCGCCGGGCACTCCGCCGCGCAAGGGCGGATATGTGTATTACGTCAAAGAATTTGATCTTGATCTTTCGCAGGTCGCCAAAGCCGCCTGCCAGTATATCGGTTCAAATAACGGTACTGCTTATATCAATGGGGTCGACCTCGGACGTACCTATGGCTGGGCCACCCCCAAAGCGGTGGATGATGTACTGCCGCTGCTGCGGAACGGTAAAAATGTTTTTGCCGGAGATGCTTATATTCCCAATAATTCCGCAACATTCATGGGAGAACTCACTCTGATAATGAAAGACGGCAGTGTCCGGTATATTGCCTCGGATACCTCCTGGGGATACTCCGAGACCCTGCAGCCCGGTTGGGGCAAACCGGAATTTGATCACTCCGCATGGCCCCGTGCCATCAGCAATACCCGTCCGCCGCAACTGCCCTACGGAGCCACCCGTTACCGGAACTATGCTCCGGTTCCGGAAGTGAAATTTGCCGGTGTACCCCGCAATTGGCAAGGCACTGCCGGTTCAACTGTGGTCTTTGAATTGGCTGCTCCGGGAGTCAAACTTCACCCGGAAGCGGAAGTATGGCTGCAGTTGATGAAAAAAGACCGGGAATTTTACCGGATGCCGATGCATATATCTTATGCTGACGGTAAATTATATTTACGCGGGGTGTTGAATATTCCTGATTCGGCACTGAACAGTACTTATGCGGTGAATCTGGTCAGCCGTGATCTGACTGTACCGGTCGAACCCGGTACGTTGACTGTTACCGGAAGTACCCGGGTTTTGCCGCCGCTGACCGCTGAACTGAAAAAGATCAACGGGACGCCGACACTGCACATCAACGGCAAACCGGAAACCATGATGTCCCAGCGCGGGGCGGAAAATGTCCGCAATGATACTACCAGTTACCGTTTTACCTCCGGTTTGGATCAAGCTGGTGTCCGGCTGCTGGAGCTGAATTTGAACTTTTCCCGGTTGTGGAACCCGGATGATTCGGTCAATACCGATGAATTGGATCTTTATTTGCAATCAGCACTTTTCTATGCTCCCGACAGTTATCTTATCGTGATCTTAAACACCGATGCCCCGGAATGGTATCTGAAAAAATTTCCCGGCGAAAGATACGTCTCAAATCGCGGAGCAATCAACAAGATCTCCTATGCATCCCGGCAATATCACCGGGATGCCGCCGCATTTCTTGCCCGTTTGATCGAATGTCTGCAAAAAAGCTCTTACTATAACCGGATCGCCGGCATCGGCATGGATGGCGGTGATGACGGTCAATTCATGCAATGGGCTGGACCGGGCAGAAAATATGTCGGAGATTACAGCGTGCCTATGCAGAATTATTTTCATGACTGCCTGCAGAAAAAATATGGCGATATTGCCAATTTGAATGCCCAATGGCACACCAGTTATCCGGATTTTGCCGCTATTGCGATTCCCGAAGTAAAACGGCGTCAGGGCAGTGCAATTCAGGTTTTTCTTGATCCTGCCAAAGATCAGGATATCATCGAATTCAATCGCGCGTTTTCCTCATGTGTCGCAGATTTTATTACCGATTTGGCGGCAGTTATCAAAAAATCCACCGGACGCACCCGGTTGGTATCTGCTTATTACGGTAAATTTTTCTCTATCGCCGGAATATTGCAGTGGGGAGAATTTGATATTGAAAGAATTTTGAAATCTCCCGATTTTGATTATCTGATTGCCGTTGATTACATTGAACGCCCGGTCGGCCATCCCCACGAACTCGCAGCTCCGGCAGCCAGCTACCGGATGCATAACAAAATTTTTGTGGATGAAGCCGATATCCGTACCTATATCGCCGGAGCGTCGCGTTGGGCAAAAACGGAAACACTTTACGAATTTACCGCTCAGGCACGTAAAATGTTCCTCAAAAGCTGGGTGAACGGCATGGGGATGCACTGGTACGATATTCATGGCGGAATGTTTGAAAATAAAGGTCTGCATAAAACCATCGCCAATATCCGCAAAATTGCCGGAGTTGATCCGTCACGGCAGACAGTTCCGGCGGAGATCGCTCTGATCGCGGATGAAAAAAGTTTTATTTATACCACATTCGGCAGTCGCCGGAGATTCAATGTGCGGCAGAATTCAGCATTCGGTTATCTGGGCGCACCCTATGATGTCTGGTTTCTCAGTGATCTCGGCAAACCGGGATTTCCGGAATACAAAATGTATGTTTTTCTGAATGTCATTGCGCCGACTCCGGAACACCGCCGTACCATTGATGCGCTGAAACGGGATGGCAAACTGCTGGTATTTTTACATAACAGCGGATATATCGATGGCACGACCCGCACCGCCGGCAATGCTGAACGGCTGACCGGTATCAAAATGCGCGAAAGCGGTCAGATTTCATTGGTAATGCGGTTGGCTCCGAATGGTAAACAGCCGTTGTTCCAGCGGATCGGCAAAGTTATTTATGCTTCCAGCGGCAATACTGATTCCGCCCTGGTGCCTGATGATCCGGATGCGGAATATTTCGGTGAATTTGTGAAAGATCCCCGTTTCAAACCGATGGCATACAAACGTTTCGGCACCTGGAACAGTTTTTACTGTTCGCTGGGGATCATGCCGCTGGATTTATACAGGGAACTGGCCAGAGCGGCAGGAGTGCATTTTTATATCGACAATGATCCGGATGCCATTGTTTATATCGGCAGTGATCTGCTGGGGATTCACAGTGCTTACGGAGGGGTGAAAAAATTGAATTTCCCGAAAGCGCATACCTTTATTGATGCATTCACCGGTAAAACCGCAGCTGAAAATACCCGGACTCCGGAATTATCACTGCGTCCTGGCGAAACCCGGATTTTCCGAATCAAATAAATATGATTGAGATATGTGAAAAATGTCCGATTTGCTGAAAAATTTTGTCGAACCGCCGGCAATCAACACCCCGGGGTATTACTGGCAGATCAACAGTGAGATGTCACCGGATTATCTCCGTAAAACAGTTGCTGAATTTGCCGCCAAAGGTGCCAAAGTTATTTATCCGCATCCGACTCCGGTAAAATTCCGGGCTTATATCGGTTCAACCATGGCTCCGGATTATCTGACAGAAGAGTATTTCCAATGTTACGGGATCATTCTTGATGAGTGCCGGAAACATGGCTTGAAACTCTGCCTTTACGATGAGGGTGGTTGGCCATCCGGTGGAGCCTGCGGCAAAGTATGGGCAAGTGATCCGGCAAAATTCACCCGGCAATTCATCGTTTCCAACGGCCCCGGCAAAGTAAAAGTCGAATACGAATCAATTGATCCGCAGCGCGCCCCTCTGCCGGATATGCTTCACCCGGATGCAGTTAAAAAGTTTATTGAATTCACCCATGAGGAGTATTTCCGCCGCTTCCCGGATGATTTCGGTACGGTGATCAAATTTGCGTTTATGGATGAACCGGGTTACATTCCCGGAACTTTGACCCGGATACCGTGGTGCGCGGATTTTGCGGAAGAATTTACCGCCCGTAAAAATTATGATATCCTGCCATATCTGCCGGATATTCTGGCGTTGCACATGGACCCGGCAACCGTCCGCGCCCGGCTGGATTATTATGACGTGCTTTCCCGGCTGTTCACCGAACGTTTTACACAGCCGCTGCAAAAATGGTGCCGGGAACATGGTCTTATCTCCGGCGGACACATGGATGGTGAAGATGAACCCGCCCGGAATGTTTTTCAGACCTACGGTCAGATCATGCGGACGTTGCGGACATTGGATATGCCGGGAGTGGATCTGATCTGGCGGCAGATATGGCAGGGCGACCGGCTGCATACTTTCCCGAAATTTGCCTCAAGCGTGGCTCATCAGTGCGGCAATCAATACGTTATCGGAGAATTATTCAGCATTTACGGTGCCGGATTGACATTTCAGCAAATGCGATTTCTGGTCGCTTATGTGATCGTCTGCGGGGTGAATACTCTGGCCGCATCAAGTTTGCCATCCTCGACCCGGGGTCAGCGCATCGAGGGGCTCCGGCCATTTTTCGGAGCAGTCAATCCCGCATGGCAGTACAGTGACGGATTCCACAAGTGGGCATCCCGGCTCTGCACCCTTGCCGCCAACTCCACACCCAAAGTGGAAAATGCGCTTTTTTATGATACCCGGTCATTGCAGATTTTGCCGCGGCTTGCCGGATATGCCAGTGAACGGCAGGAACATATTGCCCAGCGTTTACGGGAACAGCAATGCGATTTTGATTACATAGATGATGATGTTCTCGCCGAAGCTGTCATTGATCCGGCGGGGATCCGGGTCGGTCAGGCGGTTTACAAACGGATAATCCTGCCTCCCAATGCTCTAATGAGTGAAGCGGCACAGCAGCGGTTGGAATTTTTGAGATCCTGCGGTGCGGAGATCATCAGTTCTGATGAAACATACCTCGTGAAACCGCTGCTGGATATTCCTCAAACCAACTTCAATTTCATACTCCGCACCCATGAACGCAGTGACGGTACGTTGATCCATTTCATTTTGAATATCTCTCAACTGCCGCAAAATTTCGGTTGTATATTGCCGGATAAAAAAACGGTCATTGCCGACCCGGAAACCGGATGTTTCCAAAAACTGCCGGAGTACAATTCACGCATCTGGCAGCATAGATTTGCGCCGGGTGAATTGGTCGTATTGATCTCCGGGCCGGAGGCGGAAGCTGACCGGGAAATGCCCCGGCAACCGGGGAATACCGTTGCGGAACTTTCCGGCAGCTGGACACTGAAAAAACTCCGTCAATACTCTGTCGGCAGTGATGATTATGTTATTGAGCAATTCACGGATGCTCCGGCAGTTCCCGCTGCGCCGGGCAGCTGGTCGGAATTTCTCGGTAAAAATTTCAGCGGCGAAGCTGAATACACTCTGGATTTTGAATTTTCCGGTACGGGCAGTTTTCTGGATTTGGGCAAAGTCAATTATATTGCGGCGGCGACCTTGAATGGTATTGCTCTGGGAGTCCGGATCGCGCCGCCATATTGTTTTGATGTGACCGGCATACTGCATCCGGGGAAAAACCGCTTGCAGATCCGGGTAACCAACACCCTTGCCAATGCCATCGCTCCGGATGAGATCTGGAAAAAATGGCAGCAGGAGTTGACTTTTGTCTCCCCGTTTGAACGGCTTTCCCGCTGGTTCGAGCAGGAATCTCTGCCATCCGGATTATTCGGTCCGGTAACGGTCAAAGCACCGCAAATGTAAAAATCTGCAATACTGCCGGCAGCAGACTCTTTTTCAAATTTTTCAAAATGATATTTCTATATGAAGTTGAAAAGTCAGGAATAGATGCTATTGTAATACTCCGTTCCGGTATTTCCGGGTGAATTGCGGTATGTTTTTAATTACGAATATCAAATATAAATTTTTTTGGGGATAAATAGAGTTATGAAAATAAAGCGTAATCTGATTTTCTGGTTTTGGAACGATGCTCTTGAGCCTGGAGAGATCCGGCGGCAGATACATGAAATGCACCGGCAGCATGTGGATGGATTTTTTGTTCATGTGATGCCTGCTGAATTCAGGGCAAATGACTTTCCCGGCGGTATGAAAGGGTATTTGTCGGAAGAATTTTTCCGGATGTTCGGCGTCGCAGTGGAGTGCGCCCGCGAACTGGATATGGCAGCATGGATATATGATGAAGGCGGTTGGCCCAGCGGCAACGTCAACGGCAGGATCCCCCGGGAATTTCCCCATTTGCGGATGCACCGCGTCATCCCTTCCGGAGAGATTCTTGAATTGGAAAGACACCCGGATCTGCTCAATCCGGAAACGGTACAGTTGTTTATTTCCATGGTACATGAAGAATACAAAAAACGTTTTGCCCATGAATTCGGCAAAACTATTCCCGGAGTGTTTACTGATGAACCGTTTTTCGGCAGATTTGCTCCGGATACCGCGGAACAGGATATGCCGTGGTCACCGGTATTGGCAGAGCGTTTCCGGCAAGTAAAAGGATATGATGCCTACGATGCCGTCATGCGGATATTCAAAAACAACGATCCGCAGGCACGTCAGGATTATTGCGAGGTATGGAATTCGCTGATCGTAGAGAATTTCATGATCCCGATCCGCGACTGGTGTCACGCCAACGGGCTGCTTTTTACCGGTCACTTCAACGGGGATGACTGTTTGGCAAATATGAGAAAACTGCTTGCCGGAGATATTTTTACTCCGCTGTCATATTTTGATGTTCCCGGCTGTGATGCGATCTGGCGGCAGATCCATCCGCTGATGCCGGAAACCGATTTCTCCCGGATCACTTCATCGGCTGCCGGAGGCAAAATGGTTCTCAGTGAATCTCTGGGCGTTTACGGGGCGGATCTTTCGCTGGCGGAAATGAAACAGGTGGCGGCAATGCAGACGATCATGGGGGTGAATTTGATTGCGCCCATGGCGTTTCATTATTCCAACCGGGGCGGCCGTCAGGTGACTACGGATTCCAATTTGTTTACGCCTGATCCGCGGTGGGAATATTATCATTGCTTTGCTGATTTCACCCGGCGCATGTCCAAAGTACTTGACCGGACAACTCCGATCATAAAAGTGCATGTACCGTTTCCGGTTACTGCGTTGCGCCGGGGGGAATATGACGGGGAACTTTTCCCGGAAGGCTTGAAACTTGCCGCCCGCCAGGTAACTTACGATTATGTTCCTGAAGCACCGGAGATATCCGGCGAACCGGCGGCGGATATCCGGCTGGCAGAAGCTTGTCCGGCATTGCGGACCCGTCATTTGAAATCTCCGCGCGGGGAACGGCTGATATTGGTCAATTCGGGTACTGAAAAATTGCAGTGCCGTTTTGAAGCACCTGCCGGATTCAATGTCTGGTATGATCCGGCGACCGGTAAACGCAGAGCTGCCGGAGCTGATGCGGAAAATATGTTGAATTTGGAATTGCCGTTTGGCGGAGCGATGGTTCTGCTGACTATTCCGGGACGGGCGCAAAAAAGAGCAGTTCCGGAACAGAAGTCCGGGGATGTCCGGGCGGTTGAATTTACCCTGCAAGGTGCGCAAAAAGCATTTGCTGCAACGGCAGACGGGATGGTGGAAATTCCGGTCCCGGAAAAAATTGATGCGGATTTTTGCGGTACGCTCCGCTACATTGCCGTTGCTGATGCTGCGGTAGCGGGAAAATTCCGTTTGGAATTGCCGCAGGCGCAGCGGGCATTGGCAGAATTGTCGGTCAATGGTAAAAAACAGGGTGAATGTCCGTGGGGACCGTATGTTTGGGATATTGAATTGCCGGAGGGCAAATCAGAATTAGCAATCGATTTGACCACGACTGCGGCACCGGCATTCTGGTCGGAGAGTCACTCTCAATTTCTGAAGGCCAATGGTTATTTCAACGATTACCACAAAATCTGCATGACGTTTGAAAAGCTGTTCCCGGAAGAAAAACCGTTGGCAGGTGCGACGTTAACGCCTGTAAACTGGTGAAAGTTGCACAAATCAGCGATCAGTGACTTGACAAATATCAAAAGCGGTGTATATTATTCCAATGAAAATTAAATAAGGGGCAGTAGCTCAGTTGGCTAGAGCGATACGTTCGCATCGTATAGGTCGTGGGTTCGACTCCCATCTGCTCCACCAAAAATTTCAAGCCGTCGGTTTTCCGACGGTTTTTATTTTTGGTGGAACGAAGCCGCAAGGCTTCACTTCACGCCTTTTGCGTCTTGCCGCATCAGCGGCAATCGCAAAAGCTCTTCACTCAAAAAACGAAGGTTTTTCTTCACATCTTCACAAAATCTCCGAAGCCTTGCTTGTGAAGACATTTCATTCCGCTTACGCTCCATTACACTTGTGAAGAGGTCAGCTCCGCTGCCCGTGAAGTTTCTCCCTGGCGGGAGTAAGGTTGGTGATGTTATTACAGCGCGGCTTCGCCGCTTAAATTTTCCTTACACTTTGCCAAACGCCATTTTTAATGTGTGTTTTCTCTCTCTTTCTCTCCGGGTGGAGGACGACGTCCCTTACCCGATTTGAGCTCAAAATCGCCGTTTTTTACGTAAAGGACGGATTTTAATGATGCGGTTTCGGAGAGAATACAATTACCTTGTCTTATATCAACAAAAAGTAACAAAACCCCGAAATTCCCTAAAAAATGTTGTTTTCACCTCACCGGAAGTGTCCGAACAGTAAAAAAGCATCCAAGAGTAATTCCCGGAGGCTTTTCGTATTTTTAAGCAGTCTTTCTCCGACTGCCCCAATGCTTATTCCCGTAGGCGATCATCAATTCAAGATTGTGGGAAGCGTCCCACAATACCCGAATTTCCGGATACGTACATCCCTCAAACTTGACTTTTAATTCCAAATAAGTTTTCTAAAAAAATGCGGTATCAATTACGATGCCGCAT
This sequence comes from Lentisphaeria bacterium, assembly GCA_017504435.1. GTDB lineage: Bacteria > Verrucomicrobiota > Lentisphaeria > Victivallales > Victivallaceae > UBA1784. The sequence continues at coordinate 6,750 of JAFVRD010000026.1, read as the reverse complement.
TTTTTGTTTGCTGACAGTAGAGATGTGAAAGCTGATAACAAATAGCAGGGGATTTTATATTTTTTCTCAAAAACAGAGATTTTAAGTTCCCTCGTCTCTTTTATTTGCTGAAATGTCTAAAATTCCCCTGTAAATAAAGTCCATAACTCTTTTAGTTTTAAGCTCATACTGTCTCTTAGATGAGGTGTTTTGTAGGGTGGGATCCATGGTGTCAGGCTGTTTTTCGGTGGAATGTTCGATTTTCGCCGGACTTCGCCACGTTGTGGTATTACCAGTTCGTTGCTTATGCAACTCACTATACCCACCCCCCCCTCAGTTTTTTTCAAATTATCAGTCAATATTTAGTACAGAGCCAAAATTTATTTGATTTTTGCGGCAATATCCCAGTAATGCGTCCAGTCGGCGAGATTCTGGTCGTGACCGCCGCTGCGGACGTGATAATTTACTGCACCTGTAATATATGAATCAACAGGGTGCGGGGTGTCGGGAGTGTAAGTGTCAATGCCGAAAAGTTTATAAACTGCACCTGCATGTGCGCCTGCAAGAAATTCACCTTTGGGGTCAGCGTGTGAATCAAGTTCCGCACTGGCGATTGCAAGATATCTCGGCGCAGTCAATGCAACGAAAAAGTGCTGGTCAAAAGGAAGTTCTGCTTCACGCTTGGAATATTTGGGGAATGAACTTACAAACCAGTGAGGGAATTTGTGAGTAATGATTTCGACAGTTTCTCCAAAGTCACGGCGTGCGATTGCTGAACCGCAGCAGCCTGAATCGTTGGTGATTACCAGTTTGAAGCGGGTATCGTTTGCACCTGCCCAGAGTGAAGTTTTGCCCAGACGTGAATGACCGTGAACGAAAGCTTTTGAGCTGTCAATCATGGGTTCAGTTTCCAGACAGTCAAGCATTCTTGACAAGCCCCATGCCCATGCGCTGATTGCGGAACCATGTGAATGGAACTCTTCATTACTTTCATCAGCAAAAAAGAGATTATATACACTATTGCGCCATGAATTTTCATCTTTGTCGTCAGGATAAATATCGTGATAGCAGACGGTTGCAGAAGCATAACCGCGTTTGATTGTCTCCTCAAACTGCCATCGCTGAACCTGATTTGAACGTTCATTTGCTACAAGTCCTCCGTTGAGAAGTCTGCCAGTCATCATTACATCATCTTCAGATGTGCAATTCTGATTTCCGTTAAAATTGAGACCGATGAAAACCGGTGCGGGAGCAGAAAGATTTTTGGGAATATAAAGAAGCATGACGAAAGAATGACTTTTGCCGTCAGCCATGGAGAAAGTGAGTTGTATCTCTTTGCGGACTGCGGTATTGTTGAGGGCATCTTCTTTGCATGATATTGTTTCAAATTCAGTTTTGACGGCACGGGGCGGCAAATTACCGTACATTACTTTTTTATAAAGAGCAAGAATTTCCGGCCGGCGGGTCTGTATCCAGTCAAAAGCGTTTTCGATTTTTTTCCCGTCAGCAGTCATAAGCACATCGGGCAGAACATAATCAGGCACAAGTGATTCATCAGTGTTTTTATGAAATTCAACCATAATAATAAACTCCGTTGAAGGTTTTTTGATAATTTAGCATTCAAAAATTTTTTTACAAGGCTCAGTTCCCGTTACAGAGAGATAAATATTATACTTTTTTGCAAGGGTGCTTACGTTGCCGGCGTTCCTCCGCCCATTCTGTTACGCTGTGCAGGTGCCACGGAATTTTACACCATAAAAATCTGCGATTGTGGTGTTGAAGCATTGTCCCTCACCTTACGAACTTTTGGCTGTTTTTGCGGGTGGGAGAATTTTGACGTTTTGTTTTGTTAACCTCCACCATTTTTGCTTTGCAAAAATGGTGAATGAAGCCGGAACAAGTATCGGAGCCAACATCCACGAAGCGCAATATGCTCACGGGAAAGCTGATTTTGTTTCAAAATTGCAAATTTCCTTGAAAGAAGCCAATGAAACAAGTTACTGGTTGCTACTATTAGGAAAAACAAATATCCTTTCTTCTGCAGAATATGATCGGTTGGAAAATCTCTGCCGGGAAATCAGAATAACTCTGATCGCCTCAATCAACACCACGAAACAGAATCTTAAATAACCCATTGCGGCAGATCATTCTCTAACCGTCATTTTTGATTTTCAGAAATTCACACATTTGCTATGCAAATCATCAAACTTCAAACAGTCTTATAAATTTCCAGACAAAAGTTCGCAGATTGTTATATCGGTAGACTTTGGATGCCGTAATTACGTCAAAAATCCGCATCCAGCAGTTGTAACTGCTTGCAACAAATGATATATTATCTTTGAGCTTGAATCGGAGAGATAATGGAAATCGTTTACAGAATACTTACCTGGATCATAACGGGAACGGCATGGCTTTTGCTGATGTTGATTTTTGCGCCTTTTATTGTTCTTACCCTTGATTTTTGGAGTTTGATAATTTTACCATTGATTTACGGTGGATTACTTTTTTACAATTGGAAACGCAAGATAAAAAAAGATACTCTTTCTGAACCGGTTGGCTTTTCCAAAAAACAAAGTGCGTTGATTTGGAGCGGGATCATATTGATCGTATTTTCTGCTTTGAGACTGCTCTTTTTTTGCGTTGGTAAAACCAGCTATTTCTGCGGGATCAATGTGAAGTATTTTTTTATTCCGCTGTGTTTGATGGCAGCTGCTGCAATATATTTCCGTCCTTTCAAAAAACACGAAAAAGGAAGCTCATTCGGAATCACAGGCATCATTGTTGGCGTGCTGTTATTTTTTATTTCCGAGCTTCATAATGTTTCTGATTACGATTTTACCGGCAATAAACTGCCAATAAGTTATGAAATGCCCCATTTTATGCAGGAACGATTTTTTCCTGATGGAGCTTATAATTTTGTAATCAAAGGTAAAAGTGTTTTTTTAACGAACTATGCGGAATGGAGCTGCAATGTTTCAGAAGAGGATTTTGAAAAATTCCGCAAAAAACGTGGATATAATTTTGTTTTGAACCGGACTGATGTTAATGAAGACAGTAATGTCGGTCCATTGCATTATTCTGATTATGACTGGCAGAAACCATATTATTTCTATAACAACCGCCACGCCAACGGCGGCGGCTTGACCATGCGTTATTCCGTCCCTGAACAGAAATTATACGGTGATTATTCCAACCACTGACAACAAAAACTATTTTCTTTTGCGGTTGTTAATGACTGTAAAAAATATACAGTTTTTTTTCAGCTTGGTGTTTGTATATCTTTTGCAATCCACCTTTCAAACAACGAACTTTCTACGGGGAAAGTCCTCTGCATTATTTTTTGATGATTTTGATTTTACGAGACTTTTTTCGCAATTCTGCAACTCTCTATCATATCAGGTATTGCGACAACGAACTTTTCTATTGTTTGAGCGTAAAAAATCGCAGTAAGAAAGGTTTGCCGCAAAGTTGCGTTACCACCACCATCCTTCGCTAAAGCTACGGATGGCAAGCCCGTCTTGCTATCCGTAGATTTTTTTTGCTTGCAAAAATAAGCGGAGTGCAACGGAGCGGGCGAAGGATGCCCTCCAAAGCCTTGGCGACGGAGGGCTAACGGCAGAGAATTGGAGAAATCGAATGTTCTACACTTACATTTTACGCAGTATTTCCCAACCGGAACAGCGTTATATCGGCAGTACAGCAGATTTGAAATCCCGTCTTGCTATCCGTAGATTTTTTTTGCTTGCAAAAAATCTAATTTACAATCGTTGACAATTGACATTTCGTTTTTTTAAAAGTATATTCTATTTACATTACTGGATGAAAAAATTTTCTTACTGAGAGGTCTGCCATGTCAACGCGAGTGGAATTCAAAAACAGAGCAATCTGGATCGACGGCAAAAAGGTTCAAATCATATCAGGAGCGATACACTATTTCCGTGTCCCGCGGGAACTTTGGCGTGACCGTCTGGAAAAACTGCGGATGTGCGGTCTGAATTGCCTGGAAACGTACATATGCTGGAATCTGCACGAACCGCAGGAGGGAGTTTTTGATTTTTCCGGAATGCTTGATTTAGAAGCATACATCCGTCTGGCACAGGAGTTGGGATTGTTTGTCATCGTCCGCCCTGCCCCGTATATTTGTGCGGAATGGGACAACGGAGGACTCCCCGCCTGGATCATGGTCAAAGAGGGAGTTGAAATCAGGAGAATGAATGCTCCTTTTCTGGATGCTGTACGCAACTATTATCAGATGCTCATGCCCAAACTTGCTCAACTGCAAATCGATAATGGCGGTCCAATTATAGCCATGCAGGTGGAAAACGAATATGGTTCTTACGGCAGTGATAAAAAATATCTCCATTCTTTGCGGCAAATGATCAGAGATGCCGGGATCACCGTCCCATTGTTCACCGCTGATGGTCCGCGGGAACTCTATCTTCTCGGCGGCACCCTGGACGATTCTCCTGTTACCTTGAATTTCGGCACTCGGGCATTGGAGTATTTTGAGCTGGCAAGCAAATACCGTCCGGATGATCCGCCATTCTGCATGGAATTCTGGGATGGATGGTTCGATCACTGGGAAGAAGCACACCATACCAGAAGTGCGGAAAGTGCCGCTGAAGAGCTGGATGATATATTGCGTTCGGGAGGGAATGTGAATTTTTATATGTTCCACGGAGGCACAAATTTTGGATTTCTCAATGGTGCCAACGGCATCCCCGGAGAACAGTACAAACCGGACATCACCAGTTATGATTACGATGCACCGCTTTCTGAATCCGGTGATATTACTGAAAAATATCTGAAAATCCAGCAGGTTATAAAAAAATACCGCCCGGATGCACCATTTGGGACTCCGGAATCTTCCCGCAAAATCGGTTACGGCAAAATCGATGTCACGGAATGTTGCAGTTTATACGATTGTCTTCAGGATATTTCTGTACCCGTCAACAGTGTTTCAGTAAAAAGCATGGAAGAACTGGGACAGAATTTCGGTTTCATCAACTACCGAGCCCGTCTCCAGGGACCGCAACGTGCGTGGTTGAATCTCTGGGAGGTAAAAGACCGGGCATTGGTCTATGTCAACGGGAAACATGTTTTCACTTATTACCGGAATGATCCCGGCAATCAGAGCCCGGAATTTGACATCCCGGCAGAGGGGGCACAACTGGATATTCTGGTGGAAAACATGGGACGCGTGAATTACGGTCCTGCTGTCGGCAAAGATTTCAAAGGGATTTGTTCCGGAGTAACCCACGTCTATCAGCAGATTTTTGACTGGCAGATATTTTCCCTGCCATTGGATCAGCGGCAGTTATCAGCCATTCCGTTTCAAAAATTTGTCCGTACATACAAGAACATTCCGGCATTTTACCGGGCAACACTGGAAATCCAGGATGTTGCCGACACATTTATCCGTTTCCCCGGAGTCAAAGGGATCGTTTGGGTAAATGGACACAATCTCGGACGTTACTGGAATCTCGGTCCGGGCAATACCATGTATGTTCCGGCACCGTTTTTGCAACGGGGCAGCAACGAAATTGTTGTATTTGAAACGGAGCATCTCTCAAAACCGTATATCTATTTTGTTGAAAAACCTTCTCTTGAATGATTTGATAAAGCAACAGTTCTCTCTCCCCTTTCAGGTAAAAAAAACACCAAAAAATGCAAAAAAACGTAAAAATTTTTTAAAATCCCGCTTGCATTTTTTTACTGCGAGCTATATGTAAGTAACATACTGAAACACAGGGCAGCAGCTCAGTTGGCTAGAGCATCACACTGGCAGTGTGAGGGTCGAGAGTTCGAGTCTCTTCTGCTCCACCATCCTTCGCTAAAGCTACGGATGGCAAGCCGTAAGGTTTGCTATCCGTAGATTTTTTTTGTTTGCAAAAATAAGCGGAGTGCACGGAGCGGGCGAAGGATGCCCTCCAAAACCTTGGCGACGGAGGGCTAACGGCAGAGAATTGGAGAAATCGAATGTTCTATACTTACATTTTACGCACTCTTTCCCAGCCGGAACAGCGTTATACCGGCAACGGCATTTTGCACCACTTTTACGGCGAAAGTCTCTGAAACGCGCTGGACGCAAGTCCTTGGAGAATTATTGTTTATTATCAATGTTTTACAAAAAGTGGTAATGCAAGGACTTGATGTAAAAAAAAGACGGTGCAAAAGTTGGTTTTCCGCAACTCCTGCTCTGTCTTTCATTTTGCCAAAGTGAAGTCCTTATCTTGGGATTTCAATAAAAAAGCCGTTTTGCATTTGCAAAAGCTCAATAAATATGATACATTACAATTGGGTGTACGTGGTGTACAAGTTAGTTTATATCAGCAACAGGCAATAGGAGTTAATATGAAAGAAGAAGTTGCAACTCAAACAGTTTCCAGCACAGAAACAATCATCAATCAGATTGCCCAACCGGTTCAATCCGGCAATTTTGGAGAATTTATGAAGCAACTGTGGAGTACCCATGGCGACAGTATTATCCATTTTGGTAAAATAATGCTTTTGGTATTGCTTACCGTTTTGCTGGCATGGATTTTTACCCGTATTGTGAAAAGAATAATTACCAATACAAGTGCAAAAGTCAATACGATCGATGACTCTGTAAGTCATATTGTTTTTGTATTTGTAAGAGGCGTTATCTGGCTGCTTGCTCTTTTAATTATTCTTGATTTGTTTGGTGTCAATACAGCAAGCATACTAACTATCCTCGGTACTGTCGGTCTGGCTATTGCATTGGCTATGAAAGATTCTATGAGCAATATT
>JAFVRD010000025.1 GCA_017504435.1 Lentisphaeria bacterium | reverse complement strand
CTGTCAGCAACGAACAGATTGTAACCGTCCTGCGTTGCGGCATCGGAAAATGTATTGACACTGTTGGCATCAATCACTTTGGCATAAATATCATCATCACCAAGGAACGCGGATGCATCGACTTCAACCGTACCGCTGTTGTTGATGTTGTCAGTATCACCGACCAATTCGATCAAACCGTTGATGGTCATGGTTCCGGAGTTGAAAATCGCGCCATCGGCGTTGTTTTCAAAACGGGCATTGCCGATGGTCAGAATTCCGATGTTGCGGATCGCTTCATCACCGGTGTTGGCGATAAAAAGAGTCTTTCTGCCGTCATCGGAAGCTCCGATGGTCAGGGTTGAAGAAGCTGTGTTGTTGTTGACTGCACTGCCGCCTTTGTTGTTGATGCTGTTGGTAGTGGCAATATTCCCGTAGAATGTGGAGCCTGTGATTGTTGCATTTTTGGCGTTGTGGACAGCACCGCCGCAGTACGTCCCGGCTTTATTTTCTGAAAAAAGCGTGTTATCAACAATAAGAGTACCGTAATTGAAAATCGCTCCGCCATTGTTCGGACTGTAGTTTTTATAGAATGTGGAGCCGGATACTTCAAAAGTGGATGCTGACTGTACGATCACGGCACCGCCTTCTGCGCAGACGGAATTTTCGGCAAAATAAGAATCTTTGACGGTCAAAGTGTTTGCACCATCAATATTGATCGCACCTCCGCGACCGGCAGAGTTGTTGACAAACTCGGAATTGGTGATAATACTGTTTTGGGTACTGTTGATATGCAGTGCGCCGCCGTAAGCACCCGTTGCATTCGCAGTATTTCCGGAAAAATACATGTTATCGGCAGTCAATGCTCCGTTATTGTAGAATCCGCCGCCGTGGCTGGTGCTGCTGTTGTCAACTACTGAAACTCCGGAAAGAGTGACCGCACCTTTAGTTTTCAATCCGCCGCCGTTGGCAGCGGTACTGTCGGAAATAATCGCATCACTGCCGATAACTGTTTTGCCCTCGATCACAATCTGTCCCGCACCGGAGGTTTCGACATCGACGACCATGACACAGTTCTGAGCTGCCAGAGCATCCGCGAGGGTCGCATATCCGGTGACCGTCGTGTCACCGATAACAACATTTTCACCGGAAGCAGTTACAATACCTCCGAGTTTGCTCAAATCGGCATCAGTAATGTAAAGGTTATTGCCGACAGTGAAAAGCACGCCATTGCCATCCACAGTATAGCCGGAATAATCTTTGGCTGTTTCAGAACTCTCCACCAAAGCAACTCCCGGAACCACACCGGTGAGGTACTTGGAGGCTAAAATGGAAGTATTCGCTTCACTCATTTTCTGTTTCTCCTGAAAGACTGTATAATAATAATTTTCAATCACACTATAGTATAACTTGTAACATGCTGTAAATCAAGTCTTAATTAAAAGAAAACCTGAATTTAATGCACTATTGCAACAATTATTGAATATAGTCAAATATTGCCATTTTAGCAATGGATTTTTTTGACAAAGCATTTCATTATCATGCATGAAAGCACTATTATCACGATTTCCTGCCATATTCCGGCAGAACCCGGAGCCGCCCCCGGCGATCATGAAAAAGGTCAATATCAACCCCCAGCAGGGTGTGAAGATTTTCCGTGGTCACTGCAGTTTCCGGTTCTCCGCAAAAGCATATCCTGCCGGATTTTATGCCGCACACAAAATCAGCGACCCCCAAGGCAAAGTCCAAATCATGTGCCGCCATGATAACTGTCAGTTTGCGTTCCCGGTGCAGGCGGCACAGCAAATTCAACAATTCGCTCCTGGCGGCGGCATCCAGTGCCGATTCCGGCTCATCGAGCAGCAGCAGTTCACTTTCCTGAGCCAATGCCCGCGCCAAAAATGCTTTGCGCCGTTCCCCGCCGGAAAGTTTTCCCACTTCCCGGTTTGCCGCATAACTTATTCCGGCATCTTCAAGGGCACGTTTGACCTCCGGGGCATTGCAGCTGCCACCGCCGTATGGATATCTGCCCAATGCCGCCAATTGCGCGACTTTCATTTCTGCAGGAGCATAAGGTTCCTGAAGCAATATTGCACACCGGCGCGCCATTTCTTTGCGCGGCAGGGAATTTATATTCATGCCGCCAAAGTTGACCTCTCCGGCATCCGGAGCAATCAGTCCGGCAATCGTTTTCAACAGTGTGCTTTTACCGGAACCGTTGCCTCCGGCAAGCAGGGAAATCCGGTTTGCAGGAAATTCTACGGAAATATCATGCAGTATCTCCCTGCCGGATAAAGAGGTGCTGACCGCTGCAAGTGTTATTTTCATATTCCATCTCTCCGGTGTCCCAGCAGCAAAATCAGAAAAAACACCGCCCCTGCCGCTGAAAGAAATACTCCGGCAGGCAATTCACGCGGCGCGGCGGCAATACGCCCCAGCCATTCCCCGGTCACGCATAAACATGCACCGATCGTCCCGGCAAGCAGCAGTTGCTTTCCGGCACTTCCGGAACCGAGTTTGCGTGCGATATGCGGTGACATCAGTCCCACAAAACCCAGCAATCCGGATACCGATACTGCCGTTGCCGCTGCCAGTGCCGCCAGAGCCAGGGCTGTCAGCCGGGAAAGTTCCACATTTATGCCCAGTGAAGCGGCACTGCTGTCATCCAGAGAGAGAATATCCAGTCTGCGCTTCATCAGTGCCGCACAGATAAATACCACAGCGAAAAACGGCAGGGATTGCCGCACTTCGACCAGACCTTTGCCGGAAACTCCGCCCAGAGTGAATTCAAATATGCCGACCAGTTTCCCGGAATTCAACATCATCATCATTGCCGTGAATGCGCCGAAAAGCGTACTGATTGCCACGCCGGATAACACCAGACGTGCCGGATCAACGCCTTGTTTCCATGCCGCCAGATACACGGTCACTGCCGCCAGCATGCCTCCGGCAAACGCCGCCACCCCCAGCAGATTGATCGATTCGGGGAAAAAGAACAGCAGCAGCAGACCGGCACATCCGGCTCCGGAAGATATGCCGATGATTTCCGGTGCAGCAAGATCATTGTGCAGGATTTTTTGCAGGATCGTTCCGGAAACCCCCAGAGCAGCTCCCGCCAGCAGAGCCAATATCACTCTGCCCAGACGGAGCTCCCGGAGCAATACCGTCAAAGGTTCAGTACTGCCGGTGAATATTGCCCAAACTTCACTCCAGGATGTTTCCAACGTGCCGCATTTCAATGCCCACAGCGAACTTACAGCAGTTATCAGCACCGCAAATATCTGCACCCTGACGAACTTACTCATTTGGCTCTTTCCATATCGCAACTGCGTGCCCGGTAATGGTGAGCTGTCCGGAAATGCAGCAATATAACTTCCGGAGGACAATTGAAACGGAATGAACCATTGCGCTCTCCAATGCCGGAAGAGACCAGCATTTTCAAATGGGTGTTGATCCGGATGAAACTTCCCCGCGCAAATCTGGTTCCGTAACGGCTGGGACAGAACATCGCTCCGAATAACGGCAGCCGCAGCTGTCCGCCATGACAATGTCCGCACAATGCGGTGTCAAATCCGTACAGATTGCGGCTTTCATCCAATGCAATGATCGTATCAGGCGAGTGTGCCACCAGAATTTCTGCCACAGGCAGCGTCCCGGCAGGAGGTATTTCCGGATCAAGTTTTTCCGGCAGGGCGCAAAATCCGGATGTAATATCATCAATGCCGTGAAAACGCAACGCCCCGGCAGTATAACACTCATTGCGGAGCAGTTTTATATTGCATGAGGCATAGAGATCTTTCCAGAAATCCGTGCCGAGCCATCTTTTGCCGGTTTCCCAGTTGCCCGGTACCGCGATGCAATCCGGAGCCAGCAAAGAGAGTTCTTTGAGCAATGCCGGCAGTTTGTCCAGAGTATCCGCATCTTCACACATATCGCCGCCCAATACAATTACTGACGGTTCTGAATGACGGACAATATATTTGACCCGTTCCAACAGCATGCGGTTGCGTTCTGAACCGAACCAGTGCCAATCAGATATAAACAGCACCTTACTTCCGGCAGCTTCTCTGACCGGAGCCCGCAATACGCATTTGCGGACTTTGAGAAAAGATGTCGAAAGTTGGCTGGAGGTCAAATATTTGCCGCGCTGCCAGCGGAACAACCGTTCCTGATGACTGCGCATGACCGGAAAATATTGTTCAAGAAATTTTTTCACGCATCAAGTTCCGCAATAAGTTCTGACGGAAGTTTTTTTACCGAAAGCAGTTTGCATTCTTTACCGTCCGGTCCGGGGAATGTATCTCCGGTTTTGCAATTGAGCAACGCTTTGCCCAGCCGGGTACGGTAACTGAGGAAACGGCGTTCCGGATCTCCATCCCACGCTCCCAGCAGATAGTAGCTTTCCACTCTGCCGCCGCCCATGTCAACTTCCACCGTTGAACCGATCACCGCAGTATCAGTGACTGTGACCTGACCCATCATCACCGGCTGGATCACGGCAAGTTCGCGTTCCAGTTCACTCCGGCGGCGGCTGAGGTAGTTACGCCGTTCTTTGGCGGCATCAAATTCCGAATTTTCCCGGAAGTCGCCGTGAGCACGGGCGGTTTTCAACGCTTCCCGGTTTTCCGGGACATGGATATTGATGATGTCATCGAGTTCTTTGATCAGCATCTGATGGGATTTGACACTGGTATAAGTTGCCTCAAACACCGGAACTGCAGCGGGGGCATCCTGTTTGGAATTGCCGGCGGCGAGGATCTTCTGACCGGCTCCGCTTTCCAGATATTCCTGAATTTCTTTGGATTGACGGGCAAGTTTCACCATCAGGCTTTGACGCTCTCCTGAATTCAGGAAAAGCGCACTCTGCAGGATCAGACCGAACATTACCGGATTGCCGTCCAGCATGTCGATCAAATGGGATTGGAATGTCCAGTCATCCATCAGCATGGTACGCAGTTCACGGCGGGCGGCACCCCACGCTTTCGGGGGTTCTTCCATGGACAATATCCGGGAAACATTATCCAGATTGACCAGTTGGAGCAATTCCGGATTGTTCCGTTTTTTGCGGTTTTTCCAAATCCACAACACCACATCTGCACCGCAGTTGCGTCGGCTGGACAGCATATCACACAACGCCTCATCTGAAATATGCGGACACAGCATATTGAGGGCTTTCAGCGGCAGTTTCAATGCACACGCCGCCAGATAATCTTCATCAAAAATCAACGCGGCTGCCGCAGCGAGTTTTTCCAGCAATTTGCTGCTGATCTCTCCCCAGACGGCGAAAGCTCCGAAATCAGCCGCGGCGGGGTCTTTCGGGAAAAATGCCGTTTTTCCGGCAAGCGATGAAAAGAGTGTTTTCAATTTATCTTCCGGAGTACGGTCAGCGATCATTGCCAGCAATTCAGCCATAGTTTTGCTTTCCCGCTGAGCAGTGGCAAAATTGAGCTTTTCAAAAAAGGCGTGAAATGCGCTGATTTCATCATCATTGAATTTACCGGCATTGTTCTGAGCTTCGTTGGTCAACAGCAGCAGCATCTCTTTGATACTTCTGCCGTCACAGGAACGGCGCATGCCGCCGGGAGCTGCCGCAGCGGCAGTACCGGAAGCCGCCGCAGTTCCGGAATTCCAATATCTTTCAAACGCGGCATCATCCATATTGCGGGCGCACCCGAAACGCGCCATCATTTTTATCCGGTTTTCCGGAATCGTATTCTGACGGCGTTTTTCCACGGTGGCACGGTAAATCGCAGGAGATACCGGCGTATTGCTGGCAACTACCAGGCGGGAAATATCCGGACCGGATGCCAATACTGCGGCATCTTTCAATACGATTTCCAATGGAACTCCGGCATTACTGCCGATTTGGGCAAACGGCATCATCGGCAGAGAGGCATTCATACTGTCAATAGTCCCTGCCACGCCCCAGCGTTTGGAGGATTCCAGAAATACCACTGTGCCGCTGCGCAGAGCCAGCAAACGCTCCAGACGTTCAGCGATTTTGGCAGGAGGCATGGCATCATCGCGCACTCCGGTCGCTTTCACCACCGGTGCCTGCGCGATATACGGAGGCAGCAGTGTTTTGACCGCCGCGATCAACATTTTGCGGAAAAACGGGCGGTTCGCAGCTCCGGCTCCGGCAATATCCATGATGAATTTCGCTTCCGGGGCAGAGAGTTTGCGGTTTTCCCACTCTTCCCAGAGCATTTCCATTTTTTCAGCATCATCATCAGACATTTTGCCGTGCATTGCTTTGACGGCATCCTTAAGTGCATTCAATTTTTCCGGACGCGGTGCATCAATGACTGCCAACAACAACTCTTCCAAATCAATATTTCCCATATCGTAATATATCCTTAATTTCCCTGAATGATACAAATTTACCAGCGGGCGATCGCCGCATCAATGCGTTTCAATGATTCATCTTTGCCCAGGATCTCCATGATCTCTCCGGGGCCTCCGGGAGTAACCGCACAGCCGGAAACCGCGATCCGTGCCTGCCACATGGGACGGCCTGCTTTGACTTCATGTTCTGCGGCAAATGCCGAAAGCGCACCGCTGATATTTTCGGCATTCCATTCCGTGATATTTGCCAGTTTTTCCCGGATCAGCGGCAGATCGGTACGGGTGTTTTCAATATCGGATTTGCTTTTTTTGTGGACAAACAAGGTCAAATCAAATTCTGGCACCGCCTGCAAAAAGCCGATCATACCGGCACAATCGCTGAGTACTTCCACGCGGGAATGGAGCAAGGCTGCGATTTTCTCCCATTGCGCTTCCAGAAAAGTTCCGGAGATACCGGCGAAAGGTTTGGCAGCCGCAGCAAATTCTGCAAAAGGCATTGCTTTGATGTATTCTGAATTCATCCAGCGCAATTTGGCATAATCGAATACCGCCGGAGATTTATTCAAACCGGAAATGCGAAACGCTTCTGCCAGTTCGTTGAGGGTGAATATCTCCCGGTCACTTTTCGGAGACCAACCCAGCAAAGCAATATAGTTTACGATCGCTTCAGGAAGATATCCTTCTGAAACCAGATTTTCAAAACTTACCGAACCGTGACGTTTGGAGAGTTTGGAAACATTGCCGTCAGCGTCACGCCCCATTATCAACGGCAGATGCACATAAGTGGGAATATCCCAGCCGAATGCCCGGTACAGCAAGTTGTATTTCGGGGTACTGGAAAGGTATTCAGAACCGCGCACCACATGAGTGATGTTCATCAAATGGTCATCCACGACGTTGGCAAAGTTATAAGTGGGCATATTATCCCGCTTGAGCAGGATTTGATCATCAAGCACTTTGTTTTCGATCGTGATTTCTCCGAATACAGCATCAGTGAATGTGCTGGTACCGCTGCGGTCGATCCTCTGACGGATGACATGCGGTTCACCGGCGGCAACTTTTTCTGCCGCTGCGGCGGGGTCCATGGTGCAGCAGGGGCAGACGTCGGCAGCATCATGGACACTTTCTTCACTGTCATCGCTTTCACATTTATCGCAGAAACAGTAGTATGCATCTCCGGATACAACCAGTTGTTCCGCATATTGACGGTAAAGATTTTTGCGTTCACTTTGAATGTACGGACCAACTCCGCCGTCTTTGTCCGGGCCTTCATCATGGTCAAGACCGGCTTTTTTCAAAGTGGCATAGATGACATCTACAGCATTTTCAACATAACGGGCCTGATCGGTATCTTCAATACGCAGAATAAATTTGCCGTTTTCAGAACGGGCCAGCAGCCACGCATACAACGCAGTACGCAAATTGCCGACATGCATGAATCCGGTCGGACTGGGGGCAAAACGGGTTCTCGTTTCAGACATGAATGTTATCCTCAAAGTAATTTGTTGTTACACTTTATTGCAATTAACGTCGTAATATAATCCCAAAAGTGCCTTTTTTCAACTTTTTTCAGGCAGTATACTTGACAAAAGCTGCTTTCTGCGGTATATTTTCTTCTATTAGAACGCGTCTCCATCGTCTAGAGGCCTAGGACACCGGGTTCTCATCCCGGCAACATGGGTTCGAATCCCATTGGAGATGCCATTTTTATGCTTAAAAATCAACGTGAACAATCCCTTGTAAAAAGCAAGTTCCGGCTTTGGCAAATAAATTTGCCCCGCCGGAACTTTTTCTTTTTACGGAGTATTTTTTGCATTTTCGCAAAAAATGGAATTGCTCACTTGCGTAGGGTTGCCTTGTGTTACTCGCCCTGCGGTCTGCGTTACTCAGGCTCGCTTCGGGCTTTGCCCTCGCGTCGAATCTCATTGGAGATGCCATTTTTGTTTAGAAATCAACGTGAGCAATTCCTGTAAAAAGCAAGTTCCGGCTCCGGCAAATAAAATTTGCCCTGCCGGAACTTTTTCTTTTCACTTGGATTTTTTGCATTTTCGCAAAAAATGGAATTGCTCACTTGCGTAGGGTTGCCTTGTGTT